>CAMNFJ010000067.1:0-14832 GCA_946536955.1 uncultured Lachnospiraceae bacterium
TCTGTCGTAGTCAGGGCCGCGGCCTCGTCTGTGAATCCGCCTGAGGCTTCCTCCGCGGCGGGCTCTGCTGTGGGCAGGGCCGCGGAATCGTCTGCTGTCTCAGCCGTCTCTGCGGGAGCAGGGGCAGGGATGGCATCCTTCCTCTCCGCATTTCCTTCGGTTCCGCCGGAAAAGCTTTCGGCCAGCCTGCTCAGAAGCGAGGGGGCGGTCTCAGCTGCGGTCTGTCCGGCTGCGTCTGCCCGGGCGCCGCCCGGAAGGATTCCGGGGATGCCGGTGTTGCTGTGTGTCGTCTCTTCGGCGAATGTGCCCGCAGAGGCGCTCAGATGGCCCTCAGACAGCGCGGAGCTGCCGGCCTCTGATCCTGATGAAGCCGCCGAAGCGGACTCCGCATAGGCGGTCTGCAGGCCGGTGGAGGCCGCAGCAGGCAGATCTGCCGTGAGCGCATCCCTTCCTGATGCAGGGGCCGCCTGGCTATCCAGGCTGTCCTGCGCGGCCGCTGAGGCTGTGGCGGACGAACCGGCCGCAGTCTCTTCCTGATCCCCGGTCTGTGCCAGGGCGAGGGCTGCTTCCTCCTCTTCCTTTCTCTTTTCCGCCTGGGCAATCCAGACAGGAGCATATTCCTTCATATCGGCGGAGGCCTGCACCGCCCCCGTCTCATCTACCAGATAGATCTGGTCTTGGTCTTTGGCCACTCCGGTGACCAGGGCGCCGTCTTTGGCAAAATAATAGCTGCGGCCGTCCATCTTGTACCAGCCGGTGACCATCACGCCTTCTTCGTCAAAGAAATAGCGGCTTCCGTCGATGGTCTGCCAGCCGCTGATGCGGTTGCCGTCCTCGTCGAAATAGAAGGTCTCATCCTCCAGGGTCAGCCACTTTGTCTGGTAGGAGCCGTCCCGGAGCACATAGTGCCAGACTCCGTCGTCCTCATACCATTCGGCAGGCCGGTAGGAATCCCAGTAGGTCCCGCTGGCCAGTCCGCCGCGATAGACGGACACACTGCCGCGGCTGGCAGGCGCCTCGAAATGGTAGCAGTAGTACTGGCCGGCCGTATAAGCCCCGTCCCGGGTATTTTCCACGGATCGCAGAACGCTCTCCACGCCCGTATAGTTGTTTTCCAGCTCAAACTGCAGATAGGCCAGCTGTCCGTCAATCGTCGTATAATCATAGCCGTTGGATCCGCACCAGTTGCGCAGACGGCTGTAGCGCCCTCCGGTCCACTGGCAGAGACCGTAGCTGCCGCCGCCCGCGTTCCATGCATGGGGATTGAAGGTGGATTCGCAGCGGATATTGGCCATGATCCCGCAGGCTGCAGCCTCCGAGTAGTTCAGTCTCTGTGTGAGATAGTCAAAAATATAGTTGGCGTTCTCCTGCCAGGTCGCGGCGGACACATAGGTGGGAGCCGCGCTTCCGGCCGCGACCGCTCCGGCCAGCGTTCCGGTCATCAGGATCGCCGCCAGGCGCCTTGCGGCTGTGACATTTTTTCCGGCTTTAAAATGTTTATTGATCAATAGAAAAAAACCTCATAATCTCCGGCCCTGTCCGGACCGCACATTTATAACCCCCGCCTGTTTTTTCACAGGGCGGGGGTCATCCATTTAGCAGAAAGCTGAATTCTCAAATCATTCTTTTACGATTTCAATGAAAATGGATCATTAAAATGGTCTTTCTTAATGGAATCGAATTTGCCACCTTCCGATTATAAAGAATTCATCTCTATTATTCAACTTTTTTTGTAACAATTGCGTAACTTTTTAGAAATTTTTTAGCTTTCAGCGCTCAATTCGGGAAGTTTTCGTCCTTTTCGGCATGATGCTCGCCGGAATGGCCCCCCGGATCCTTTCCGGCAGCAGACCGCTTCTTTTTCATCTTCAGACAGACAGGCCCCAGGACCTCTTCCAGCGTCCTGCGCAGGAGGGGGATATCGATCGGCTTTGCCACGTGGGCATTCATGCCCGCGTCCAGGGAGGCCTTGACGTCCTCAGAGAAGGCGTTGGCGGACATTGCGATGATGGGGATCCGGGCGGGATAGGGATCAGAGAGGGCGCGGATCCTCTCGGAGGCCTCATATCCGTCCATGACCGGCATCTGTATATCCATGAGAATGCCCTGGTAGGTGCAGTGGGGCGAGGCGGCGATCCTATCCACGGCCTCTTTGCCGTCAGCCGCCGTATCTACGGTAAAGCCCATCTTTTGCAGGATCATGGAGGCGATCTCCCTGTTGACGGCCATATCATCGACGACCAGCAGGTTCATGCCTTTAAATATGTCCTCTCCCTGTCCGCACTCTGTCACAGTCTCCAGGACCGGGACCTCCTCAGCAGCTTTCAGCCGGACGCGGACCGTAAATTCCGTCCCCTTCCCCGGAGCGGATGTGACAGAAATCGTCCCCTGCATGAGGTCAACGATGCGTTTGGTGATGGCCATGCCAAGCCCGGTCCCCTGGATCCCGCTGACCGTGGAGCTGCGCTCCCGCTCAAAGGCATCAAAGACCTTCTGCGCGAACTCCGGGGACATCCCGATCCCGGTGTCCCTGACGCGGAAGCAGAAGCAGGCGCCGTCTGCGCCGCCCTCCTCCTGATCCAGCAGGACATCCACCCGGCCGCCTTCGGGCGTGAACTTGAGCGCGTTGCTGACGAGGTTGAAGAGAATGCGGCTGAGGGCTCCCCGGTCGCACAGGACATAGCGGTCCCTGAGGCCCGTGCAGTCGACATGATAGCGGATCGATTTTTCCCGCATCTGCAGCTCGAACAGCTCCCGGACCTCCTCCATGAGTCTGTACAGATCTGCGGGGCTCTCCTGCAGTTCCATCTTTCCACTCTCAATCCTGCTCATTTCCAGGACATCGTTGATCAGGTCCATCATGTGCCGGCTGGAGCCCATGATCTTTTCCAGATAGGTGCTGACCTCATCGGGGTCCTGGGCCTGCAGGGCAAGGTTGGTGAAGCCGATCACGGCATTCATGGGCGTGCGGATGTCATGTGACATATTGGACAGGAAGGCTGTCTTGGCGGCACTGGCCCGCCGGGCCTCCTGCAGGGCGGCGGCCAGCTCCCTGGTCCTGCGGATCTGCTCCTTCTGGACCGAGGTCATATCCGCCTTGAGCAGGATGTAGAAGCCGGCCTCCCGGTCGACCACGTAGTAGGTAAAGCGCTTATAGTAGGTCTCCCCGCCGATCCTGCACGCGACCATGGACTCACAAAAATCCCGGCTGCGCAGGGTCTCTTCGACATGGTCCAGAGAGAGCGAGGCAAGCGCCGCCTCCCGCTCCTCCCCGGAACCTTCCAGCACAGGTTCCACCTGTCCGGAAATATAATCGGAATAGCTCCCGGTTTTTTCCCGCGGGAAAACCGAGTTCTGATGATCCTGGTCAGGTTCGCCGATCAGTACATGATAGCGTCCCTGGACCAGGTAGGCGATCATATCATACTGGCCGGCCAGGACCTTTTTCAGGATGGTCTCATTGACGATCTCCCGGTCATAATTCTGCTCTGTGATAAAAGCGACCACATCGCCGGAACCGGGCTTGGCGGCAAGCGCGGCGCGAATCTTTACAAAACAGACGCTGCCGTCCTGTCGTCTTGTAATCAGGATCTCCTGGGCACTGGTCCTGCCGGACTGAAATTCCTCCAGCAGGCCCTCCCGGGTGAAAAGCCCGGCGTCCTCCGGGGGATCAAACCTCGACAGGAGGAAGGGGGCGCGGGCTATGCGCAGGCCGGAATAGGTCCCGCAGGTCCTGTCGCTGTCATAGAGATCCCGGCCGTCTGCTTCTTCTATCCTGTCCCCGGTCAGATTGACTCTGAAAACAGCCAGGGCATCCCTGGTATACTGGTCCAGATTTCCCCGCATCTCCTCATACAGGGCCGACCGCTGCAGTTCATTGCCATAGACGCGTTCCACGACGGAAAAAAAGAGTCGGATGGCCAGAAAAACAAATATGCTGCCTCCGAACAGGATGGCCCCGACCATAGGGGAGGGCCTTCCTGCGGCCCCGATCCATATATATCCGGCAAGAAAGAGGATCATCAGGATAAAGGGGGCCAGGAGCACGTTTCTTCTGCCGGAGATGACCTTGATCCGGTCCCGCTTACGAAGAAAATTCCCGTATTGCAAAATACTCAGCAGCATGATCAGGCTGCCCAGAATGATCATCAGATTAGTCAGATAGGTCATGATCATACCTCCCGGCAGAAACAAAAACATCAAAACGGCAATACCACTCCAGTCAGTTTTGTGAAACCCGTCCGGTCAATTTCTATGTATCCGAACCCTGACTGACCCTGTCAGTCTATCCTGCATTTTTCTAACGCCTGTCAGAACACAGATGTTTTTGACCATTATGGTCGCAACAACATCCCATAAACCATCCTGGTTTCAGGGGCCAATGGAAGGGCCGGCGGGAAATTCCTCCTGTTTCTGATCCCCGCTTCCATTCTCCTTCAGCTTCTTCAGCACATAGTCTCTTACCCCGTTCTCAGAGACCTCGAGCTCCCCGCATGTCAATGCGGCCAGAACTTCCTTGTAGATCCTTCCCCGCCTGCCGGAATCCGCCACTCTGTCCGGGAGCCACTCCCGCAGCCGGCCCATGATATCCAGGATCTCTTCGATATGGTCCGGCAGGTCCTTTTCCAGCCGTCTGCGCAGCCAGCCGGCCATGGCAGGACTCTTCCCTCCCGTCGACACGGCGATGATCAGGTCTCCCTTTTTGATCACGGCAGGCAGGTAAAAACTGCACCAGGCCGGGTCGTCGGGCACATTGACGGGTATACCCCTGCGCAGGCAGAGCTCTGCGATATGGTGGTTGAGGGCGGAATCGTCCGAGGAGGCGATGCAGAAATCCGCCATCTCCAGGTCCTCGTCCCTGAAGGCCCGGTCCAGGACCTCCGCGCCGGCCTCTTCAAAGGCGGTCAGGTCTCCTGCTTCCTGGTCAGGACCTGCCTTCCTGTTTGTGATGACCAGGACCCGGTCCGTGAACTGCAGGATCAGCCTGATCTTTCTGCGGGCGATCGAGCCCGCCCCGACGACCAGGAAGGTCCGGTCTGTCATATCCTGAAAAAAAGGAAACACCTTCATCATCTTTTACCTTTCCCGCAGCTTTCTGGTTCTGGCCTGTCCGATCAGGTCCCCGGCTTCGTCAAAGGCCTCAAACAGGTACTTTTCCTCCCATTCACGGCCCTTTTTCTCTAGAGATTTGATGTATTTCCAGTCGGCCGGGATGGGAGCTTCCGGAGAGGTGTACTCAAGAGAGGATTCCTCCGCGGGACTTTCCGTCATAGCCTGGGGTCCGGCAAGCTTCCGGATATATTCCAGGCTCTTTTCTCCAAAGACATGGGGATGGCGGCGGATCATCTTCTCATTGACGCAGTGCAGGACATCGGCCATGGTAAAGAGGCCTTCCTCCTCGGCAATCTGAGCGTGCATGACCACCTGCATGAGCAGGTCGCCCAGCTCCTCGATCAGGCTGTCCGGCCTTCCGGTCTTAGTGAGGATATTGATCCCGCAGACCACCTCCGCGGCCTCCTCCACGCATTCCGGCTTGAGGGACTCGTGGGTCTGGGCCCGGTCCCAGGGGCAGCCGTCAGGGGCCCTCAAACGGGCCACAGTCTCCCTGAATTCCCTGAAGGCGGACACGGCCTCGTCATCATATTCCTCACAGCGGGTCTCATCACATTCCTCACAGCGGGTCCGGTCCTCTTCGGTGCCGCCCTGTCTCCGCAGTGTTCCTGTCACTTCCTTTTTCATCCTTTTTGTTTCCGTTCTCTTACGTTAAGTATGATAAAACTGATCCCGTTTTTATTCTTCATCGCGCAATACCCGTGACTTCAATCGTGGGATACGCGAACAAAAAAGGAAACTCGCTTCATCATGGGTACGATCCTGCGATGAAGAATAAACGCTCCGCAACAAACCGCAGGTTTATTGGATGCACGACGCGTGCGGTTCTTTCCGGCCGGCAGTCTGTCAGGGAAGCAGGTTTCCTTCCTTGATATTTTTCCGGATGATGGAGTCCGTGACCCTATAGAGCTCTTCTGAGCCCATCCGGGTCTTTTTCTGCCGTCCATAGACCTGGGCGGCGGAGACCTTGTGCTGGCGCCAGTCCCCTCCCTGGTTGCTGTTGTTGAGCAGGAGGGGCTGGAGGTTGTCCATGGCGTGGGCAAATCTGGATTCAGCCGTCTCACAGGCCTCGAATTCATCAAATATGGCGGTCAGTTCCTCCTTCTGTTCCGGGGGGAGGATGGAGAAGATCCTCTCCTTGGCGGCGTCCTCGCGGGCCTTCTGGGTGGCGAGGCCCTCCTGGTCGTAGGCATAGGTGTCTCCGGCATCGATCTCCACAATATCATGGATCAGGCACATGAGCATGACTCTGGAGATATCCACCTCCTCGTTGGCATATTCCCTGAGCAGCCAGGCCATGACCGCCATGTGCCAGGCGTGTTCGGCATCATTTTCATTGCGTCCGTGTCCGGACAGGTGGGTCTGGCGGAAGATGTTCTTTTCCTTGTCGATCTCGAGGGCAAAATCCAGCTGCCGCCGGAGTCTCTCCGGCAGGGGGAGGTCACCGTAGAGGCTGCCGGGTTGGGCATCCCGGGTATCGGGACCGCCGGACTGCAGGCTGCCGGCTTCCGGGTCTGTTGCATCGGGGACACCGGGTGTCTGGTTTGCGGTTGACGGGGCTTCTGTGTCGGAGCCGCCGGGCGTCCCTTCATCATCCTTGACAGGTACTGTCGGATCCGTCTCAGGACCGGGATCCGGCCGGTCCTGAGCCTGGAAGGATGCCAGCAGGCAGGTTCTGAGGTCCTCCACGGTTTCGGCAATATGGGAGGCTCCTGCCTTTTCCAGTTCCTCCCGGTCCCCGTATCCGTAGAGGACACCGATGCAGTCGATCCCGGCGTCCAGGGCTCCCTTCACGTCGTGCTCTCTGTCGCCGACCATGACGGCCAGTCTGCGGTCCTTTTTCATGCCCAGGCGGGCCAGGCACTCCTCGATGACTTCCGTCTTGCTGTTGCGTCCGCCCTTCATGAGGCTCCCCGTGACGACATCAAAAAAGGAACTGATCTCAAAATAATCAAGGATGCGCAGGATGTAGTCCTCGGGCTTGGAGGAGGCGATGGCCAGGAGATATCCCCTATCCTTCAGATCCTCCAGCATCCCGCGGACTCCGGGGTACAGTTTGTTTTCAAAGATACCGATCTTGCCAAAGCGTTCTCTGTAAAAGTCCACTCCCTGGTCGGCTTTTTCCCGGCTGAGGTCAAAATATTTCATAAAGGACTTGACCAGGGGCGGGCCAACAAAGCAGAGCAGGTCCCTGGGATCCGGGGTGGGGATCCCCAGCTTTTCCAGGGCGTACTGCACCGATTTTACGATTCCTTCCCCCGATTCGGTCAGGGTGCCGTCCAGGTCAAATAATGCCGCTTTATACAAGATCGTCTCCTTCCGGACGGCCGGTCATCGCCGGGCAGGGGAGCTCAGGCTATGGGCAGGCCGTCTGTTATCAATTTTTCCAATGTTTATTTCGTACGAACAGTTTTTATGTCACTCCAGGCGGAATAGTACTTGATCCCGCCGCTCACCTTGTAGGTGCGGATCCTCACGGAATAGAGGGCCTTGGCCCTGAGTGGGCTGATCTGCAGGCAGGTATTCCACTTGCCGGCCAGTTCGCGGATATCCTGGGTTCTGAAGCCGGTGCTGGAAAACTGAATCTGGTATCCTGTGATGTCCCCTGCCTGCTTCATCCATCTCACACTGATCATTCCGGGCCCGGCCGTCAGATTTGTGAGTGCTGTCGCCGCCGGATTGATCGCGAAATATTTTGTGCAGCTCCCCCTGTAGTCGCCCCTGCCGGTGATCACGAGAGCCGCCCTGCCTGCGTTTATGTTGTTTTGATAGGATATGGTATAGTCCGTCCCTTTTTTCAGGGTATAGCTGCCGATCCTGACCGCCGGGGTCTGGGTCTGCGCCTTTCCGGTCCATACCTTTGACCGCAGGCCGGTGATGACCGCGGAGCCTACAGGGGCCCGGCTGATGGTGAATTTCAGGGTCCTGGTCCCGCTGTAGTTTCCCCTGCCGGTGATGACGGCACTGCCCGTCCCGGCATGGACATTGTTTTTCCAGGCGACCGTGTAATCCGTGCCGGCCTTGAGGACTGCGGCCTTGTATTTGACCGTGACGGCAGGCTTTCTGGCCGTCCGGTTATAGACATAGGTCTTCGCAGAAAGAGATGCCGTGATCCCCGTATCCGACAGGGGGATGGCCGTGACCCTGATCGTCACTTTGGCAGTCGCGGCCTTGTAGTTGTCTGTCGCAGCGGATTTGACCGTGATCACAGCGGTTCCGGGTTTTCTGGCGGTCACTTTCCCCTTGCTGCTGACTGCCGCGACTGTGGAGGCGGAGCTGGTATAGGTCAGAGTTCCCTTGGCTCCGCTGACGGTGACTGTCGTCGAACCGCCCGGCTTAAGGCCGGTCGATCCCGCCTTGACGGTGAGCTGCTGGGAGGCCTTTGTGATGGAGAAGGACCCGGCCGCCTTTCCCGTGTAATTGTTCTTTCCGGTGACCGTCACAGAGGCGGAATCCGTGCCCGCCTCGATATTGTCCTTGTATTCGACCGTATAATCGGTATTCTTTATCAGGACCTTCCCGTAAGCGTCTTTGACCGTTACGGCGGGTTCCTTCCTGGTCCCGCTGTAGACAGGGGCTGAGGAGGGAAGGGTCAGCGAAGCTCCGGCCAGATCCTGGGGCACGACCTCCACGGTGCAGGATGCTGTGCTCACATAGGGACCATTTACACTCGTCGCTGTGATCGTCGCCGTCCCCGTGTTCTTAGCCGTGATCCGGCCCGTGCCGGAGACCGTGGCCACATCGGTCCTGTCCGAACTCCAGTTGACAGTCTTGTCATAGGCGTTGTCAGGCAGGAGGCTGGCTGACAGGGTCTGCGTGCTGCCGGATTCCATAGTCAGGCCGGTCTGATCCAGGCTCACGCTCTCCACATGGATCAGTTTGTCCACGGGCCTGGTCTTTTCAAGTCCACAGACTGTACAGGCGGCCGTCTCAACGCCTTCCGCCACAAAGTCGGGGGCCTTCGTGATGGCCCAGCTGCCCCATGTGTGGTCAGTCAGGGGGTATTCCACATATTCTGTATTATACATGCCGCATACCGCGCATCTCTTTCCGTCGCTGTGCCCGGTCTGTATACAGGTCGGCGCAAGAGAATCGAACGGAACATTGACATGGGCGTGGCCTTCGCCGTACCAGCCATCCAGACAGATCCTCCCCTCTGAAAGTTCGAGATTCTCCTGTCCGAACCGGCTGAAGGCAGTATCGTCATAGATATAGCCTGTATAACCTGAAGATTTTTTTGATGTATAGACCTTGTAGCCCGACCCGCTGTCACCCGTCGCAAATCCTGTAGATGCCTCTTCGGTATTAAGTCCGATCAGGAAAAGGTCCCTTGCCCCGTTTCCGGATCCGATCGTATATCCGTCGCAGTTGGTAATATCCACCAGATATTTTCTGCCGTCCTGCAAAAGGACAAGATTCCACATATGCCCCCTGGTGAGGAGGAGGCTCTTCTTAGCCTCTCCCTGGGCAATCAGATCCCTGATCTCGTCCAGGTTTCCCAGATAACCGGTGACAGAGATACAGTCGGCTACCTGGTCCTGAAAGTCACTGAGGTCACATAGATATTGAAAGGCCTTGGAATAGCCCTCGCAGACGACCTGATTGGTCCGGTCATCATCCAGGACCCAGATCATCTGCCAGGGATCCCCGTAAGAATCGCCATTGCTGAGCGCACTGTAGTTATAGCTAGTCCGGTCACAGATCTCCTGCCTGTAGGCATCCAGCTTTTCAAAATCCGAAAGGTCCTTATACTGGTCGACGATGGACAGGGCGTTTTCCCGCGCTTCCAGGACAGAGGAGCCTATCTCTTCATTCACCTCATAGGTACCGGCCTCGCCGCTTGCGGAGTAGTCTGCCGATACAAGGAATCTATAGGTGTAAACTCCTGACAGCTTTAAAGAATATATATCACCCGATCGTACAACGCCTATGGAAAAGGGCACGGCCGTCGACGCGCCGGTCTTGTCATACCAGTAAAGATCAAAGGGACAGTCAGCAAGCAGCGCCTTATTAACTTCTTTGAAGCTAAAGCTCAAAATGCCTCTTAATGCAGCTGATGCCTCCGGATTGATCGTGGTGGCTTTTCCGTCACTGTTCCTTGTAACTACATCATCAACTCCCAGATCCTCTGCGCTCCAGCGCAGGTCGGCAAATCCGGCTTCTTCAGGAGTCACTTCGAAAACAGTATGGGTGAGTGTTCCCGCGGCGACCTGCCGGATCCTTTCCAGGAGGACCTGGTAGAGAGCCTGATTATAGGAATTGAGCCTGGACGACGCGAGGCGGCTCCGCAGGAGGGGGGCTTTGAGCATCTGCCGGGGAGCCGTATCCGCAGTCCCGGTCTTCAGGTCCTCTCCCAGTTCCAGTTCCCGGTCCACATAGGAGGCAAACAGATCATCGTTGTCTGTATTGATATCTCCGTTCTCGACAGGGATGACGATTTCTTCCTCCGCCTCCTCTTCCAGGATCAGAGCCTCTTCAAGGCCGCCGGGAGTTTCTGTGACCGATTCCTGTGTCTCCGCGTATTGATCAGCGGATCCCTGTGTTTCCGTATGCTGGTCTGCGGATTCCTGTAATCCTGTGTATTGGTCTGCGGATCCCTGGTTTTCCTCCTCGATAAAGACCGGCTCTACGGATTCCTCCGGGCTTTCGACCGGAAGCTCCGCCTCCTGAGGTACGGCCTCTGATTCTGATCGATCCTGATCCGCAGTAGCCTCTTCCGCTCCGGGAGAAAGCTGAACCTGGTCGTCGGGAGTCCCTTCTTCCGGTAAAGAAGAAACGCCTTCCTCTGTAAAATCATCTGCTTCTGCGGGCTGAGTCAGGTCAAGATCGTCTGCTTCTGCAGGCTGAGTCAGGTCGAAGTCTTCCGCAAATGTCTCTTCCGTCAGATATGTGTCTATGTCGGAAGAGACCTCCTTTTCCACTGCGGGCAGCGGCTCTTCCGTGTCAGCGATCGTCTCGGCGTGCAGGGAGAGGACCCGGGCCGACAGGAAGACCAGTACCATAATATACGCAGCAGGCACCTTGATTTTTTTCAAAAACCTCATAAAACCTCCATAAAGGTGTACTGCCATCCAACTGCCATAATAAGCCTTATATACGCATAGTTAATTTAATTATAGAATAAAACAGAAAATGTTTCCATGAAAAATAAGTGTCCCCGGAGAAGCCTTCCCCGGGGACGATCCAGTATCTAAAATATCTTCACTTGTAAAGACCTGCCTGAATGGCTTTAATGAAATGGCCTTACTGAAACGGCCTTACTGAAATGAACCGTTAAAAAACCGCGCCGCGTACAGTGGCCTTATTCCGCGGGCTCAAACCAGCCGTATTTTTCACATGTCCGGTAGATCCCGTCCTCGATATTGGCGGGGGCGATCTCGTCCGCAGCAGCCTTGAGGTCGGGGTGTCCGTTGCCCATGGCGACCTTGAAGAACTCAGGGGCGAACATATCCAGATCATTGGTATCATCGCCGAAAACGATGACGTCCGTCAGGCTCCCGCCCGTGAGCTCCAGCATGCGGCAGATGCCGGCCCGCTTGTCATCGTGCTGGACGATGGTATATTCGGGCTCGAAGTTCACATATCCCAGTTCCTCCGGGAAGGGCAGGCGGCTCCTTTGCTCCTCCGTGGTCGCCACATAGAGCTTGTAGATGGCATCATAATCGGCGGGATCGAAGTCCGGGTCGATGATGTAGGTGGTGGGCTCTTTCCGGATCCCGGCCTGGTCGTAGAAAAGAAAATCTCTGGCGTAGACCTTCTGGGAATCATCCATGGCGGCCAGAACGCCTATGTGGTTGTCGATGCAGTAGCGGTAGAGCCAGAGGGCCTTGTCGTAGTCGATGGGCCGGTTCTCGACCAGCTTTTTGTCGATCACGATGCCCATGCCGCCGTTGCAGACCATGTTGTCAAAGCCGTGCTGGTCAAAGAATTTGCGGGCCTTGTAGTGGGCGCGGCCGGTGTTGATCGCGATGAAGTGGCCCGCCCCGCGGAGCCTGTCCACAGCCTCCAGGGCAGACGGGACGATTTTTCCCGTCCTGCGGTCCGTCAGTGTGCCGTCAATGTCAAAAAAGAAGTATTTGCGCTTCATTTCCTATCCTCAGTCCTCCGGGAACATCTTTGCGAAGTAGGGTGTCTGGTCCAGGGTCGCAAAGTAGTCCCTGGGCTGCTGGGGGCGGCGGATCTGCTGGACAGACCCGTCCTCCCTGAGCAGGAGTTCGGCGCTCCAGAGGCGGCCGTTGTAGTTGTAACCCATGGCAAAGCCGTGGGCTCCGGCGTCGTGGATGAAGAGCAGGTCTCCCCTGTTGATCTGGGGGAGCTCTCTGTCCACGGCAAACTTGTCATTGTTTTCGCAGAGGGAGCCGACGACGTCATAGGTGTGGTCGCAGATGGCGTCCTCCTTGCCCAGGACGGTGATGTGGTGGTAGGCGCCGTACATGGCGGGCCGCATGAGGTTGGCCGCGCAGGCGTCGACACCGATGTACTCCTTGTAAATGTGCTTGGAGTGGATGGCCCGTGTGACAAGGGCGCCGTAGGGGGCCAGCATGAAACGGCCCATCTCCGTGTAGATCGCGACGTCATTCATGCCGGCGGGGACCAGGATCCTCTCATATTTCTCCCGGACGCCCTCTCCGATCACGCGGATGTCATTGGGAACCTCGCTCTTGCGGTAGGGGATGCCGACGCCGCCGGAAAGGTTGATAAAGGCGAAATGAATGCCGAGCTCCTTCTGGACCTCCACGGCCAGGGAGAAGAGGCGGCCTGCCAGCTCCGGATAATAGTCATTGGATACGGTGTTGCTGGCCAGGAAAGCGTGGAGGCCGAAATGCTTCACCCCCTTGTCGCGCAGGATCCGGTAGCCCTCAAAGAGCTGGGCCTTGGTAAAGCCGTATTTGGAGTCGCCGGGGTTGTCCATGATCCCGTTGGCCATCTGGAAGACCCCGCCGGGATTATAGCGCAGGGACATGGTCTCCGGGAATTTCCCGTCCAGGATCTTTTCCAGGAAGGGGATGTGGGTGATGTCGTCCAGGTTGATGACCGCTCCGAGTTTGGCGGCATAGGCATACTCTTCCGGGGGCGTGTCATTGGAGGAAAACATGATCTCATGACCGGATGCCCCGACAGCGTTGGACAGCATCAGCTCCGCCATGGAGGAGCAGTCAAAGCCGAAGCCGTATTCGCGGAAAATATCCATGATATAGGGATTGGGAGTGGCCTTGACCGCGAAATACTCGCGGAAACCAGGATTCCAGGCAAAGGCCTCCTGAACAGCCTTCGCGTTTTCCCTGATTCCTTTTTCATCATAGAGATAAAAGGGAGTCGGATACTGCTGCGCGATCTCTTCCGCCTTTTCCTTTGTTACATAAGGGATTTTTTTCATAATTACCTCCTATCGACTTAAATGTCGATTATCGACTCCCGTGTCTATTTCAACTCCAGTGTTGATTATCAACTCTAGTGTTGATTATCAACTCTAATGTTGATTATCGACTTCAATGTCGAAGCATGCAGTCCAGGCCCTTCCCGCGACAGCAAAGCATCCAAAAATGCGAGACACAATATGTGTTCTCAAAAAAATTACAATAGCAATATTGTATACACGGATACTCGTTTCGTCAATATAAAAACAGCCTGCAGAAGCCAATTCCACAGGCTGGTCTGTAACTCTGTTGCCTTTCAGGGCCGCCTTTAACGCCAGGTCTTTTTCGAGGCCTGAAGAAACTGTGGCAATGCCGGGCTTGGCTGACGACTGCTGGCGACTGAAAACCTTTTCACAAGTTTTAATCACTGACCGAGGTTTTCAATCTGCCAGTCCACCGGGGCCTGGCCGTTCTTCTCCAGAAAGGCATTGCATTTGCTGAAATGCCTGCAACCGAAGAAACCTCTGTAGGCGGACAGGGGGCTGGGGTGGGGCGCCCGGAGGATCAGGTGGCGGGGATTCTGTAAAAGGGCCGCCTTCGCCTGAGCGGGGCTTCCCCAGAGCATGTAGACGATGGGGCGGTCCTGCCGGCTCACGGTCTGCAGGATGGCGTCTGTAAACTGCTCCCAGCCGTGTCCGCGGTGAGAATTGGCCTCATGGGCCCGGACGGTCAGGACCGTGTTGAGCAGGAGGACTCCCTGCCTGGCCCATTTGAGCAGATAGCCGTTGTCCGGAACATAGCAGCCCAGATCATCGTGGAGCTCCCGGTAGATGTTGACCAGGGAGGGCGGGGCCGGGCAGCCGGGCCGGACCGAGAAGCACATGCCGTGGGCCTGGCCCTCGCCGTGATAGGGGTCCTGGCCCAGGATCACGACCCGGACCTGTTCCAGAGGGGTCTCATGCAGGGCGCTGAAGAGGTCCTGGGCAGGGGGATAGATGGTCCTGGTCCTGTACTCCTCCTGGACAAAGGTGAATAAATCTCTGTAATAGGGTTTGGAAAACTCCGGCCGGAGGGCCTCCAGCCAGTCTCCACTGATCGCAGCCATTTCGCTGTCCTTTCCAAAAATGATGGTCCTAGCAAATATGTGGATGATCCCGTTCTCCAGGGTTCTGTAAAGCTTTCTCTAGAGCCATGCCCGGATGCTGCCGGGATAGTCTCCTTACAGGTCTGCGCAGGCCGCGTGAGCTTTTGTGGGCTTCTCTCCTTACAGTCCGCGCAGGGCCGCGTGAGCTTCTGTGGGCTTCTCTCCTTACAGGTCCGCGCAGGCCGCCAGAAGCTCTCTGAGATAGGCGTAGGTCCTGGC
>CAMNFJ010000068.1:0-14813 GCA_946536955.1 uncultured Lachnospiraceae bacterium
GGTCCAGTACTCGGAAGACAGAGTCTTGCAGATGACGTCGATCTTGTACTCGCCGCTTCCGCCTGCGGGGGCAGCCTCACCGGTAGAGCCTGCGTCAGCCGCGGGAGCACTGCTGCTGGAGCTGCTGGAAGAGCCGCCGCCGCATGCTACCATGGAGACAGCGACTGCACCTGCGAGCAGAGCCGCCAATAACCTTTTCTTCATAGTTACATCCTCCTATCTTGAATAACAACTGTTATCAGTTACCCCTTTAAAAAATGAAAACGATCCCGGAAAAACAGAGCAGGCATAATCGCTCACGGTTTTTCCGGATGTCTGTCGCCGTTTACTCCCGGCAGCCTGCAAGCAGATCAGCAAAAAGAGCCGGCACACAGACCATCCTTTTGTCTGCGTACCGGCTCCGATTGCCCTTCCTCATCCCCGATTGGATGAGGGACTGTATATAATTTTGCGTTTTTCTTCTAAGACAATGACACTGTCACCTTTCCTGCGGATCACTGCGTCATTCCCGCGTTTTAAAATCGCTTCTACGGCCGCCTTGACTTTATCGTCAAGCTTGATTTCCATCCTTAAGCACCTCTGCGGTCTGCGGCTCAGATATTATACATCCTTCCCTTTTTGCTTTTTTCAGCTTTGTCTTATTCTGTCCCGCAGGCTTTCCCTTTCCGCCTGCAAAACATTCATTTTATCTCATTATCTCAGGGTCATAATGGCCTTGACTGCCTCCGCGGTCGTTGTCGCGGGGAAGAGCTCGTAGCCGACATAGCCCTGATAGCCGATCTCCTCAAGCGCTCTGTACACCCTGGGGAAATAGATCTCGCCGGTGCCGGGCTCGTGACGTCCGGGAGCGTCCGCGATGTGGACATGGCCGAAGGTGTCGCCGAAATTTTTGATCGTATCGCAGATGCAGCCCTCGTTGATCTGCATGTGATATACATCATAGAGAACCTTGAGCTTGGGAGACCCGATCAGGCGGATCATCTCGGCGGCATCGGAGGTATATTTCAGATAGTTGCCGACATGGTCTGTCGTGATATTGAGGCCCTCCAGGTTCATCTGGATCCCGGTCTTCTCCGCCAGAGCCGCGCACTTCTCCAGGTTGCGGAACATGGTGCAGGTCTTGACGGTATCGGAGAGATTGTCATAGGAATTGATGACAACGCCGCCGTCGCCCAGGCCGTTGGAGTGGATGGTCACACAGGGAGCTCCGAGGAACCTGGCAGTCTCACAGGACTTCTCCAGGTACTCCATATAGGCCTCTGTCTGATCGGGATCGATCAGGGACAGGTCCGCGTCGCCGTTAAAGCCGCAGATCGGGATGCCTGCCTTCTCGGAAGCCTCTTTGACTGCGTTCAGGTCCTTCTCGGGCCATCCCCAGAATTCGACTGCGTCAAAACCGTCTTCTTTTGCCGCCTGGAATCTGTCCAGAAAAGGAATCTCGCCGTACAGAGCATCGATGCAAGCTGATGTCTTCATAGATTAAAAACCTCCATCCTGATAATTAAAAACTCCGCACGCTGCCCGTTCTGGTCACTGATCATGGGAGCGGCATCCGTGCAGTGCTCTATGTGCTTTGCACATTTTTGTGCTATGCACATATTACACTATTTCACTCTGCAAATCAAAATGGAAAAAGCACTAAAAAAGTGATTCCGATTTTGTATGTATTTTACAAAGATCCCGGGCTCGTAAACAAAATGCCGTATTCCGCCCATCAACCGATCAGGATTTATAAAGGCAATTATAAGGCAAATTGATAGCATTCGTCAACATGCCTAAAGCCGCATCGCACATAAAGGCAGATTCTATATTAACTGCACAATATTCTCTCCCCGAGCGCAATTCACTTTGCTTTTATTGTGCAAACGAAAAACCGTTATCCAGAAACAGGCAGCTTCCGGATAACGGCATCAGATATATTTCAATATTGGACAGATAAAAAAATTATATATTTTCCGCGCAGAGGATCCTCAGGTCAGCGAAACGGCCCGCGTCCTGAAGGCTCTTTCCTCTGAGATATCCCGCCAGCCAGACCAGGGGATCCCTGCCCTGGCGGACGAAATCCTGGGGGATGGTGAAATCCACCCTCCCCTCCTGCAGCAGCTGGCGGATCCCGTCATTGATGTCATGGCAGATCACATGGATCTTTTTTTCCATCCCGTAGGCGCGGACCGCCTCGGCGCATGCCGTCACACTCAGATTGGCCATATAGATCCCGCGCAGGTCGGAGCAGGACCGAATCGCGTCGCTGACAGCCTTCAGTGTCGTTCCATAATCATTGAAGGTCTCCGCCGTAAACAGGTCCTTCTCCGGGAATCCCAGCTCCTTCATCCTCTCGGAAAAGCCCAGAAAGCGCTGTCTGTGTCCGTCAAATTTCAGATTTCCGACCGCCACCAGGACCTGTTCCCCTGGACGGATACACTTGCTCATCATCTGTGCGGCCAGGCGGCCGGACTGTTTGATGTCCTGGCCGACAAAGAGGATGCGCCCCGATTCGGGCAGGTCTGAATTGTAGGTCACCAGGGGAATGCCGGCATTTTTCAGTTCCCTGAGCTCTTCGATGATCACAGGATCCCGCAGCGCGCAGACGGAAATGCCCTCCGCCCCCTGCTCGTGCAGGTCCCGGAGGAGGTTGACAGCCTCCTGGGGCAGGTCTGTTTTGCACTGCCGGACCAGGATCTCCACGCCGGCGGGCTCCAGCTCCTCCTGGGCCTCCCTGATTCCCTGATTGATGCCCTCCCAGAACTGCTGGCCGTGGCCCCAGTCAGGCAGAAGCACCCCCAGCTTCAGGACCTTTTTTTCCGCCTCCAGCTCCCGCAGATGGGCCTCCCGGGTGGAGACATAGCCGGTCTCCTGCGCGATCCGGAGAACCCGCTCGCGCACCTCTGCTTTTACATAGGATCTGTTATTGATCACGCGGTCAACTGTCCCGCGGGAGACGCCCGCAAGATCCGCGATCATCTGTAAGGTCGGTTTTTTTCCCATGTTCTCAATCCTTTTCCAGGCCCCGCCGGTAAAACCACCCCGGCAAAGCAGGTTTCCGATTCCGTCATCCGTCTCCTGTAAAAAACACGGGATGCGGCTTGTAAAACGATGGATGAATGCATTTGCATACGTCACTTTTAATATAACCTAAAGGTGTCCGCGATGCAAGAAAAGCCGTGTGCACGGATACGTACACACGGCTTCTGAGCGTTATGGATTGGGCGGGAATATGCAGCGCACCTATATTCTTTTTTTATTTTACAGAATCGACCATATCGATCATCTGGTCCCTTGTGCAGCCGGAATCCAGATAGATCGAATAGTAATAGTCTCCCCTGGACCAGGTCGCGAGGAAGGTGTCGTTTTCGTAGCTCAGGATCTTCACCTCGGCCCCCTTGATATCCACCGTCTCCTCCTTGTCGAAGGCGACTGTGATCCTGTTCACCTCATCCTCCGTCCTGCCCTTGGTGAAGGTGAGGAAGGAAGTGTCATTCTCATACTGGATCTCATAGACCCCGTTTGCATAGAGCATGTAGAATGTGTTGGAAGCCTCGAAGGGAAGCCTGGTCACTTCCTCATAGCCGGTTTTTATGTCCGCCTCAAAGGATTCCCTGTCCGAATATTCGACAGAGGACCAGTCATCCCCATCCCCTTCCGAATCCATCATGTCCTCCTCGGAGATCGGATTTCCGTCCTCATCCACCTGCACCATTTCCTCAGGCGGCACGATATTGCCGTCCTCATCGTAGTAGACACCGTCATCATTGACCGGATTGCCCAGGGCATCCGTCTGAGAATCAGCCATCTCGCCGGTTGCAGGAGGCTCCCGGGTCTGCCCTGCCTCCTTCCCGGCGTCAGCCTCTGCCGTCACCGTATCCGCCGCTCCGGCCTGGTCCGCCTTTTCCGCCTGCCCCTCCTTTTTTCCGGAGCCGCAGCCGGCTGCCAGGGCAGCTGTCAGCACACAGACCACCAGGCCTGCCGTCAGTCTGTTCAAAGCTATCTTTCTTTTCATAATCGCTCCTCCATGATCGGCCGGGCCGTGATCCGGCCGAAAGCCACGATTTCCGTTCCCGTACCGGCAGCTTCCCGGGCTGGGAATTTTCCTTCTGCAACCAAAGACGCAGTTTCTCCGAAGAGGTCACTACAACGTTACCCCTCAGGTGTGAAATCTCTGTGAATCCACCCCCTGTTTACGGTTTTCATTCCGGTCAAATTAGAGTAGACTATAAGAAAAGGTCCCTGCCCCGCCCGGGCGGGGGAAGGCGCCGCGGATCCGGCGGCTCCAAGCAAAAAAACAGAAGACCCCTGAGTCCTGCAACCGGAAAGGATCTCCCATGAAAGCAGATGAAAGAAGAGAAAATCTCAAAAAGATCCTCATGGAATCGGCTGCCCCCGTCTCCGGCTCCGCCCTGGCCCGCAGACTGTCGGTCAGCCGCCAGGTCATCGTGACCGATATAGCGATCCTCCGCGCCGAGGGCATAGAAATCACCTCGACGACCCAGGGCTACATCATGTCCCGCGAGACACTCTGCAAGAGGATCTTTAAAGTCCACCACAGCCGGGAGGAGTGCGAGGCCGAGCTCAACCTCTTTGTGGACTGCGGTGCCATCGTCAAGGACGTCTTTGTCAGCCACAGAGTCTACGGTGTCATCCGGGGCGAGCTGGACATCCGGTCCCGCCTGGACGTCCAGGCCTTCCTGGAATCCATCCGCAGCGGCAGATCCACCCTGCTCTCCTCCACGACCGAGGGCTTCCACTACCACACCCTGCTGGCCCCCTCCGAGGAGATCCTGGACATGATCGAAAACCGGCTGTGGGAAATGGGCTTTCTGGCAAAGACCCTGCCCTATGAGCCCCACGAGCTGACCGAAAACATCCAGGAGCGTGACAGAGGGACAGGCACTGCGTCACACTAAAGTCCTATGACAAAAATATTCTATGACCAAAGATACTCTGTGGCAGCCAACTGTGACAGAGAAAAACTCCAGACAGCGAACTGTGACAGATAAAAGCTCTATGACAGCTAACTGCGACACATAAAAGATCTGCGACAGACAATCGTCACAAAGAGCCGGAGGGCAGACCGCCCGCCGGCTCCTTCTATTTGCCGGCCCTTTCATCGGCCGGTCTTTTTGTATGCGGTCCTTTTCTTTACCCGCGCATATCCCGTTCCCAGTCCCTTCGGACCTGCGGCTGGAACAGGCGGACAACCCGGTCCGCAGCCCGGATCCGGAGTCTTGTTATAGCTCAGGCGATGGAATCCGGTCCGTCACGGATCGGCGGGCTCACGCCCGGCATCCAGTTCGAGGAAGTATTCCTTTGACAGGCGGAAGACCGTGCCGGAGAGCAGGAAGACCGCGATCAGGTTGGGGATGACCATGAGACCGTTGAAGGTGTCCGAGATATCCCACAGAAGTCCCAGGTCCATGGTCGCTCCCACGATGGAGACCAGGGAATACAGTACCAGGAAGGGCCGGATCGTCCGGGTCCCGAAGAGGAATTCCACGCAGCGGGAGCCATAGAGCCCCCATCCGATCGTCGTGGAGAAGGCAAAGCAGATCAGGGCCACCGCGGTAAAGATCGAGACCCAGATCCCGTAGGAAGCCGTAAACCCGGAGATGGTCAGGTCCGCGCCCGCCGCCTGGCCGTAGACGATGTCGATACCGCTGCAGAGGATGACCATGGCCGTCAGCGTGCAGATCACGATCGTATCCGTGAACACCTCAAAGATCCCGAACAGGCCCTGGTGGACCGGATGTCCCGTATCCGCCGTCGCGTGCGCGATCGACCCGGTGCCCAGGCCCGCCTCGTTGGAAAAGATGCCGCGGGAGACGCCGCGCCGCATACTCACGAACATGGAACCGACCACACCGCCCGTAAAGGCCCGGGGATCAAAGGCTCCCGCAAAGATCGAAGCGAAAACACCGGGAACCCTGCCGATATGCATGAGGACTACACCCAGAGCCAGGAGAATATAAAAAATCGCCATAAAGGGCACCAGCTTTTCCGTGAAGCTGCCGATCCTCCGGATCCCTCCCAGAAGGACCCCGCCCACGCACAGGGCCAGCACAACGCCCAGCACCAGGTTGACCATTCCCAGGCTCCCGGCCTCCAGGATGTTATAGTTGATAAAGACCGCGTCGATGGCCGTCACGATCGTATTGATCTGGGTGGCATTGCCCGTCCCGAAGACAGCGATGGTCCCGAAGATCGAAAAGAGGACCGCAAGAAAATGCCATTTCTTCGACAGGCCGTTTTTAATAAAGTACATGGGTCCGCCGACCCAGTCCCCCTTGGCGTTGCGCTCGCGGAAATGGACCGCCAGGACGACCTCGGAGTATTTCGTGCACATGCCCAGCAGGGCGGAGATCCACATCCAGAAGACCGCGCCGGGCCCCCCGATCGCGATCGCGCCCGCCACGCCGGCGATATTGCCCGTGCCGACCGTTCCAGCCAGCGCCGTACAGACCGCCTGGAAGGGCGTCATGGCGCCCTCCTCCGCCTCTTTTTTATCAAAGATCTTTCCCAGCGTCTGCCGGATTGCATAGACAAAGCGCCGGATCTGGATAAAACCCGTACCGATACTCAGGTAGAGGCCGACGCCGATGATGCAGATCATGGCGGGGATTCCCCAGATAAAGCTGTTGACTTCGCCGTTAATGCTGCTGATAAGTTCAAGCATATATTCAAGTCCCCCTTTACTGATTTAACGCATTGACACCTATTATGCTTCATTCCGGTGCAAATCACAACTTTTTTCCAAATTTTTTCCTTATTCCGTTTATATAGAAACAATCGGCCCGATCATACTCTGCCGGGACCGGGCGCGCCGGAGGCCGTGACCTTTCTCCAGACCTGCACTTCATAGGGCCTCAGAAAACCAGCCCGGGGTCCGCCGGCCTCCCCCGGCCTTCCTCCGGACGGATAATTGTCCAGCAGCAGCCGGAGCTTCCCGCCGCCCGCCCGGCAGTACCCGGCCGGAAGCCTGTACCGGCATCTCTTTTTCGAAAAAGAACAGACCACCAGGATCCTGTCCTCTCCCCGGCAGCGTTCATACATAAAGACCCGGCCGTTCATGGGATACAGCTCCCGGTAGGTCCCCCACAGCAGGGTCTCCTCTTTTTTGCGCAGGGCCAGGCACTTCCGGTAAAAATTCAGGATGCTGCCGGGATCCTTCTCCTCCGCCTCCGCATTGACCCTCTTGTAATTGGAATTGATATAAAACCAGGGCCTGCCCGTGGTAAAACCGGCCCCCGGCCCCCCTGTCCACTGGACCGGGGTCCTGGCCGAATCCCTGGTCGAGATCTGGACCCTCTTCAGCCTCTTGTAGACAGGCTCCCACAGGAAAAAGCTGTTGTAGGCATTGCGGGCCGACACATCGATATACTGGTCGATGGAGTCCAGGGCGATATTGGTCATGCCCAGCTCCTGCCCCTGATAGAGAAAGGGCGTCCCCCGCTGAAAGATATAGGCGGCCGCCAGCATGGTGCCCGACTCGCGCCAGTACTCCTCGTTCCCGTACCTGCTGATCACCCTGGGATGGTCGTGGTTCTCCAGATACAGGGCATTCCAGGCCATGCAGCCATGCCTGTCCCTGCCTTTTTTCTTCCGGCTCCTGCCCGGCCTCCGGTCCCCCTGCAGGCCGTACTGCCATTTGGAAAAAGCCCTCCTGAGCTTCCAGAGCCAGAAACCGTGGTTGAGATACTCGGTCATAAAGCAGTCCGCCATCATGGTGTCGAACTGGATCAGCATATCCAGGACCCGGTCTTTTCCCCCGATGTAGGTCAGGGCTCTGCGGACCCCCGTGTAGGGCGCCTCCCCGATCTGGACCGCCCCGTATTCCAGGGCCACCTCGCGGAACTCCTCCAGATAATCGTGGAGATTGGGACCGTCCTTGTAATAGGGCAGGCCGTTGATGGCCGGGACAAAGGGGAGGCCGTCCGGAAGGTCCCTGACCTTGGAAATGAAGTTGATCACATCCTCCCGGAAGCCATCCACCCCCATGTCCAGCCAGAAGCGCATGATGTCCTTTACCTCCTCCCGGACCCTGGGATTGTCCATATTGAGATCCGGCTGCCTCCTGGCAAAAATATGCAGGTAATACTGGCCGCGCTGCTCATTGTACTCCCAGGCCAGGCCCTCAAACTGGCTGAACCAGTTATTGGGGGGACGATGCCCGCCCTGCCCGCGGCCCGGCAGGACGGGGTCCCGCCAGATATAATAGTCGCTGTAGGGGTTGTCCCTGCCCTTGCAGGATTCGATAAACCAGGGATGCTGGTCCGACGTGTGGTTGATCACCAGGTCCAGCAGGACCTTGAGGCCCAGCTCATGGGCCCTGTCCAGGACCTTTTTGAACTGATCCAGGGTCCCGTAGTCCGGGTGGATATTTTTATAGTCGGAAATATCATAGCCGTAATCCGCATTGGGCGATGGATAGATGGGGCTGAACCAGATGGCGTCCACCCCCAGGGATTTTATGTAGTCCAGCTTGTCATAAACCCCGTAGAGGTCTCCGATCCCGTCGCCGTTGCCGTCGCAAAAGCTCCTGACCCAGATCTGATAAAATGACATTTTCCGATAATCAAACTGTTTTTTCACTTTTTATCCAGCCTCTGCCTGTATCATCCCCGCCTCGCCGCGGGGCCAAACAAGCCTCTCTCTGTCTGCAGCATCCACGTTTCGCCGCGGGGCCTGTCATGGTCTCTCCGCCTGCACCGTCCCCGCTCCGCCGGGGCCCGTCAGTTCACTTCATCTGATGGCTTTTCCGCAGGACTGTCCACAGATTTTTTCACTGTCCTCTTCAGGCCGGAATAACCCGAGCTCAGGGCGGTCCCCGCATCCCGGATCTCCTCCCGGACGGCGTTTTTCATCTCCGCGCGTACATCGCTCATCCTGGTCCGGGCATTGCGGATCCCGGTCCGCACCGATTCCATCTCGCTGCGCATCTCCTCCGCCACCCTGTTCCAGAAGAGCTCGGACCGGTCCGTCTCCTCCTGGAAGTTCTCCAGCATGCCCACGGCGGACTCCCGGAAGCCCCCCATCATCTCCCGTCCCAAATTCCGGATCTTTTCGTACTCCTCCACATTGCGGGATACCATGGACACCAGCAGGTCCGAGGCCTGCTTTTTGCGCCGGGGCAGGATCCCCTTTTCCTTTCTGGCCAGGATATGTTCATATCTGCGGTAGGCAAGGGCCACGGCGTCCTGCCAGGACAGGTAGATCTCCTCCATGGCCCGCTGCCCCACCTCGTGCAGGTGGCCGGAATGGCCCAGGGTCCTCTCCAGAAAAGCCGCCATGGCCTCAGCCGACTCATCGATGATAAAGCCGTTGCGGTCATCCGTGATCCCCTCGGCCGCGCAGGAATCCCTGATCAGGACACTGGCCAGCCCGCAGGCCGCCGCCTCGCGGACGACCAGGCCGTTGGTATCAAAGGTCGACGGGAACAAAAAGAGGTCCGCCCGGGTATTCCAGGCCCGGAGCTCGTCGCGGTCATAGACCGGCCCGGTAAAAATGCACTTTGCCGGCCCGCCTTCGCCGCCCATAAGCCCCAGCTCCCGCGCCCGGCTCTCCAGCAGCTCCCGGTCCGGCCCCTTGCCGACAAAGACCATGCGGAAGTCCTTTCCCTTGTCCGCCAGCATCTTCAGGGCGTCCAGGATGATAGGAAGACCCTTGTAGGTGATCAGGCGGCCGACATAGAGCCATACCGGCACCCCGTCCGGCAGATCATAGCCCTCCGTGACCTTTTTCACCTGCTCCTCATCGACGCGGCCGCGGGCAAAATCCACCCCGTTGGACATGACCCGGTAATCCCCCTGAAAGCCCAGCGCCTTCAGGCTCTCCCCTGCACCCCGGCTGACCACCCAGATATCATCACAGGCCTCGATGTTTTTGACCATGGCCCGGATTCCCTCCTCGGCGACCGCCCGAATCTTCATCTCCCTGCGCAGGTCGATGTCATATTTCGTGTGATAAGTAAAAATGATCGGGGCGCCGGTCGTCTCGCGCAGGACCCTGGCCATGATGGTCGCCGTGGCCGGGCAGTGGGCATGGATGATATCCGGCTCAAAATCCGTCATTTCCGCGATCGCCCTGCCGGAGACCGGATTTCCCGTGCGGTAACCGTTCATCACAGACGCGGTATCAAAGCTGGGATAGGCCACGACCCGGTAGGGGTAGGAACCATACTGCCCTCCCGGATATCTGGGCGTCCCCACCATGACCTCCGCCCCGTGATCCCGCATCAGATAATTTGCATAATTCATGACCACATTGACAGTTCCGTCAATGACCGGCGGAAAGGCTTCATTCAACAGACTGACCTTCATTTCTTACCTCCTGCAGATCTCCTCTGCCACACTGTCATCCTGCGCCGGCACCGGCCCGCTGCAGAGCTATTTCCCGGTATCCTCCCTCCGGATCATGCCCAGCAAAAGCGAGACCGAGACCGCCATCATGACCAATTCCGTACAAGGCTGCGCCCAGATCATGCCGCCGAACCCGAAGACCCGGTCCAGGATCAGCAGAAGCGGGACATAGAGCCCGAACTGGCGCACCAGGGTGATGGCAAAGGCGTACTGCGGCTTTCCCATGGCCTGGAAGGAAGTCCGGCTCATGGATACCGCCCCCACAAAGGGCAGGATGCACATGATCGCGCGCAGGACCCTGCTGCCGGTCGCGATCACCTCCGGAGATTCCGTAAAAATGCCGACCAGCTGGGGGGCGGCGATCCCGCAGACCGCCATGACACAGAGCTCCGTCCCGCTGACGACCATGATCCCGGCCCGCAGGATCTCCTTCATGCGCCCGTAATTGCCCGCCCCGTAATTATAGCCCATCAGAGGCTGTGTACCCGCCGCAAAGCCCTGGTAGATATAATTCCCCGGCGAGAGGACTTTCTGGGCGATCCCCATGGCGGCGACCGTCAGCTCCCCATAAGCGACGGCCAGATTGTTGTTGACGATATAGGCTGTCGTCGTCAGCAGGGTCTCCAGCGTCGCCGGCACGCCCACCCAGAAGATCTCCCTCAGGATCTCCCCCGTCGGCTTCAGAAAGCGCACAGCAGGCCTCAGAAGCGTCTTTCCGCTCCCGTACATCCACAGGGACACAGCCATCCCCGCCGCGTTTCCCAGGATCGTCGCGACAGCCGCCCCCCGGATCTCCATCCCGAAGGCAAAAATAAACAGGGGATCCAGGACGATATTGACGGCCGTCCCCGTGACCATCCCCGCGACGGAAAGCTTCACCGAGCCCTCGCTTCTGAGCAGCTGGCCCAGCGTATAATTGCCCATGGTAAACAGACTCCCCAGCAGGATGATCCCGGTATACTGCTGCGTATAGAGAAAGGTGTTGGACCGGGCCCCCAGCCCCCGCACGATCTGCGGCAGAAAAACCATCCCGATACAGGCAGCCAGAAAGCTGTTGACGACCGTCAGTACAAAACCGGCCGTCAGCGTGTGCCTGGCCTTGTCCTCGTCCCCCGCGCCCAGACTCCTGGCGATCAGAGACGAAGCCCCCGTCCCGATCATATTGGAGATCGCGACGGAGACCATCATGACAGGATAGGCCAGATTGACCGCCGCCAACTGGTAATCGTCCCTCATCAGGCCGATGAAATAAGTGTCCACCAGATTGTAGAGCGCCATGATCATCATGCCCGCGATCAGGGGCACTCCCATTTTCACGACCGCCCTGACCGGCTCCTCCCGGCTGAGCGTATAGATCCGCCGGTCCTCCTTCTCCCTCTCCTTCACCTTTTCTGAACTCATGATCTTCTTTACCTTCCCTGAAGTAATGACAAATGCTGTAATTTAACTATCCTATTTTTTTCCAATCTTTCTGTCAAGTGGATGAGGGTTTGCAGGGGGAGGACGAGCCGGGCATGCGCACATCCTTTGGCCAATGCTCCTCTTCGCACAGATGCACTAAGATGTGAATCGTTCGCCGGGAGGGCAATGTCCGAACTCGCATCCCGTGTTGAAGACACGGTCTGCTCAAACAGGCGGACAATAAATGCCCGGCTGTGAGAGCCGGGCATTTAACCCTCCCGGCTTCACGATGTCCCATCAAGTGCATCTAAGTGCTCATCGCAAGCATGGCCGCCAGGATGTGCGCATGCCTCGGCTCTGATTGCGCCTCCCCCTGCAAAGGGGGAAGGTTAGGGGCCGGCCCTTCGGTCCGGGACGTCATTACGGAGCAGTTAGCATGATTGAGAGATAAATGCGGCAGGCAGCCGCACTCATTCTCTTTATTTGCCGGGGGAGCGGGAATCAGGGCCTCAGCGGATCCGTCCCGGCGGACATGATGTGATGAGCGCTGGAGCTTCTTGGCGAAGCGGATGCGGGAGGGCGGGTCAATTTCCCGGCTCTCACAGCCGGGAAATTGTTGTCCGCATGTCTGAGCAGACCGTGTCTTCAACACGGGATGCGAGTTCGGACATTGCCCGCCCGGAGCAGACGCGAGCCTTAGCAGCTCCGCGCGAAGAGCTTTCATGTCCAAGGGACGGATCCGCTGAGGCCCGTCCTCTCCTCTCGCATCCCCTCCCCTCGGCAAGCCCGATTTGCACGTCTCCGCTATCTGGAGTATACTCTTTGGAGGGATGTAACAGCTTAACAGGGAATATAAAGGAGCATCGAAATATGGCAGACCTCAACACCGGGCTGGGAAAACAGGGATCCGATTACGGCCAGAATGACCCCCGCCCCAAAAAGACAGTGGAATTTTCGCAGACAGAATGCACGCATGTCATCCTCTATGACAGCATCAATGACTCACAGAGACTTTTCGGAGGCCGCCTGGTCTCCTGGATCGACGTCGCGGCAGGAGCCTGCGCCATGAGACATACAGGCTTTCACATGACGACCGCCTCAATCGACAACCTGACCTTCAAGCGGGGAGCCTATCTGGGCGACATTGTGGTCCTGATCGCCCGCATGACTTATGTCGGGCGGACTTCCTGCGAGGTCCGCGTGGATTCTTATGTGGAGGACAAGGACGGTTACCGCCGGGCCATGAACCGGGCTTTTCTGACCTATGTCGCCATCGATGAAAACGGGAAGCCCCTGGAGATCCCTTACGGGCTGGAGGTCAAAACAGAAGCGGAAAAGGCCCGGTGGGACGGCGCCCTGCTCCGCAAGGAATATCGGATGTCCAGAAAGGACATAGGTTTTTAATTTGAAGGGCCTTGTCAGGGCCGCGTGCCGCGGTCTTCGGACTGCGGCAATGGGATTCATTTGGGGGATTTATGGGTGTAACACTCAATGAGATTGCAAAAGCAGCCGGCGTTTCGCGCGGAACTGTCGACCGGGCGCTGAATAATCGCGGCCGGATCCAGCCCAAGGTTGCGGAAAGGATCAAACGGATCGCCGCCGAAATGGGCTACAGCGTCAACGCGAATGCGCGCGCCCTCGCAATGGCGGGAAAGAATATCTCCTTCGGGGTCATTCTGCAGCTCACGGAGACTCCCTTTATCCAGGAGGTGCTCAACGGCGTCAATGCTGCGGCTGAAGAGCTCAGACAGGCCGGATATCGCGTGCAGGTCTCTCTGGTCAGGGGGATCTCTACGGAGGAAGTGATCTCTTCCATGCGGGCCATGTATGAGCTGCCTGTGCAGGCCATCGTTCTTATGGGAAATAACGATCCCGCCCTGCGCCAGGAGATCGCCGCCTGCAGGGAGAACGGCATTTCCGTGGTCACCATCAATTCCGATGTTCCGGATTCGGACCGGAAGTGTTTTGTGGGGCAGGATGCCTATCGGTGCGGCCAGACCGCCGGCTGCGTCATGGGAGACCTCCTGAACGGCGAAGGCTGCATTTCTATCTTCTACGGCCACGATTTTACAAGTCACAGCGAGCGTGTCCGGGGTTTTTGTGATGTGATCTCCGAAAAATACAAGGGGATCCATATTCTGGGGCAGCAGAGCACGGGAAACGATCCGGGAAATATTCATTCCATGATCAGCGAATGCCTCGGGGATGGCCGTCTGCCGGACGGCATTTATTTCTGTTCCGAAGGCGTTGAAGAGCTGTGCCAGGCCCTGAGGGAGAGCGGCAAGGCCTCGCAGATCCGGACTGTGGTCCACGATATTGCCGGCTGCCGCACGGAGGACATTCTGGACCGGACGATCGATTATGTCATCGATGACGACGGTTTTGGCCAGGGCTATCTGGCCCTTCGCCTTCTCCACCACTGGTTTTACTATCAGAGAGAGCCCTCTGAGGAATTCTTCTATTCCGATATAAAGATCCTCAACGCCTACAATCTTTCCTCGGTCACGAATCTCTCTCTTCTGACCGTATGAAGATGGTCTGCATCGTGTGAAAATCTCAAAAGGTCCCGCATAAAAAAAACAGGACAGCTTTTCAGCTGTCCTGTTCTTTTATGCAGATCACTCTGCGTATGATCTTTTCAGATCAGTTCCATACGATCGATCCGGCCAGACCGGATCTGACCGATCCCTTATTTGAAAGAATATCAATGTCAAAGAAGGAATTATTTCTTGACGGCGTTCTTTCTCATATCGAATGCAACGGAACCGATGATGATGAGACCCTTGACGATGAATGTCATCTGGTCGTTGACACCCATCATGACCATGCCGTTGTTGATAACGCCCATGATCAGGATACCGGCGATAACACCGGAGGGACGGCAGATACCACCAGTCTGGGAAGTACCACCGACGGTTGCTGCTGCGATAGCATCAAGCTCGTAGTTCAGACCTGTGTTTGCAGGGTCTGCGGAGTCGGAACGGCCTGCAAGGAGGACGCCGCCGAGTGCTGCGCAGAGGGAGCACCACATGTAAACTTTAACCAGAGTATGCTCAACGTTGA
>CAMNFJ010000069.1:0-14630 GCA_946536955.1 uncultured Lachnospiraceae bacterium
AAAGAGAAAGGTCACGCATATTTGTGGAAGGCAAATCGACGGAAGGGGCAAAAAAAGAGAAAGGTCACGCATATTTGGGGAAGGCAAATCGACGGAGGGGCAAAAAAAGAGAAAGGTCACGCATATTTGCGGAAGGCAAATCGACGGAGGGTGCAAAAAAGAGAAAGGTCACGCATATTTGCGGAAGGCAAATCGACGGAAGGTGCAAAAAAGAGAAAGGTCACGCATATTTGGGGAAGGCAAATCGACGGAGGGGCAAAAAAAGAGAAAGGTCACGCATATTTGCGGAAGGCAAATCGACGGAAGGTGCAAAAAAGAGAAAGGTCACGCATATTTGCGGAAGGCAAATCGACGGAGGGTGCAAAAAAGAGAAAGGTCACGCATATTTGCGGAAGACAAATCGACGGAGGGGCAAAAAAGACAAAGGTCACCTCTGCGGCGGGGGATTCGGACTCTGAGTTGGGGTACATATCCTGATTCGTCACTCCAGGTTCATTGTGCTCAATGAGTCAAACTGAAACGTCCCCGACGACTCATTGTGCTCAATGAGTCAAACTGAAACGTCCCCAATGACTCACCCAATGACTCACTGGTTCACATGGTGGGGAAGGGGCAGCGGGTGTTGCTGGCGCCGGTTATAAAGTCGACGCTGCAGTCATAGTGTCTGGCCAGGAGGATGAGTCTGTCCACCGGTATGCGGACGCGTCCGGTCTCGTAGTCGCTGTAGGTCCGCTGGGGGATGTTCAGGATGCCGGCCACCTCCTGCTGGCTGAGGTTTTGTTCTTTGCGCAGGGTCCGGATCCGTTCTCGATAGTGCATGGGTCTGCTCCGTTTCGATGGTAACCTTTCGGGAATGTAAAAATACAAAAATGTGAAAAAAGGCTGTCCGCGGGGTGTCTGTGGCAGGTCAGCAGCTGCTGTGGGAAAAAGGGGACGGAAAGGATTGCAGCTGTTTTATAACACTTAAATAAGTATATGCGCTTCATAGACGCAATACAAGAGAATATCTGGATGAAATATAAAATATGCACAGTTGAGCAGGGGAGAACGTTACTGTAACGTTGCGTTCAGCGATTCCAACGCGCTACAACAATGCGAAGCATTGTTGACGCTTGAACGCCTTTAAACTCGGGTTTTGCGCAAAAAGCGTGCGCAAAACGCCTCGCATTTCAGGTGGGCCTGAACTGTAACGGGAGAAAAACGGGCAGGGCCGGAAAAAGGCAAAAGGGGGAGCAAATTGAGGGCGGCTCTGCTATAATGGATTTATGCAGACACCTATCGATTTCGGAAAAGAATTTTTATATAGATTATTTGACAAGAGGGATGTCGACGCCTGTCTGGAAATGCTGGCAGGGGATCTGGTATGGATCACTCCGGAGGACATGCACCATTTTCTGTCGGAGGGAGCGGTGCTCAAGTTTCTGCAGAAGCAGATCGCGGGGGAGACCGAGCCGAGATATGTGGATCTGGTCTCTATCAAGAGTTCTCCGGGCGCGGATAATATGATAACGGTGGCCTACGAGGTCAATCTCGTGTCGAGGGAGGATGAAAGGCCGCTTTATCTGCGGTGTTCCATGGCGATCTGCCGGCGGGGCAGGAAACGTGAGATCACCTTTTTGCATTTTTCCAAAAAATCGGAGCGCGACAGTTCGGAACAGCTCCGTGACTTTGTCACCAATCTGCCCTGCGGCGTGATGATCCTGGCCTGTCTGGACGGGAGGCGGGAGGAGGCGATCTATTATAATGATTATTTCGCCCACCGGCTCCGCTACCGGCAGGAGGAGTTTGGCCGCGCGGTCAGGAAGAATCCTTTTTTCATGGCCTCAGAGGAGGACCGGGAGAGGATCCACGAGGAGATCGCCAGGGCCCGCAAAAACGGCGGGAATATAGGGGCGAGTCTGCGCTTTTACCGGCGGGACGGGAATTGCTTTTATTACAGGATGAAGGGGGCGCCGGCCTATCAGGCGGACGGCGGCACCGTTTATTATTGTGTGTTTCAGGAGACGACGGGCTTTCGTATGACGGAGGACCGTCTTCAGGCGCGGCTGGACGCGGCGTCTGAAGTCCTGCGGCAGGTTCCGGAGGGGATCTGCGGGATCGAGTACGGGCCGGGGACTGACATTTCCGGTCTCTCCGGTCTTGCCGGGGACCAGCTGAAGAAAAATATTCAGAAGGCGGACCAGCAGATAGCGGATCAGCAGAAGGATGATGTCCGGAAGGCGGATTTGCAGAAGTCAGACTTTCAGAAAAAAAATGATCCGAAGGCGGATCTGCAGAAGACGGATTATCGGAAGGATGATGTCCGGAAGGCGGACCTTCAGAGGGAAAATGACCGGAAAGAGGATCTGCGGAAGGAGGGCAGGACCTCCGCCCGTGTCATATATATGAGCAGGAATATTCCCTCTCTTTTCGGTGTTTCCAACAGCGCCTACAGCAGAAATATCGTCACGGATCCCTTTTTCGGTCTGGAGATGACCAGCATTACGCGCAGCCGTCTGCTGGCCTCGGATCTGTTCAAACCGGGGAAGGAGGGCCAGGGGGCGTCCAGGTCGTCCCGGGCCTCCTGCGGGATCTACCGTCTGCGGAGGCCGGACGGGGAGTCTCTGCGGGTGGAACTGGAAGTCCGCCGTGTGCAGGACAAGGACGGGACGGTCCGCCTCTATCTCTTCTATCATGACCGGGAGGCCCAGCAGCTGGAGCTGGAGGACCGCGTCGACAGGGCCATGAAGATGGGCCGGGCGGCCCAGGACCAGCTTCGGACGGAGCTTCGCAAGGCAAAGGAGGGCGCTGCCCGCAGGCAGAGCGAGCTCTCCGGGGAGCTCAGGGCCGCCGGTGAGAAGCACGAGGCGGAGATCAGCCGGATGGAGCAGCTGCTGCTGGAGGAGAAAAACAGGTCTGTCCTGATGTCCAGGCAGCTGGAGGAATCGCGCGCGACCCAGAGGCAGATGGCCGAGGAGCTGGAAAAGGCGCAGGCGGATGCCGGACGGCGTGTCCGCAATATCAGGGACCGCGCGGAGCGGAAAATAGAGGAGGCGCAGGCAGAGGCGCAAAAAAGAGTCAAAAAAGCGGAGGAAGCCGCCGGCAGCAGGGTTCGTGAGGCTGAGGAAAAGGTCAAAAAAGCGGAGGAGGCTGCCCGGACCAGGGTCGAAGAAGCCGAGACAAGCTTACGGAGAGCAGAGGAGGCTGCCCGGAGCAGGGCGGATGAAGCTGAGAGAATTGCCCGGGAGGCGGCAACGGCAAAGGCGCTGCTGGAGGAGCAGCTGCGCGAGGCCCAGGAGCGGGCCCGTCTGCTGGAGAGCCGGCTCAAAAGCGAGGAGGCAAGGCGCCGCCTGCTGGAGAGCCAGATCGGAGAGGGCCAGGGCCCTGTGTCCCGCCTGCTGAACCAGCCGGCGGAGGACCATGAAAGCCCAGTATCCGCGATCCTGCAGGATGCGCCGGCCGTGATGGCGGCGGAAACGGGCAGGATGGCGGCGGCCGCATCGGGTGCGGCTCTGTCCGCCGGACAGGCCGGACCGGCTGTTTTCTATCACGGACAGGGACAGGAGAGTCCGCAGACCCTGCAAACACTGCAACCCCTGCGGCCGGGCGACTGGATGACGACCGGCGAACCGCTGACGGTCTTTTCCTCCATGGATCTAGTGACGAAAAACGATTCCAGGGCGGAGGCAGATTCTAACCCGAAGCCTGTTGCCGGAACTGTGGCAGAACTTGCTTCGAAAAATGCTTCCGTAGCGGAAAACACTTCCGAGTCGGAGGCGGTCCCGGCACAGAAAAACACTTCCGTAGCGGAGGCAGTCCCTGCACCGAATGATACAGGAACAGAAACAGGTAAACCTGAGGAGGCACGGAAGGCAGTAAAGAGCGGCAGGGAAGTGACGGCTGTCTGGACGGCTGAGCCCGGAGAAGGAGTTTTGCAGGAGGAGGTCTTCTCCCCCCTGGAGGTCCTGGAAAGTGCTCTTGCAAAAACGGAGATCATGTGCAGGGACAGAGGGATCACCCTCAGGACCTATCGGGACAGCAGACTTCCGGACCGGGTGAGCGGCTTTGCGGAAATGCTGCAGCGCGGGCTCTGTGAGCTGTTGGAAAATGCTGTCAACCGCAGCGGACCCGGAGGTCTGGTCTCGGTCCACAGCAGGGCGGACCGCCCGGCGGGAGGGCTTGTCAACCTCTATATCAGGATCGATGACAGCGGGCCCGTGATTTCAGAAGACAGGATGCAGAAGCTGTTTGAGCCGGAGGCAGGCTCGAATGGGGCGGCCGGCGGGGACGCGCCGGAAACGGAAGCGACGGCCGCGGCCGGGAAGTCCGATGCGCCTGCGGAGCCAGACCGTGAAGCCGCGGCCGGGAAGCCTCATGCGTCCGCGGAGCCTGACCCTGAGACTGCGGAGAGGGTGGAGGCAGCTGCTGAAACCGGCCCGGAGGAAGAGCCTGCGGCGGCCGGGCCAGGGCTTGTTTGCGCCATGGAGGCAGCCGGGCTGATGGGCGGTAGCATTTACGCGCGCAGCGGCCGCAGAGGAAACCGCTTTGCCATGACCGTGACTGTGCGCACGCGGTAACAAAGTGCGCGGAAAAACCACAGGTGTCCGTGCATGCCGCGGCGAAAAGGACCGTGACTGTGCGCACGCGGCCATAGACTGGGAAGGGCACATATAAAATTCTGAATTTTTTTTAGATGATATTACCTGATGAGGCAGACGCAAGTATTTCTGGATGGAGGTTTTTTATGAAAGACAAGGGGACGAAGGACCATGCTGAAGACAGAAAGGACGCGAAACCGGCAGGGGAGAGCCTGGCGGCAATGATCGGCAGCGGTCTGCGCAGCGCCGCGGGATTTGCGGTCTTTACAGGGGCCTGTGCCGGCGCGGGTGTCCTGGCCGGAGCGGCGGGGCATTTTTATAAATATGCCCTGACCCCCAAAAAGCACGATACGAGGCTGGACGCGGATCCCCGGGAGAAGGAATATGTCGAGGGCCGTAAATGGTTCAGGGGCCATCCCCTGCGGGAGGATATCTATATCCGGGCGGATGACGGCCTGCAGCTGCACGGAAGCTTCATTCCGGGCGAGCCGGCGGACGGTCACCGCTATGCAATCTGTGTGCACGGCTATGCGGACACATCGGAGAGCATGGGGCTCTATGCCCGGGTCTACCGGGACCGCTACGGGATGCATGTCCTGCTGCCCGACCTCCGCGGCCACGGCCGCAGCGACGGGGACTATGTCGGCATGGGATATGATGACAGCTTTGACCTGCTGCGCTGGATCGACTGGATCCTGGAAAGGGACCGGGAGGCACAGATCGTCCTCCACGGGATCTCCATGGGGGCCGCCACTGTTCTGATGACGACCGGAACGCCCCTGCCTGCCCAGGTCCTGGCAGCTGTGGCCGATTCCTCCTATACATCGGCCATGGACCTGTTTGCCTTCCTGTATGAGAGGGAGCCGGGTTCCCGGATCCCGGCGCCGGTGATGCTGGAGACACTCAGGGCCATTGCCCTTGTCCGCGCCGGATATGACCTGGCCAAGGCATCTCCCCTGAAGGCGGTTGCTTATTCAAAGACCCCGACCCTCTTTATCCACGGCCAGGGAGACGGCTTCGTGCCGCCGGAGATGATGCCGCAGCTCTTCAGGGCGGCGGCCTGCCGCAAGGCCTTCCTCTGGATCCCCGAAGCGGGCCATGTCCAGGCGGTCAATGTGGATCCGGAGACCTACTGGGGCCGCGTGGAAAAATTCTTCCACACCAATGGCGTAGGTTTGTTCTGAGTACGGGGATTCCGGGCACCGGAACAGATCTTCCCGGTCCGCGGAAATGGTTTTTCCTGACCTCCTGACCTCTGACCTCCGGACCGGATTAAAATGACGAAAAAAAGGCCTTTCCGACCAGTGGAGCAGCTTATCCTGACTGGCGGAAGGGCCTTATTTATTTACGGAAGAGTTATTTGCAGTCCTTTCTGAGCGCGGCATGCCGGCCTTTATCCTGTCTCGAGGAAGGGCCTTTTTATTCGGAGGCGGGGGCACGCTATTTGCAGAGCGGTTTCGCTTTATTTCCGGAAAGTCACTTGTTGTCCTTTCTGAGCATTACATGCCGGCCGTTGACCTGGACAGAGGGGATCATGCGGTTGAGGTAGACGGAAAAGCGGGTCACGCCGCTCTGGCGGATCGTGGCGTCCAGTCTGTCGTTGACTTCCTCCAGCTCCTTTTTCAGGGTGGTGATGTACATGTCGTCGGTCTGGTGGTTTTCAAAGATCCGCAGGATCTGGCTCTCGATGTCGGAGTCCGGGGAGCTGCTCAGGGAGACCCAGACTGCATTGTCCCGGTTTTCGATGGTCAGAGAGGGGAGGTCCTTGAGAAATTCGGACAGCTTGCTGTAGTGGTAGTTGCGGATATCAAAATCCGGAAAGATCTTGACCAGGCGGGAGCCGATCTCGCCCAGGCCGGTCTCCTTGCCCTCCGCGCTGTTGTCCTCGATCATCTTGACGATTGTGGCCTCGATGGTCTCGGGAGGGGTAAAGAGGCTGTCGTCGCTGTCCTGCTCGGAACTGTAGCCGTAGCTGCCCTCGCCGAGGTAGGAGTCGGTGTTGTCCGTCGCGTAGGCGGAGACGGGCTCCGGGGCGGAGGAACGGCGGCGCCTGTAGAGACTGCCGATTCCTGAGGAGGCTGCCGGGCCGCCCGCCGAAGCGGCGGAAGGAGAGGCCGACTGAGAAGCCGGCGCGGAGGAGCCTGACCCTGTGCCCGAAGCGGGGGAATTGTAATAGGTCACCGGGGCGGGAAGCTGGGGGCTCTTTTTGCGGGAGGCCCTGGCCTTTTTGCCGGAGACGGACGCCACGTCATCGTCGTTGTCATTGCCGTTGATGACATCGAGAAAGAAAAAGCGCTCGCAGGAGACCCTGAAGGATTCCGGGGTCTTTTTTTCTCCCATGCCGATCACGACCTTGCCGGCCTCGCGCAGGCGGGTGGCGAGCTTGTTGAAATCGCCGTCGCTGGACACGATGCAGAAGCCCTGTACATCCCCGGTGTAGAGAATGTCCATGGCGTCGATGATCAGACCGATGTCGGAGGCGTTTTTGCCCGGCGTATTGTTGGGCTGCATGACCGGCGTCAGGGAATAGCCGGAGGCCCGGCTCAGCCAGGAATGCAGCCTGTCCTGAGACCAGTCGCCGTACATGCGGCGGACCGTGATCTTGCCGTATTTGGACAGCTCGCTCAGGATCCCGGGTATATAGCGGGAGCTGACGTTGTCGGCATCAATGAGCATGGCGATATTGATATCATCCATAATAAAAGACCTCTTTCTGAGACTGCCCGGCCGCAGAGCCGGACCGCCCCGGGCTGAATATTTGCCGGATGCCTCCTGCCGGGCCGCCGGTACGGCTGCCTGGTTCGGGAAACATGCAGTTTCCAAAGTACATTCTGGAGCACAGCCGCCGGTTCCGATGCGGTCTGTCATGCAGCAGGAATAAGGCACAGGCGGGCAGGGAAGATCCGGTTGAAATTGAGGGACGGTTTCATGTATTATATACAGGTGTGCCCCTGCACACAGGCCGGGCCGAAGGCCTGAACCGGATGCGCCCGGAATACTGGCTGATTTCAGACAGGCCGGCCCGAATGCGCCCGGAATACTGCCTGGCTTCAGGCATGTCCGGCGGACGGCCGGCGAAAAAGAACACACAGGTTGATTATAAACCAAAAACTCCGGGCATAACAATGTGAAAAACCAACCCGAAAGGAGAATGATAAAAAATGAGTAACGAGCAGACACCCAAGTCAAATACCGGAAAGATGGCTCCTCCCCAGCCTAATTTCAAGGTCGATCCCAATCCCGGCTCCCATGTCAAAAAGATGATCGCGGTCGTCAGCGGCAAGGGCGGCGTCGGCAAGTCCTCCGTCACGGCCATGAGCGCCCTGTGGGCGGCCCGCCGCGGCTATTCCGTGGGCATCATGGACGCGGATATCACCGGCCCCAGCATTCCCCGCATGTTCGGCGTGGGCCCCTATGACCTGAGCGCGACCGAGAACACCATCTTCCCCGCTACTTCCATCACCGGCATCAAGGTCATGTCCATGAATCTACTGATGGAAAAAGAGGACCAGCCCGTCATCTGGCGCAGCCCCGTCATCACCGGCGCCCTCAAGCAGTTCTGGACCGATGTGGCCTGGGGCGATGTGGACTACATGTTTGTGGATATGCCTCCCGGAACCGGCGACATCCCGCTGACAGTCTTCCAGGCGCTTCCCGTGGACGGGATCCTCATCGTCACGACACCCCAGGACCTGGTCAGCATGATCGTCCGCAAGGCAGTCGGCATGGCCAAAATGATGGATGTCCCGATCCTCGGCATCGTGGAGAACATGAGCTATGTCAAGTGTCCTCACTGCGGCGAGGAGATCCGCATCTTCGGCCAGGGCCATATCGAGGAGACTGCGAAGGCGGAGGGCCTGCCCGTTGTCGCCCGCATTCCTATCGACGCGGCCATGACCACGGCCTGCGACACCGGCAAGATCGAATACTACCACGGAGAATTCATGGACGGCCTCGAGGCGGTGCTGCCTAAGATCTGACCGCCGAATCGGCCGGAACCATTCGCCATGGCGGAGAGGCTTTTGCGGCCGGAACCATTCGCCATGGCGGAGAGGCCTTTGCGGCCGGAACCATTCGTCATGGCGGAGGGGCCTTTTGCGGCCGGAACCATTCGCCATGGCGGAGAGGCTTTTGCGGCCGGAACCATCCGCTGCATCGGACAGTTTTTTTGCTGACGCTTTCACATTTATAATAGAACTTTAAAACGACCGGACAGGGGAGGAGGAAAGCCCCTGTCCTTTTTTTGTGCTCAGCCAGGCCGTTTTTTCGCCGGGAACCGTGCGGAATCTGTCGGGCTGCAGGCCTGTCTGCCCAGGGACTGGTGTGGTCATTTTGACATATCCATGCGACATATTTGCATTGAAAAAGGGTATGTTATCGGTGAGAATGGGACATGTAATTTAGTTGTGTAAATGTAGGGTGAGTTATTTTTTCATCGTGCGGGAACTGCGGCTTCAGCCGCGGAACTGGCATATCGAAGCGAGGGGAAGGCGAGGCAGAGATGGATATTCGGTTTCTTGAAAAAGAGCGTATTTTTAAAATAGATACAGCCCATGTCAGCTATGTGATGGCGGTCATGGATGATGATCAGTTCCTGGAGCATGTGTATTTCGGAAGGCGGGTCGGAGATTCTGATCTGCGCTATCTCCTGCGCTATATGGAAAATCCTTTTATGGCCTCCAATAACAAGGGGGAGCGGGGCAAGGTCCTGCAGACCATGAAGCATGAGCTCCCCGGCGAGCTGGTCGGCGACCACAGGGACGGCGCGGTGACGGTCAGAACAGCGGCCGGGCATACGGCTGTCCAGCCTTATTATGTCTCCCACAATATTTTCAAAGGAAAGAAGAGGCTGGAGGGGCTTCCGGCGACCTTCGGGGCGGAGGAGAAGACGATGACCCTGGAGATCACCATGGAGGACCCGGTCCTGCATGTGCGCTTCGTGCTCTCCTACTCCATTTTTGAGGATACCGACGCGATCATGCGCAGCATGCGGGTGATCAATGACAGCGACAGCCCCGTCCGCCTCGAAAAGGCCCTCTCGCTCAGTCTCGATATGGACCAGCAGGACTACCGCCTGCTGACCCTGGACGGCATGTGGGTGCGCGAGCGCCATATGAATTACAGGGACATTGGTTACGGCTTCCAGGGCGTCAGCTCTCTGCGCGGAGAGACCTCCCACCACGAGCAGGCCTTCCTGGGCCTGGTCTCAAAGACCGCGACCCAGCTGACCGGGGAGGTCTATGGCTTCAACCTGGTCTACTCCGGCAATTTCCGCGCCATGGTGGAAAAGGATGCCTATGACTGCCTCCGCGTGACCATGGGGATCAATCCGGACCGCTTCTCCTATGTCCTGCAGCCCGGCGCCTCCTTCCAGACGCCCGAGGGCGTTATGGTCTATTCCTGCGAGGGCCTGACCGGCATGACCCATACCTTCCACGATCTCTACAGAAACCATCTGATCAGAGGCGTCTGGAGGGACAAAAAGCGCCCGGTCCTGATCAACAACTGGGAGGCGACTTATTTCGATTTCGATGAGCAGAAGCTCCTTGATATCGCCCGCGATGCCCGCAAGTGCGGGATCGAGATGCTGGTCATGGACGACGGCTGGTTCGGCAAGCGCGACCTGGACGTCTCCGGCCTCGGCGACTGGTATGTCAATGAAAACAAGATCAAGGGCGGACTCAAGAAGCTCGTCGATGAGGTCAATGCCCTGGGCATGAAGTTCGGCATCTGGGTGGAGCCCGAGATGGTCTCCCCCGACTCCGACCTCTACAGGGCGCATCCCGACTGGGCCATCCGGATCCCGGACCGCGAGCCCTGCCAGCTCCGCAACCAGTATGTCCTGGATCTGTCCAGAAAAGAGGTGCGGGATACTGTCTACGATATGATCGCGGCGGTCCTGCGCAGTGCCAATATTGAATATGTCAAGTGGGATATGAACAGGACCCTGACCGATTTCGGCAGCGCCTCCCTGGGCGCCCAGAACCAGGATGAGCTCTGCCACCGCTATGTCCTGGGCCTGTATGAGATGCAGGACCGCCTGACCAGGGACTTCCCCAACCTGCTTCTGGAGAACTGCTCCGGCGGCGGAGCCCGCTTCGATCCCGGCATGCTCTACTACAGCCCCCAGATCTGGTGCTCGGATGACACCGATGCCGTGGAGCGCCTCTCCATCCAGGAGGGCACCTCCCTGATCTACCCCCTGTCCACCATGGGCGCCCATGTCTCGGTCACGCCCAACCATGTGGTCGGCAGGAACACGGGCTTTGAGACCCGCGGCAATGTCGCCCTGGCCGGCACCTTCGGCTATGAGCTCGACATCACCAAGCTGGACGCGAAGGACAAGGCGGCCATTCCCCAGCAGATCGCCCTCTACCACAAGTACAACGACCTGATCCGCCGCGGCGACTATTACCGGATCGCCTCCTACAGGGAGAACCACCTGTACGACTGCTATTCGGTCGTCTCCAAGGACAAGACCGAGGCCCTGATCACCTATGTCCAGGTTCTCAAGGTTCCGGACGACCGCAGCAGGATCCTGCGCATCCCCGGCCTTGACCCCGACAAGGAGTACGCGGTCATCGTCGACCGAACGACGGACATCGCGCCCGAGGACGACGAGACCATCACCCTGCCGATCGGCCCCCGCGCCCGGATGCGCGGCGATGCCCTGATGTACGCGGGTCTCCCCATGCCCAATTTCCGCGGGGACTTCCGCTCAGCCCTGATTTATCTCTCCGAGATCTGAGATCCGGGATCCACAGGTACAGGCGGAAGATGATTCCGGTTCGGTCCGCAGGCGGAGGTTTTCGGTCTGCATGCAGAGTCTTCCGGTCTGATCCGCAGGCGGAGTCTTTCAATCTGATCCGCAGGCAGAGGTTTTCAGCCTGCAGACATAGTCTTCCGGTCTGACCCGCAGGCAGAGGTTTTCGGCCTGCAGGCACAGTACACTGAACAGAAAAAAGCAGTACAACAGAGAAAAACGTCTCTGCTGTACTGCCTTTTTTTGTTTGAAAATTTGTCCGAAAAACGGGGGCGGGCCGGCGCCGCGCTCATACCTGTCTGTCCTTATTGTTTGAGCTTTTTCTGCCTGGCGATCACACCTGTCTGTCTGATATTATTTGACCTTTTTTCTGCCGCCGCGGTTTTTCTGCCAGATCAGATACAGACCCCGCAGGAGCAGGTTCTCGTCGATCGTCATGCTGTGCCTGCAGCAGGGGCAGATGGTCGAGGCCAGCCCGCCCGTGGCGACGATGCTCCATTCTTCTTCGCCGGCGGCCAGCAGGGACTCGATGAAGCAGTCCAGGACTCCGTCGACAGCGCCCGCGGAACCAAAGATGATGCCTGCTTTCATGCATTCCACTGTATTTGTCGCGATGACCTTGTTGGGAGGGGTGATCTCGATCTTGGGAAGGAGCGAGGTCCCCTGGGTCAGGGCGTCTATGGACAGGGTCACACCCGGCATGATGGCGCCGCCGATATAGCGGCCCTTGGAGTCCACGACGGTCACGGTCGTCGCCGTGCCCATATCGATGATAATGCAGGGCAGGGGATAATATTCCTTGGCGGCCACCGCTGTGGCGACCAGGTCCGCGGCGATGGTGCCGGGATCATCGATCATGATCGGGAGTCCGGTCCTGATCCCGGCTCCGATGATCAGGGCATCGACACCAGTGATGAACTTCACGGCCTTTGTCAGGATCAATGTGAGCGGGGGGACAACAGAGGAGATCACAGCGCCCTCCACCAGGCCCAGGTCAATGCCGCCCAGTTCCAGGATCAGCTTCATGCTGGCGGCATATTCATGTTCAGTCTTATGCAGATTGCTTTCAAGACGCATGATCTGGATGATCTCTCCGTCCATACCGATACATCCGATCACAGTATGGGTATTTCCTGTATCAATGGCAAGAATCATGAAGGTCTCCCTCTGTGCGCGGAACCCTTCCAGACTCCGGTCCGGATCTCCGCCGGCTGTCCGTGTTTAGCTCCGGAACAAAAGCTCTGCGAAGGGGAAGGGGAGAAGGGGCAGCGCGGAAAATGAATCATCAGCATCTCGAAGGCACCCCGGCGGCCGCGTATATCAACCAATTCCCTGTATATTTGCTCTGAATACCGGCCGGGCAGCGCTCATAAGGATGACAGGCCGCCCTCCTTCCGGAACCGGGGATGCTGTTTTCTATTTTATTGCGGACCCACTGCGATTGCAAGGGGAAGGTGGGACTGCCGCAGGTCAGCTGTTAACCGTTGTTACAGTTCAGGCCCACCTGAAACGCGAGGCGTTTTGCGCATGCTCTTTGCGCAAAACCCGAGTTTAATGGCGCGAACACACTTGTGAAGCAAGTGTGTTGCGCACAGCAAAGCATATTGACAATGCGAAGCTTTTACAATGCTCGCATTGTTATCGCCGCGCGCAGCGTTACATGTCCACGCCCTTCGAGGGGGCGTGGGCAGTAACTAACCGTTAGCTGCCAGCTAAAAGCTAATAGCTAAGAGCTGAAAGCTGATAACCGACACATCCCAAAGCTGTGCTATAATAAAAAGGATTGCCGGAAAGCGAAGATCCCGCCGGCAAAATTCAGTGAAAGGCAGCCTGGTATAGACATGAAATATGATTTTACATCGATCCTGGAACGCCGGGGGCGGGATGCCCTGGCGGTGGATTCGGTCGGAAAGATCGAGGGCTTTGCGCCCGAAGCTCCGGAGGATGGCTTTGATGTGATCCCCATGTGGGTGGCCGATATGAACTTTCCGACGGTGCCCACGATCGCGGAGGCGATCACAGAGCGGGTCTCCCACCCGGCCTTCGGCTATTTCAGCCCGAGGGAGGAATATTTTGAATCGATCATCCGCTGGCAGGCGGACCGCCACGGGGCGGAGGGAATCACGCGGGACTGCATCGGCTATGAGAACGGAGTTCTGGGGGGGCTGGTCAGCGCCCTCAATGTCCTGTGCTCGCGCGGGGACAGTGTGCTGGTGCACTCCCCGACCTATATCGGCTTTACCAACACCCTGCGCAACAACGGCTACCGGATCGTGCACAGCCCCCTTGCCCGGGATGAGGACGGAATCTGGCGCATGGACTATGCGGATATGGAAGAGAAGCTGCGAGGGGGCCGGATCCACGCGGCCATCCTCTGTTCGCCCCACAACCCCTGCGGCCGCGTCTGGGAGCGGGAGGAACTGGAGCGGGCCTATGCTCTTTTTGAAAAATATGACGTCTATGTCATCAGCGACGAGATCTGGTCGGACCTGATCCTGGAGGGGCACACCCACATTCCCTCCCAGAGCGTCAGCCCGGATGCCCGCCGGCGCACGGTCGCCCTCTATGCGCCCTCCAAGACCTTCAATCTGGCGGGCCTGATCGGGAGCTACCACATTATTTTCAACAAAACCCTGCGGGACCGGATCCTGAAGGAATCCTCTCTGAGCCATTACAATGAGATGAATGTGCTCTCCATGTATGCCCTGATCGGGGCCTACCGGCCGGAGGGCGCCCTGTGGTTGGATGAACTCCGCCAGGTCCTGACCGGAAACGTCCGCTATGCGGTCGATTTCATCCGCGACCGCTTCGAGGGCGTGTCGCTGGCGGAGCCCGAGGGAACCTACATGCTTTTCCCCGACTGCAGTGAATGGTGCAGGGACCACGGCAGGAGCCTGGAGGAACTGGAGCACATGTGCTGGCGCGTCGGCGTCGCCCTCCAGGACGGCAGGATGTTCAACGGGCCCTGGAACCTTCGCATCAATCTGGCCCTGCCCCTGTCCCGGGTGCAGGAAGCCATGGACCGGCTGGACCGGTATGTCTTTAACGCGAGGTAAAAAGCTCCGGCCGGGCGCCCGGAGCGGAGCGCGGGAGTGCGGCCGGAACCGCACGGAGCGATATCAAACCGCAATGCGGCTTACGGAGTTTTAACGTGTGGAAAAGGCAGAGGGGACCGGAAACTCCGGCCGGACGGCCGGAGAGGCATATTTCCACAGATAATTTCTATGGTATGATGTAAGGGTCAAAAGTATCGTAAAGGCTCTGAGACTCGTCAAGTTGCACAAACAGCC
>CAMNFJ010000070.1:0-14563 GCA_946536955.1 uncultured Lachnospiraceae bacterium
TGCCCGCATCAATTGAGCATTGCTAGAGAAAACGAATACTGCTAAAATGGCGTGAGACTCAGACAATAACAGCTTCATGGGGGACCTATGCCCGATCATATCATTGTGGTCGGCGCCGGGGCAGCAGGCCTGATGGCCGCTGTCGCTGCCGCCGAAAAAGGAAATCAAGTCACGGTCTTTGAAAAAAATGAAAAGGCCGGAAAAAAGATCTATATAACCGGCAAGGGCAGATGCAATCTGACCAATGACTGCGATACACCGGACTTCTTTGCCCATGTGGCGAGAAACCACCGCTTTCTCTACAGCGCGGTATATGGCTTTGACCACGACATGGTCAAGGACTTTTTTGTAAAAAACGGATGTCCGGTCAAGGTGGAGCGGGGCAGCAGGGTCTTTCCCGTCTCTGACCATGCCTCGGATGTCACCGCCGCCCTCCTGCGGCGTCTGCAGGCCCTGGGAGTCAGGATCAACTACCGGTCGCCCGTACAGAGGATTCTGACCGATCCCCTGCCGGACGCTGAAGAGGGAAACGCTCCGGGTGGAAAGGCCGGCGGCAGAAAGAAGGGGCCGGCCCTGGCCGTCAGGGGCGTCCGCTTGGAAAACGGCAGGGAGGTCCGGGCGGACGCGGTCATCCTGTGCACAGGAGGCCTGTCCTATCCGTCGACCGGATCCGAGGGAGACGGCCTGGACATGGCCCGGGACCTGGGAATGGCAGTGACGCCCACAGCCCCCTCCCTGGTCCCCTTTGAGACAAGGGAGGACTGGTGCCGGCGCCTCCAGGGACTGGCCCTGAAAAATGTCGCGGTCAGGATTTTTCCGGCGGAGAGGGACGCCGGACCTGACGCGGGAGCGGCAGCCCCGGAGAAGTCCGCGGCCCTTCCCGGCGGGGAGACAGCACCTGCTCCGGGCCCTGCGGCAGGACCCGGCGAAGTAACGGCTTCTGCAAAGGGCCCTGCGGCCGGCTCCTCAAAGACCGGGAAAAAGAAGAAAAAGAAGCCTGTCTACGAGGGCTTCGGAGAAATGCTCTTTACCCATTTCGGGATCAGCGGCCCCATTATCCTGACCGCCTCCTGCAAGTGCGATTTTCTGGCCCACCCGGACGGCTTCGACCTGTGGCTGGATCTCAAGCCCGCGCTCACGCAGCAGCAGCTGGAGGACAGGATAGCCCGGGAGTTTCTGGCAGCGCCGGACAGGCATCTCCCCGGGGCTGTCCGGCCCCTCTTTCCGGCCCGGCTGGCGGAGGCCGTCACAGAGCTCTCCGGCATGGACACGGGCAGGCGGGCCGCCTCCTTTACGGACCGGGAGATCTCCGGCCTTGCGGCCCTGATCAAGAACATCCCGGTCAGGATCACCGGGCCCCGGGGATACAATGAAGCGATCGTCACCCGGGGCGGCATCTCCGTCGCCGAGATCAATCCCTCGACCATGGAGTCCAGAAGGGTCCGCGGCCTCTACGCGGCCGGGGAAGTCCTGGACGTGGACGCGGAGACGGGAGGCTTCAATCTGCAGATCGCCTGGTCGACCGGGAGATTGGCGGGAGAAAGTTGTTAGGGGTTAGCTATTAGCTTTTAGCCATTAGCTTTTAGCTTTATAACTGGTATTTCGTGGATAGGGGATAAAGCTGTTAGCCATTAGCTTTTAGCTTTGGAACTGGATATTTGTGGGAAAGGGCTAACAGCTAAGAGCTAACAGCTAATAACTAACAGCTAACAGTTAACAGCTGACAGCTAAGACCTGACAGCTCACAGCTTACATCAAGGGGGAAAAAATGAAGGAAAAAACACCATCACACAGTAAGGCCCGGAGGGCCCTGCGCAGGCTCTCGGTCTGCGCTCTGACGATCCTGGCCGCGGCCGCCGGGATCCTGCCGGTCCCGGGCGGAGCCGGGAAGAGCCTGGCGGTCCGGACGGAGGCCGCGGGCGCGCCCTATATGAAGATCACCTGCATCGACCTGGGGGGCAGCACCAATGTCTATGGCGAAGCGGTCCTACTGGAGTCGGCCGGCCAGTACCTGCTCATGGACACGGGGGCCAGGGATTCGCAGAATACTGTTCTGCGCTATCTCAAGTCAAAGGGAGTCCGGGACCTGAGCCTCTATATATCCCATTTCCATGAGGATCACTGTGATTACGCGGCATCCATCCTCAAGGATTCCTCTTTTCGTGTGAAGCACCTTTATCTGGCCAATCCGGATCCCATGCGCAGAAACATCACGCCCTGGAACAAGAGCCACCGCCGCAAGCTCTATGACAGCTGTGTCAAGTACATCAATTTTTATAATACGATCTCTTCGGCGGCCTACAGGAAGAGGATCCCGGTGACGGCCCTCAGGAAGGGCAAGAGCTTTTCGGTCGGGTCTGTCAGGGGAAATGTTCTCTGGGACAACAATTCCAGGGGCTGGGACAAATTTGATCCCTACGATGTGACCGGGATCGGCTACCAGAACAACAGCTCCCTGGTCACGAAGTTTACGCTCGGAAAACGGAGCTTTCTGACCTGCGGAGATATTGAATTTTCAACTGAGAGAGATCTGCTCGCCTCCGGAGTCAATCTGTCGGCGGATATCTTCAAGCTCAACCACCACGGGATATGGACCTCCAATACCGAGGCCTTTGTAAAGGCGGTCAATCCCTGCTATTGTTTTTATTCCTACAAAAACAAGTCGGACCCCGAGTTCAGGAGGTTCGCGTCCGCGTCGGACGTCTCCTCCACCCTCAAGAGGCTGGCCAAAAAGTACAATATACTGGGCAACCGCTATAATGGGACCATCACCTACAAGGTCCAGTACAATACGATCTCTGTCTCGGCCCAGCGCCATATCAAAAAGAGATGGATCAAGGTGAAAAACCTTTCCGACGGCAGGCTCCGGACCCAGGTCCTGGTCTACAACGACGCCCAGCCCCTCTTTCTTGACAAGCGTATGCTCTTTTCCGGAACAAAGCTGGCGACCGGGACGGCCGAGGACAGGACCCCCGGCTACAGCGGCTGGAAGAAGGATTCCGTCGGCTGGCGCTACAGGACCGCGAAGGGCAAATGGCTGGCCGGAGGATGGAAGAGGATCGGCAAGTCGGATTACTATTTCAATGCAAAGGGCTACCGCTATGAGGGCTGGCTGACCCTGAAGGGTAAGAAATACTTTATGAGCAGGCTGGGCATCCGGCAGACCGGCTGGCAGATGATCGACGGGAAATTCTATTATTTTTCCACAAAGAACGGCGCCATGCTGTCAGGCAGGTCCTGGATCGGCGGGGCCTGGTGGCCTCTGCGGGCCGACGGGTCGCTTGACCTGTCCAAAAAGAAGGCGCCCAATATCAGGATCACGACTTCGGAGCACAGACACACGACCGGGAAAAAATAATGCGATGCGGAGCATCGCATTATTAGCGCCGCGGAGTACCGCGTCATTAAACAGCGGAAGGTGCCGCACTTATAAAGCATCACAGAGCGATACATTATGGAGGGAATATGATCAACGTTGCTATTGACGGGCCGGCGGGAGCCGGCAAGAGTACGATCGCCAGAAAGGTGGCGGAGCAGTTTTCTTTTATCTATGTCGATACGGGAGCCATGTACAGGGCCATGGCCCTCTATCTCCACAGGCTGGGGATCAGCGCGGACGACACGGAGAGGATCGCCGGTGCCTGCGGGGGCGCGGACATCTCGATCGAATACAGGGACGGCGAGCAGGTCGTCCTGCTGGCGGGGGAAAATGTGAATCCCTACCTGCGCACCGCTGAGGTCAGTGCCATGGCCTCCAAGAGCAGCGCCGTGCCGCAGGTGCGGGCGCGGCTCCTGCAGCTGCAGCGGGATCTGGCGGCATCCAGGGATGTCGTCATGGACGGGCGCGATATCGGCACGGTCGTCCTGCCGGATGCCCAGGTCAAGATCTATCTGACCGCCAGCGTGGGCGTGCGGGCAAGGCGCCGCTTTCTGGAGATGGACGCCAAAGGGGAAAAAGCTGACCTGGACCAGGTCGAGAGGGAGATCGAAGAGCGCGACTACAGGGATATGACCCGGGAGACGGCCCCCCTGACCCAGGCGGATGACGCCATCCTGGTAGACTCATCGGAGATGACCATCTATGAGGTCGTAAAGACGATCGGGGACATCATCAGAGAGAGGACGGGACTGAAATGAGCAGACCTCAGATCATACTCGCAAAGAGCGCGGGCTTCTGTTTCGGCGTGGAGCGCGCGGTCAGCAGGGTCTATGAGGAAGTCTCCAGGGGAGGCGATATCTATACCTATGGGCCCATCATCCACAACAAGGAGGTCGTCGCGGACCTGGAGGCCAGGGGAGTCCAGGTCGTGGAGTCCTCGGACCGGATCCGGGACCTGAAGGCCGGGACGGTGATCATCCGGTCCCACGGAGTCTCCAGGGAGACCGACCAGCTGATCCGTGACAGCGGCCTGACCTGTGTGGACGCGACCTGTCCCTTTGTCAAGAGGATCCACAGGACGGTGGAGGCAGAGAGCGCGGCAGGAAAGCAGATCGTCATTGTCGGAAACCCGGTTCATCCCGAGGTCATGGGGATCATGGGCTGGTCCTCGACGCCCGTGGCCGTGATCCAGACGGCGGAGGAGGCCCGCAATCTCAGGATCCCGGAGGGAAAAGATGTCTGCGTAGTCGCTCAAACGACGTTTAACGCAAATAAATTTCAAGATTTAGTTGATATTTTGAAAGAAAATGATTACAATGTACTTTGTGTGAATACTATCTGCAATGCCACGCATGAGCGGCAGTCTGAAGCAAGGTCTATTGCGGCCCGTGCGGACATCATGATAGTGATCGGCGACCGGAGCAGCTCCAATTCTGCAAAGCTTTACGAGATCTGCAGAAAGGAATGCCCGCAAACCTATTTCATACAAACGTGGAACGACTTACATCTTACTCTGACTGGTGCAGAAAAGGTGATAGGCATTACCGCGGGGGCTTCGACCCCAAAGAATATCATTGAGGAGGTTTATAACCATGTCAGAGCAGACCTTTGAACAAATGTTGGACGAATCATTCAAGACGATTCACACCGGAGAGGTAGTCGAGGGACAGATCATCGACGTAAAGCCCGATGAGGCGATCCTCAACATCGGCGCCAAGTCCGATGGTATCCTTACCCGTGCTGAGTATACGAATGATCATTCTGTTGATCTCACAGAAGTCCTGCACGTAGGCGACAAACTTGAAGTCAAGATCCTTAAAGTCAACGATGGTGACGGACAGGTCGTCCTTTCCTACAAGCGCCTTGCAGCAGACCGCGGCAACAAGCGCATCGAGGAGGCCTACAAGAACAAGGAAGTCCTCACCGCCAAGGTTACCCAGGTGCTGTCCGGCGGCCTGAGCGTAGTCGTTGAGGAAGTCAGGGTCTTCATCCCTGCCAGCCTTGTCTCCGATACCTATGAGAGAGACCTGAGCAAGTATCTGGGCCAGGATATCGAGTTTGTCATTACCGAGTACAATCCGAACAGACGCAGATACATCGGTGATCGCAAGCAGCTTCTCGTTGCAAAGCGCCAGGAAATGCAGCGTAAGCTCTTTGAGACCATCCACCCCGGCGATACAGTCGAGGGTACTGTCAAGAATATCACGGATTTCGGTGCTTTCATCGATCTCGGCGGCGCAGACGGACTGCTGCACATCTCAGAGATGAGCTGGGGCCGCGTAGAGAATCCGAAGAAGGTGTTCAAGGTTGGCGAACAGCTCCGCGTCCTGATCAAGGATATCCAGGGCACGAAGATCGCTCTTTCCCTGAAGTTCCCGGAGGAGAATCCCTGGGTAGGTGCTGCTGAGAAGTACGCAGTCGGCACTGTTGTCACCGGCAGAGTTGCCAGGATGACTGACTTCGGTGCATTCGTAGAGCTGGAGCCCGGCATCGATGCCCTGCTTCATGTGTCCCAGATCGCGCGCGAGCACATTGACAAGCCTTCAGATGTCCTGAAGACCGGTCAGGAAGTCACCGCAAAGATCGTTGACTTCAACGAAGACAGCAACAAGATCAGCCTGAGCGTCAAGCAGCTCCTCATCGACAAGGAGCGCGAGAGACGTGCAGCTGAGCGCGCCAACGCTGACGCGGATGTCGTTTCTGTCGACGTCGACGCTTTTGTCAATGCCCAGAGAGCAAAGGAAGAGGAAGAGGAAGCTTAATTCGGGAAACTGAATGAGTACCTCAATTCACTCGGGTTTTGCGCTGAAACCTGGATGGTTTTGATTTTTTACGGGCCGGAACCCCGCGGGGTTCCGGCTCTTTTACTGCTCAGGCATGCGGCCTGCCGGGTGTCTCTGGACAGTGTTTTTAGAGGAGGGAAGATGGAACTGCAGAAAAATCCTGTTTTCGAAGAGGATATGCGAATCCTCGGAAGCCTTCCCCTGATGAGGGAGCTGGAGGGAAAAACGGTTTTTGTCACTGGGGCGACGGGTCTGATCGGCCAGACGCTGGTCTCCGCCCTGCTCCGCTATGGCGGTGAGGGGCAGGAGGGCAGGGAGCCCATCCATGTGATCGCCAGTGTCCGCAATGAGGACAAGGCCCGGGGGATCTTCGGGGCGGTCGACAGGGGAAATCTGGAGCTGGCAGTCTCGGATATACACTCCATGCCGACATCCAGGATGGAGAGGCCTGTGGACTATGTGATCCATGCGGCCAGCCAGACCTCCAGCCGGGCCTTTGCAGACCAGCCTGTGGAGACGATCTTTACGGCCATTGACGGGACCAAGAGGGCCCTGGAGTTTGCCCGGAACAACCATGTCCGCTGTTTCATCTACCTGTCCACCATGGAGGTCTACGGGGCGCCGGAGGACGACCGGAAGATCGACGAGAAGCACGGGACCAACCTGGATACCATGCAGGCCCGCAGCTGCTATCCGGAATCCAAGAGGCTCTGTGAGATCCTGTGCGCCTCCTGGCAGAAGGAATTCGGGGTCCCGATCCGCGTCGTCCGCCTGACCCAGACCTTCGGACCCGGCGTCCGCTATGACGACGGAAGGGTCTTTGCCGAATTTGCCCGCTGCGCCATGGAGGACCGTGATATCGTCCTTAAGACCGCGGGCGCGACCTGCCGGTCCTACCTCTATACGGCGGATGCCGCCGCGGCGATACTGACGGTCATGCTCAGGGGGCAGGACGGGGAGGCCTACAACGCGGCCAACGAGGCGACCTACTGCAGCATCCTGGAGATGGCCCGGATGGTGGCGTCGGACTGCGCGGACGGCCGGATCGCAGTCCGCATAGAGGCGGACCAGGACCCCTCCAAGTTCGGCTTCGCGCCCACCCTGCACATGAACCTGGACACCGCAAAGCTCCGTGCCCTGGGCTGGAGTCCCCTGAGGACCCTGCCGGAGGCCTACAGACGCATGATGACAGCTATGGAATGAGAGGGATTTTTGGATGGAAAAAGTACTGAGTGTATCGATCGCTTCCTATAACGTGGAAAAATACATCCGGAAGGCTCTGGATTCCTGCTGTATTCCCGAGATCCTGGACCGCCTGGAGGTCCTCGTGGTCAATGACGGATCCACGGACGGGACCCTGGCGATCGCCAGAGAATATGAGGAAAAATATCCCGGGACCTTCCGCGTGATCGACAAGAAAAACGGCGGCTACGGGTCAACGGTCAATGCCTCGATCCAGGCGGCCACCGGCAGGTATTTCCGCCTGCTGGACGGAGATGACTGGTTTGACCGCGACGGACTGATCAGGCTGGTCAATGAACTCGCGGAGGCGGAGGAGGACATGGTCATCGCCCGGTTCAAGCGCGTGTTTGAGGAGGACGGCCACGAGGAGGTCAGGGACGAGGCTTCGGACATCGCGGGACCCGTCGTGCGCTTTGACGCCCTGGGGGACCACGAGTGGTTCACCATGCATGCCATCGTCTACAGGACAAAGATCCTGCAGGACAAGGGGATCCGGCTGACAGAGCACTGCTTCTACACGGACCAGGAGTATGACCTCCTCCCCCTGCCCTGGGTGGATACGGTCCGTATCTTTCCACATGTGGTCTACTGCTACCGGATCGGACGCGGCGAGCAGAGCGTCAGTCCCGAGGGGCTGGAGAAGCACTACAATGACCAGACCATCGTCCTCAAGCGCCTCTATACGGTCTACCCCGGAGTGGGAGAGAAGAAGACCGCGAAGGACCGCTATATTTTCAACTACTTTGTCCTGCGGACCTTCCTGCAGATCAAGGTCTATCTGGTGATCTCGAAGTCGCAGCTGCACAGGCAGGAGCTGATCAATTTCCTGGGCTATCTCAGGCGGGACCAGCCCCTGATCTACAAGGAGCTTCTGCGCACCAGCAAGATCCTCAAGATCCTGCTGGCCACCCGTTTTCTGGCCTACGGGATCCTTCACGAGAGGCTCAGACGGGAATATCGCTATTGACCACAAAAAACGCCGGCCCTGCGGTTTGCTCCGCAGGGCCGGTGTTCTGTCGACCGGCATAATTGTCAGCCGGTTAGGGTCATCCGTGGATGACCGGATCGGGTTTATCCTTTTTTAATCATATATTCGATCAGGTCGACGACATTGTCGATGCCGATCGCGGTGTTGAAGCAGGCATCATAGTTTTTGTAGTCGCCGAATTTGTAGCTGGTGAAGTGGCTGTAGTAGTCGCTGCGCTCCTCATCCTTGCGCTTGATCAGGTTGGGATAGGAGGCCAGGTCGTCTCCGTATACCTCCTGGGCGCGTTTTTTGCGGAATTCCACGGGCGCGTAAATAAAGAAGTTGCGGACATTCTCTCTGCCCTTGAGGATATAATCCCCGCAGCTGCCGACGATGACGCAGCTCTCCTTGTCCGCCAGCTCATTGAGGACCTTCCTCCTGGCGCTGAAGATCCTGTCCGGGATGGGAATGATGCCGCGGGCGGCATTGATGCCGTAGAAGAAGCCTGACACCTCTTTTTCCGCCCAGCTCTTGACCGTTTCCTCGCTCAGCCCGCTTTCCTTGGCAAGCATGGTGATAATCTCCTTGTCGTAGAAACCGATCCCCAGTCTCTCTGCCAGCTTCTGGCCGACCTCGCGTCCGCCTGAACCGTACTGACGGCTGATTGTGATGATACTGTTCGCCATGATATTACCTCCCTCTTGGAAAATGCGGATGCCTTCTTCTGCATAGACAAACCTTCCTTTGGCAACAGGCATAAACCCGGGCGGCCGCTATGACCTGTCGGGAAGCTGCCTATGCAAAGGACAATCGATATCCAGAGACATACCCCGCAAACGCTGCTGCTGTTCATAAATCAGGCTTATGAGCACCTCCATGGAAACGAACCACACATTATAATCCCAAAAAGAGATGAAAAGCTGTCAGCCTGATTGAAACTCTTCATTTCTTAGTTATATTCTACAATAGAGCCGTTGAGGTGTCAAACTCTTTAAGCAATTTGCACATATTATCAGAATTAAGATTAAATATGTGCATTCACGCAGGCCTTCACTACTGCGGTCTGCCTGTGCCGCCCTTTTTGGGAAAGATGATGTGGCGCAGGACGTAGGAGGCGTAATCGGACAGGGCCTCCCGGTCCTTCCTGAATTTCTCCGAGAATTCGAAAAAGATTTCCTTATCCTCGTAGCGGCGCTTGAAAAAGGGCGTGCAGTAGAGGTCCCACTGGGGCAGGTAGGAGGACTGCTTTCTGGTATAGCAGGTTTCGGGCCGGGCCTGGACGCGGCGGTTTTTGTCCACGTAGGAGGCTATATACTTGTGGATGGCCATGTCCTCGCCGGGCAGATAGTAGTAGTCCCGGTAGTTGGCGTAATAATACTTCATCTCCTCGGTGTAGAGCGGGATCTTGAGAACGCCGGTCTCCCCGTCGATCTTGAGATAGCAGTGGTCGAGCCCGGCATAGATCCTGACCGGCAGGGTAAAGGGGATGGCGAACTGGATCAGCAGCTCCTCTGCCGGGTTTCCCTCGTGGTCTGTGAAATAATTGGCCTGGGCCTTGCGCACGTCCGCCTTCATTTCCTCCAGATGGGTGAACTGAGCCAGGGGGAGGAGGTCCAGGAGCCCGGAGACATCCGCCTCGTTCCAGGCGGTCAGCTGGTCCAGCAGGGTGGAGGAGGGCAGGGCCAGGTATTTTTTATAGAGCTCGATCATCTCCTTTCCGTCCCTGTTCTCGGTCCGGCCGGTCTGCAGGGCCTGCTCCAGGGTCTGCTGGCGGTAGTCCGCCAGGCCCAGCAGGTGCCTGTAGGGCGCGATATAGCCATAGAGGTCGATGGAGCTCATGGACAGGAAGGAGGACGCCATGTCCTGCATGCCGTGGACCTCGATCCTGGCCCTCAGAAAGGGGAGGTCGAAGCGGTTGCCGTTATAGTTGATGACATAGCGGAAGCGGCTGCAGTAGATCAGAAAGGAGGAGAGGATTCTTTTTTCATCCAGTCCCGTGTCGTCGAACCACTGGGTCAGCTCCCAACCGTCGTGCTGCATGCAGATGCAGCCGATCATATAGACCCGGCAGTCCGCTCTTTTGATCCCTGTCGTCGCAAGATCGAGAAAGAGGACATTCCCGGGCTCCGCGTCGACCCCGGGAAGAGAGACCTGTGCCTGTCTGGAAATGGATTTACTGAAGATCCTCATGATAAAAAACGCCTCCTGGCGGAATACTTTGTGTTTGAAAGCTGGTTTACCGTTATAGTTTAACACAAGTTACAGTTCAGACCCACCTGAAATTCGAGGCGTTTTTGAGCGGTCTTCAGCGAAAAAACCCGAGTTGAACGGCGCGCGGCGCACGCGGAGCGTATTGGAATCGCCGCGCGCAATGTTACAAGTTCACGCCCTCAATAGGGCGTGAACGGTAACTAACACAAAAAGGTATAGGCGGGGATGTCGTATTTTCTTTGTGCTATGCATGGATTTGTGGTATAGTAAGAAATTGGCAAATATTCATTTGTGCATTCGGGACCGGTGCAGAACGGCTGCCGTGGTCTGCGTCCGCGAGGTCCCCGTTTTTTTCTCAGGCCTTTCAAGGGGCGGCCCCGCCCCCCGGCAGGCACATTTCAAGATGGAGGTAATACTGCAGATATGAAAGAAATATTATATAAGAGTACACGGTCCGACAGTCAGCCTGTGCCCGCCTCAAAAGCCATCCTGATGGGCCTGGCCCAGGACGGAGGCCTTTTTGTCCCCACGGAGTTCCCGGAGCTTGACGTGAGCCTGGAGGCGCTGGCCGGCATGGATTACCGCCAGGTCGCCTATGAGGTCATGAAGCTGATGCTCTCCGATTTTACGGAGGAGGAGCTCAGGGGCTGCATCGCCAGGGCCTACGACAGCAAATTCGATACGGACCAGATCGTGCCTCTGAGAAAGGCTGACGGTTCCTGGTATCTGGAGCTTTTCCACGGGCCCACGATCGCCTTCAAGGACATGGCCCTGCAGATCCTGCCCCATCTGATGATCACCTCCGCCCGCAAGAATCAGGAGGACAAGGAGATCGTCATCCTGACCGCCACCAGCGGGGATACCGGCAAGGCCGCCATGGCAGGCTTCGCGGATGTCGCAGGGACCCGGATCATGGTCTTTTATCCCAAGGACGGGGTCTCCTCCATCCAGGAGCGGCAGATGGTGACCCAGAAGGGGGACAACACCCGCGTGGTCGGTATTCGCGGAAACTTTGACGACGCCCAGAGCGCGGTCAAGGAGATCTTTGGAGACGAGGACCTGCGGGCGCAGATGGCGGACAGGGGCTTTGCCTTCTCCTCCGCCAACTCCATCAACATCGGCCGCCTGGTGCCCCAGATCGTCTACTATGTCTATGCCTATTCCAGACTGGTCGCGGACGGCAGCATCAAGGCGGGGGACAAGGTCAACTTCGTCGTGCCGACCGGAAACTTCGGCAACATCCTGGCCGCCTACTATGCCGCCCGGATGGGCCTGCCGGTCGGAAGGCTGATCTGCGCCTCCAATTCCAACAAGGTCCTCTTTGATTTCTTTGAGACCGGGACCTATGACCGCAACAGGGAATTCATCCTGACCAGCTCCCCCTCCATGGACATCCTGATCTCCAGCAATCTGGAGCGGCTGATCTACCACATCAGCGGCAGCGATGCCGCAAAGACCGCGGCCCTCATGGGAGACCTGAGCAGCAAGGGCGTCTACGGGATCACGGACCGGATGCGCGAGGACCTGGCCCTCTTCTGCGGGGGCTACGCGACGGAAGAGGAGACGGCTGCTGCCATCCGCAGGCTCTACGAAAAGGAAAGCTATGTCATCGATCCCCACACGGCCGTCGCGGCCCACGTCTATGACAGCTACCGCGAAAAGACCGGGGACCGGACACCCACGGTGATCGCCTCCACGGCCAGCCCCTTCAAGTTTGAAAACAGCGTCATGCAGGCCCTGGGCGAGCCCTCGGACCTCCCTGACCTGGAGCTGGCGGACCGCCTGAGCGCCAAGTCCGGCGTGGCGGTTCCCGAGGCCGTGAACATCCTGCGCACGGCTCCCGTCCGCCACAATATCGTCTGTGAAAGAGACGGCATGAAGGCGGAAGTGAAAAAATTCCTGGGCATGTGATCCGGGCACGGAAAATATCTGACGGCGGACGATACACGTTGTAAAAACCGGGGCTGCCCCTTGCCGGACAGCCCCGGGTACATTTATCTCATGATCTATTGACAATTGGAGAATATGACTAATCAGATGATACAGGACAGGCTGAGACGCCTGCGCGCAAAAATGACAGACCTGGGGGTCGATTATTTCCTGATCCCCACGGCGGATTTTCACAATTCGGAGTATGTGGCTCCCTATTTCCAGACCAGAAAATATTTCAGCGGCTTCAGCGGATCCAGCGGGACCCTGATCGTCGGACTGGAGGAGGCCGGTCTGTGGACCGACGGACGCTATTTCATCCAGGCCGAAAAGGAGCTCGCCGGGACCGGGGTGGACCTCTACCGGGACCAGGAGGAGGGTGTCCCCACGGTCACCGCCTGGCTCAGGGACAGACTGGGAAAGGCTGCCGGCAGCGGCCGGCAGGCTGTGCTGGCCTTTGACGGCAGGTGCATCACGGTCAGCAGACTCAGGGATTTCCGGTCGAAGTTTTCAAGCATCGACGTCCGCTTTGCGGCGGACCTCGACCCGGCGGAGGGAATCTGGCCCGACCGCCCGGACCGGCCCGCGGAAAAGATCTCCGTGCTGGAGGAAAAATACGCCGGCGAGTCCGCCGCCTCCAAGCTGGAGCGTCTGCGGGACAGGATGCGCGAGGCCGGAGCCGGTCTCTATGTGGACGGCAGGCTGGACAATCTCATGTGGCTCTTCAACATCCGGGGAAAGGATGTGGAGTGCACGCCGGTCGCCCTGAGCTTCGGCCTGGTCACCATGGACCGCCAGGTCCTCTTTGTGCAGGACAGGGCAGTCACGGAGGAGGTCCGGTCCTATGCGGCCGGGATCGGCCTGGAGCTTCGCGGCTATGATGAGATCTATGCCTTCCTGGAGGACCCGGAGCTCTACAGACAGATCTCCGGACCCGGACAGGATCCCGCGGCCTGCCGCGCCCTCTTTCATCCGGCGAGTCTGAGCTGCCGGCTCTACGAGGCCCTGCAGGAGGGCCGGACCGCTGCCTTTGGTCAGAAATATAAGCCCTCCAGGCATTTTGATATCGAAAAGCGGAGTCCCGTCGAGGACTTCAAGGCAGTGAAAAACGCGGTCGAGCTGGAGAATATCCGGTCCTGCTACCGGGAGGATTCCGCAGCGGTCTGCAGATTCCTCTACTGGCTCCACAGACATGCAGAGGAGGGGACGGTCGGGACCCTGACCGAGAAGGACGCCGAGAAGAAGATGGATTCCCTGCGCGCGCAGATCAGCGACTTCGTCGACCTGTCCTTCGGCACGATCTCGGCCTACGGCCCCAACGCGGCCATGATGCACTACAGCGCCAAAGAGGATGACTGCGCGCAGCTCAGGCCTGAGGGCATGCTGCTGGTCGACTCCGGCGGCCAGTACCTGCGCGGCACGACCGATGTCACCCGCACGACGGCCCTGGGCCCCGTGACAGACGGCATGCGGCGCCACTACACTTTGACGGCGGCGGGCAACCTGCAGCTCATGGACGCGGTCTTTCTCTACGGCTGCACGGGCCGCAATGTAGACATCCTGGCCAGGGAGCCCCTGTGGCAGGAATTCGTGGACTACAAGTGCGGGACCGGCCACGGCATCGGCTACCTGCTCAGCGTGCACGAGGGACCCCAGAACATCCGCTGGCGCTTTACGCAGGGGATGGAGGAGGCCGTGCTGGAGCCCGGCATGATCGTATCGGACGAGCCCGGCGTCTATCTGGAAGGACAGTACGGGATCCGCATCGAGACCATCCTGGAGGTGGTGGAGGCCGCGAAAAACGGCGACGGGACCTTCCTGCGCTTCAATCCGCTGACCCTGGTCCCCCTGGACAGGGCCCTGATCGACCCGGCCCTTCTGACGCCCCGGATCAGGCAGGTCCTCAACTCCTACCATGAGAGGGTCTTCAGGGAGGTCGCTCCCCTGCTGACCAAAGAGGAGGCCGCGTGGCTCAGAGACCAGACGCAGCCTGTATGATGCCTCGCACAGCGTTGTAAGTTCACGAGGGCATGCTGTTGTCACAGGGGTACC
>CAMNFJ010000071.1:0-14473 GCA_946536955.1 uncultured Lachnospiraceae bacterium
GCGGCCGGCGGCCTCACTTGCCTAATCCGTTATAAAATGTATAATTAATTGTATAATATTAATCTGACAGCACGGGGCGGCCGGTTTTCGCAAAAACTTTCCGCCTGAGGTACAGCACAGCTGCTCCTCATTTTACAGGAAAGAGCCGCATCTGCGCAACCGCCGTCATTTGATCAGGATTTTTCCGCCTCCCCATCGAGATCCACCAGAAAAGGAGACATATGAGACATCACAGTGCATCCGACATGAAGTACCGACACCCGCAGCAAAGAGGGTTCCTGCGCCGTTTTTTTTACAGCGCCGCCCTTCTCTTTTCCCTCCTGGCGATCATAAGCGGCGCCGGAGGGTCCTCTCTCTGTGGAAGCTGTACTCTCCCTGCTCTGTTTTGTGTCCGGGCGGAGGCCTCTCCCCCCTGGAAATATGATTACCGGCTGAGGGGGGACGATGCTTTCCAGGCTCATGCGCGCCAGATCATTGAGACCGGCGTCACGGCCCCGTCCGGCCAGGGCGAGACCTACTACGCGGGTCCGTCGGATGATGTCCAGGGCATGATCAACATGCTGGGACCGGGCGACACGCTCTATCTGCGCGGCGGTGTCTACAGCCGCAAGATCCGCCTCTATGGCGGAGTGCAGGGGCGGGAGGACGCCTATATCACGATCGCCGCCATGCCCGGCGAAGAGGTGATCTTTGACGGCTCCGGGCTCAACGGCCACGACCAGGACCAGGACGGTCCCTCCATGTTCTGGCTCTACGGCTGCGGCTACGTGCAGCTCACCGGCTTCGAGGTCCGCAACGCGCACGGCCGGGACGCCAGCGCCATCCTGCTGGAGCCGGGGACCCACCATGTCGTCGTGAGCGACCTGACGATCCAGAATATCACGACCCCCAGTCCCAAAAGCGAGGACCACTGTGCCAACGCTATCCTGCTGATGGGCCGCGGCAGCTCCACGATCTCCAACGTTCTCCTCTACCGCAACTATATCCATGACTGCAAGACCGGCTGGTCCGAGGCGATCTCCGTCGCCGCCAATGTCGCGAATGTCAATGTCGTCGGCAACCGCCTGGACAACACCGGGAACATTGCCATCTGTTTTGCCGGAAACTACGGGAACGCCCCGTCCTCCGTCGACCGTCCGGTCCACGGCCTGGTCTACGGAAACGTCATCACCAACTGCCACTGCGGCTATGACACCGGTTTCGCCATCTACGCGGACGGGACCCAGGATGTGGATTTCATCTGCAATACAGTAAAGGACTGCGACGGCGGGGTCGAAGCGGGCGCGGAACAGGGCGGCCACTCGACGCACAGCATCCTGATCGCCAACAACCTTCTGACCGGCTGCGCCGAAGCCGCTGTGGGGATCGGGACCCCGGGCGGGGGCGGACATGTCCATTCCGTCACAGTCTACGGCAACCGCTACAGAAATGTGGGATGGCTGAGCGGCGGAGCTTCGATCCTCCGGTTCGGATCCAGCGATGTCAGCACCTACGACAACTATTACATCGAGGATGATTCGGAGATGGATCTGCCTGTCTTCGAGACCTATGACAGCCCCGCCCTTCACTGATCCGCCCCGGGATCCGTCACATACGGGCGAGGTAGCCTGTAGTCACTCCTCCGCAGCATGCCGGAGCGCGTAAGTGCGCAGGCATCGCGAACGGATAATTCGCGGAGGCGATTATCTGTTCGCATCACAGGATGCTTGTGCTCCGTCACAAGCATCCAGAGGAAAAAATCCTATATCGAAAGGATTTTTTCCTCTTTCCCACTGGTATTTTTTCAGATCCACCCGGCCGTCCGGGCAGGGGATCCCCTCTGCCTCCAGCAGCTCAATCTGCCGGTTTCCGCCCCCGAAGGCAAAGGCGGAGGAGACCTCCCCGAACCGGTTCACGACGCGGAAACACGGGATCCGGTCCGGGTCAGGGTTTACATGCAGAGCATATCCGACGACCCTGGACCAGTGCCGGTTGCCGGCCAGGGCCGCGATCTGACCGTAGGTGGCGACTTTGCCGGGAGGGATCTGCGCGACCACCTCATAGATTTTTTCAAAGGAATTCTTTTTGTTTTCCATAGTTTTTTTCACGGGCATCTCCATAAAACCAGGGGATCCAATCGCGATCCTGTCTCCCCGTGTCCGGAAAAAGCTTATCACTTCACAAGGAAAGAACATAAATGATCATAAAAAGGGACATCCTATTCACACCCACCGCAACCAGCAGGACCCTGCACATCTATCTGCCTGAATCTTATTATACAGGCGATGAACTCTACCCGGTCATGTACTTTTTTGACGGACATAACCTCTTTGAGGACGCGGACGCGACCTTCGGCAAAAGCTGGGGGCTGAAGCAGTTTCTCGAGAAGTGGCCGAAGGACATGATCATCGTCGGGATCGAATGCAGCCACGAGGGCAATGACCGGCTCCGGGAATACTGCCCCTACACCTTCCACGGCAACTTCTGGGGAGGCACCCTGGAGGGCACCGGACGGGAAACTCTCCAGTGGATCGTCTCCGAGCTCAAGCCGGTGATCGATCATGAATACCGGACCTGGCCGCACAGGGAGGCGACCGGTATAGCCGGCTCCAGCATGGGCGGACTGATGTCCCTGTACGGAGCTGTCTGCTTCAATGACTGGTTCTCCAAGGCCGCCTGTGTCTCCAGTACGATCTCTCCCTGCATGACACCCCTGCGGCGCGATATCAGAAAAAGCCAGATCGACCCGGACACCCGGATCTACCTGTCCTTCGGCACGGAGGAGGCCTTCCGCCGGGATCCCCAAGACCCTCTCAAGAGCCTGACTGCCCGCCAGAACCTGACCATACAGGACGATCTGGAAAAGCGCGGGGTCATAACAGACTTTTACTGTCAGATCGGAGGCCGGCACAGCGAGGCAAGCTGGGAACAGCAGATCCCCCGCTTTATGAACTTCCTCTGGATGTGACCTCCGGTATACAGGAGCAGGGTCTCTGATCAGGCCCTTTTTCCTGCAGATAAGCCGAAAACGTAACTGCCTCCTTCGCGGAACAGTTACGTTTTCTTTTTTCTCTCCCGTTCACGTCCCCCTCAAAGAGAATGGACAGGGTTACAGTTCAGACCCACCTGAAACGCGAGGTGTTTTGCGCACGCTCCTTGCGCAAAACCCGAGTTTTACGGCGCGCGGCGCTCGCAAAGCGTATTGACAATGCGAAGCTTTGTTATCGCCGCGCGCAAAGTTACATGTACACGCCCTTCGAGGGGGCGTGTACAGTAACTGGACGGGAATTTTCATGCCCTGTTCAGGCAAAATATTCATCGTACCAGACCAGGAAGGTATAGATCGTCCACACCTTCCGCCACAGGTCCGAATTTCCTCCGATGTATTCATCGAAAATGGCCTGGACTCTGTCCACATGGAAAAACCTGGCGCAGCTCTCGCCGGCAAGGCGCCTTCTGACATCCCCGTTCCAGCGTTCATCCGCCATCCAGATCCTGATCGGGACGACAAAGCCCAGCTTTTTGCGGAAGGCGATCTCCTCCGGGAGCACTTTGGCTGCTGCCGTCCTGAAGGCCACCTTGTTCTGCTCCTCATTTACCTTGAATCGGGAGGGAATGCGGGAAGCTATATCAAAAATCCTGCGGTCCGTCAGGGGCATCCGGATCTCCAGGCCGGCTGCGGCCCCCATCTTATCCACGTTCAGATAGATATCACCCTCAAGCCAGATCTGAATATCCACATCGGACATCTTTGACAGCGGATCCAGCCCCTCTGTCTCCTCGTAAATATCCCGGACCAGATTGATCGGCAGGTTCTCCGGATCATATCTCTTCAGGATGTATTCCTTTTCATCCTCTTTCATGATATTGGTATTGCCGACGTAGAAGTTCTTCAGGTTCTCACCATACCGCTCAGCATTGCGGTACATATTGTAGCCGCCGAAAAACTCATCCGATCCCTCTCCCGAGTAGCAGATCTTTGTGTGCTTTGCCGTCTCGCGGCAGCCGATCGCGAAGGCGATCGCCGAGGCATCGCCCAGTGGCTGCTCCATGTTCTTCATCACATAGGGAACGATGGCGAAATACTCCTCCGGCGTGATCCTGCAGCGGTTGAAGCTCCGGCCCAGCAGGTCGGCCGTCTGTCTGGCCAGCCCCGACTCGTCAAACCGCTCTTCATCGTATCCGACGGAGTCCGCCGCCTGCACATCGGACATGGCCAGCACATAGGAGGAGTCCACGCCGCCGGACAGGAAGGACTCCGCGTATTCGTCCGCCTCCTTTACCTCCGGCATGATCCCCGCGAGCGTTTCATGGATCTCGTCCGCCCAGTCCTCCAGGGACCGGCTCTCATCCGGGGCAAAGGCAGGGGTGAAGTACCGCGTGACCGAGATCTCAGAGCCCTTCCGGACAAGATATCTGCCCGGCATCAGCTTTTTGATTCCCTTGAAGAAGGTGTCTTCTCCGGCACAGTAGGTCAGGCTCAGATAGATCTGCAGCAGGTCCTCGTTCAGTTCCTTGTGATAAGCGGGATCCTCCAGAATGTCCCTGATCATCGTGCCGTACAGAAAAGTCCCGTTCTCTGTCATACAATAGTAAAAAGGCTTGGTCCCGAACGGATCTCTAAGACAGAAGAGTTCCTCCTTTTCACTGTCCCAGAGGGCCAGGGCAAACATCCCGTGCAGATGCATTCCCATCTCATGCCCCCATGCCTTATAGGCTTCCTGCAGGATCCTGATCTCCCTCTCTTCCCGGGAAAGCCTGTCCGCATCCCTGATCCCCAGTTCTTCGCTGAGCGCTCTCCAGTTTCTGATATGTCCCCTGTATGTCCTGATCTCAATCATTTAATAGTCCTTCTGAAGCTGATATATTTCCAATAACTCTGACTTTCTGTTGGTCTCCAATTGCGAAGTTCCCGGAAGCGTCCGGCTCTCCGCCGCAGATGCCGCGCAGATCCGTCCGGAAACCCGGCCGGCCTGTGAATGAATACAGCATCGGCGGCCCGGGCATCCCGGGCTTTTGGAGACAGCCTTATTTCATGGCGGCGACGATTGCATCCAGTTCCTCGTCCGAAGCCTTGCCGGGCTTCCACAGAATATGCTGCCCGTCTCCCTTATAGCGGGGGATCACATGCAGGTGGAAGTGGGGGACCGTCTGGCCCGCAGCCTCCTCATTGTTCTGAACAAGATTGGCCCCGTCCGTGTGAAGCCGTTCCTTCATGCGGATCGCCATCTGCTGTCCGATCTTCATCGCCCCTGCCGCCCAGTCCGCGGGGATCTCATAGACATTTGCGAAATGCTCCTTGGGGAGAACCAGGGCGTGTCCCTTTGTTGCAGGTCCAAGATCCAGGATCACGCGGTATTTTTCATCTTCATATAATGTTCTGGAAGGGATCTCGCCATTCGCGATCTTACAAAAAATGCAGTTCTGATCTTTCATACTTCCTCCTTAGTCGACGCGTCTTACGCGGAGACACCCGAGGAGAAATTCGCATTTAAAAGTCTTTCATATATGGACTTTTAAATTGGCGATTTCTCCGATGGGATAAACGAAGTTTGCGGCGCGCCGACGCAAACTTCGAGTACGAATAAAACGCTATCGAGCGTTTTATTCGTACTTCCTCCTTAGTCGACGCGTCTTACGCGGTGTGCAGGTATATTTCATCTTATCATCGGCACTATTTTGCGTCAACAACCGCCCTTTTGAGATTCCCCTCCTCACCTGTAGACAAACTCCATCCGGCCCAGGCGGACATGGTCCCCCTGGTGCATGGTCCTGCTTTCGTTGGGCCTGAGTCTCTCCCCGTTGATCCAGGTCCCGTTGGTGCTGTTCAGGTCACGGACTGTCATCTTTCCCTCCCGGTCGGTCGAGAATCTGGCATGCATGCGGCTTATACTGCTGTCATCGAGCACAGCGTCCACATAGTCCCGCATTTTTCCCACCACACAGGGAAGCTCGGTGAGGCTGATCCGCTCCCCTCTGCAGGCTCCGGTGCCGTAGAGTCCCATGGGCTCCCCCGCATCCGGCCCCAGCAGGCAGGTCTCTCCGGGCAGGGCCAGGGACCGTCCGGGATCCTGCCCGCCGTCGGGACCTCTTTCCGCGGCCGCGGAAAAACCGGAATCACCTTGAATACCGGTGTAGGGGCTGTATTCATCCCAGCGGACAGGTGGCTTCCCCATAGTTTCTCCGCTGCCGGTATCAATTCCGGATCTGCCGCCATACAGGCCTTCTCTTCCGGGATTGGCCTCTCCCTTTCTCTTTTCCCTCCCGGCGTCCCCGCCTCTGCGGCCGGCTTCCCCGGCGCCGGCCCTGCCGCGGATCATCCTGACCAGCAGGATCAATATCAGGGCCGCGCCCGCAAGGGCCAGAAAGCCCCCTCCGGCCCGGGTCAGGAGCAGGGCCTGTTCCGTCAGGCCCTGGAACCTGCCCGGCAGGACCAGAAGGCCCCCTGCGCCGACCAGGAGGAGACCGGCGGCCAAAAAGCCATAGAGTCCCGGGATGCCCCTTTCCTCCCCGGTATCCGCCGGGGTCTCCGTGTCTCTTCCCGGAGAGGGACGATCCTCCCTTCCCTCGCGGCCGACAAAGGCCTCCCCGTATTCCGGCACCTGCCGGTTCCTGCCGTCTGCCTCATAGAAGGGACCTGTATTGGGTCCGGAACCGGCAGGTCCACGGGCAGGGCCGGAAGAAAATACAGGGCCTTCGGGATCCCCTGCCCGTGTGTCCGCAAAGCCGGGAAAGGATCCGTGCCTGTGTTTCGCCGTCTCCTGTCCGATCCGGATCCCCAGTTCCTCCAGAACCTCCTCCCTGAGCCTGAAGCCGGGCTTCTCAGCCAGCATGCAGAGTCTGTAGACAAGCGCCGCCGCTCTCTTGTCTTTTCCATCCACCCTGTCCGCCAGGAAGGTGAACAGCCTCTCCCATCCGCCCTCCTCCACTTCGCCCGGATAGTAGATAAAGGAGCACTCCTGACCCCTGAAATCCACATATATACAGGGCGGATCCAGGACCATATGGGATGCGTCCAGCAGGTATTCCGTCAGTGTTTTTTCCAGCCTGAGTAGGTCCTCCAGCAGCTTCTCGATATCCGCCCCCCTGATCGGCCTTCTGTCATAAAGGTCCTCCAGGCTCTGCCGGGAGGTGATATCGTAATACAGATAATCCCGGTTGTCGATACAGCGGCTGCTGCAGGGGAGAAGGCCCCTGATCTGGTTGGCCGCAAGCATCCGGTATTGATAATTGTCCCTCAGCTCCCGGGGACATTCCATGACAAGGTAATTGTGTGATGCGTCGCTGTAAAAAGTTCTTTCCTTCTTCTCCTCCATGTTTTTCCCTCCCCTGCAGCGTCACGGACGTTGCTGTCACAGTCCCTTCGGTATGTGCTTCGGTACTGCGATAACAACTTCCGACAATCGTATTCCGATATTTTCGCCGTTTCACCCGGCTTTTGCATGAACCCCCATGCAAAAGCCCCTCGAATCCGAAGGCTGTGAATAAAAACTCCCGGACCTCTCTCTCGAAGGACGTGTATCCGTGCCCCTGCAGCGTCTAAGGCTCCTCCGCGCCGGACGCAGGTCTGGCCCCTGAGGCAAGGTTCAGGATCCTGCGCACTCTGCGGTAATCCCGGGGCGGGTCCGTCTTCCTCGCCTTTTTCTCAGCATCCAGCCTCCAGGTCCTTTCCCCGTCAAAAACCGGAAGACCAAAGAGCGGAGGCTCCATCTCCCCGCTGCACTTCACCCTGATCTCCCTGCCTGAGGAGGCCGCTGTATCCAGACCGGAGAGCATAAACAGCTTCTCCCCCAGCTGCCTGTGGATCTCCTCCGCGCTGACCCGGTCTGCCTTCCCCTTCTGAATGCTCTGCCGGTAGCTGAGCACATAGGAGTCCTGGGCCAGCACACACCGGTCATAGAGGTAACAGGCCATATAAATGATCATCACCAGGATGCATACGACCACTGGCATGATCAGGGCGGCTTCCACCGTAAAATATGCTCCCGCTCCCGCTTTCGGGCCCGCGGCACAGGCACTGTTTACCGGCTGGCGGCAAGGACCAGGATCCAGGCCAGGCCCGCAAAGGTGAGAAAGGGCATGCGCGTCTTCCCTTTGACTTTTCCAAGTGCCAGTAACAGGATCCCGCAGACACAGGTCAGAGACAGGGAGGCCATGAGCAGGATCCAGGCCGGGCCGGGGCCCAGCATGGCCCCGGCTGCCAGAAAGCAGAGCCCGTCTCCTGATCCGGCGGCCTCCTTTGCGGCTGCGCAGATGAGGAGCAGCAGGATCCCCGGCAGCATTCCCGCGGCGAACAGGATCATATCCAGGCTGCCGTCCGCCAGGGCCGGAAGATCCAGAACAGCTGCAGCGGCGCCGGCCAGAGCTGACAGGGGGATGCTGATCCTGCGGACCCGGAGGTCCTGCAGGGCACAAATCCCCAGATAGACAGAGAACAGGATCAGGCGGCAGACAGCAGTTGCCGCCATCCCTTCCGGTATGAGTCCAGTCATTGATCAAGTTTCCCTCCTCTCTCCTGCGGCCCCCGGATCAGATGCAGATCCGGGCCCGTCTGTATTGCGGATCTCCTGCCAGTGTCCGCCTGCTTCCGCAATTTTATCAGAGCCGGTCTGTCCCGGCGGATCCCCGCGGGTCCTTTGTCAGTGGGCACCTCCGCATTTGGGGCAGGGGCGCAGGTGCTGCGCCGCCTCCTGCGCGGATTCCTCGTGGGTCGTCCTGGTGATCCGCGAGCAGTGAGCCGAGCTGTGAAAGCGGTTTCCGTCCGGCGTGATGAAGACCTTCCCGCTCTTTGACGGATGGCAGTACTCACAGGCATGGTAGATGGATCCGTCGTTGGCCCTCAGATGGCCCAGGTCCGAGGCATCCACCTCATGGACATGCGGCTTCAGGTAGACGCAGTCCGGGTCCTTGTGATAGACCACCCCGTTCTCCGCGACGATGACCGATTCCCCACCTGCCTCCTCCCCCGTCCCGCTGTCCGCCGCCCCGGCCCCGCTGCCGATCTCATAGCCGGTCCAGGCATGCGCGTAATAGGTATTGCGCATGGAAAAATCCGGTCCGCAGATGATGGGGATGAAGGGCCTGGTCCTGTAATCCGCGTGCAGCTCCACAATGCCGCTCTCGGACAGGATCCGGGACCGCAGAAGGGAAATGCCGGAGCTGCCGCCCCGCAGGCAGGTGTTGTTCATATAGGCGGAGCCCAGATGATTTCTGACCTCCCCCGCGGCAAAGGCCAGGGACAGAATGTCCCCGCCCGGAATGTCCGGGGCACTCTCCCCGCCCTCTCCAGTTTCCCCCTTCGCGAACTCCCGGTACCAGGCATATTCGCAGATTCTGTCCCCTGCCTGCTGCAGGGCCGCGTCGACATTGCTCTGCAGGCGGATCATATCCAGAAGAAAGAGCACATTGAATATAAAAAAGAGAAAAAGCGGCAATACCAGGGCCGCCTCCACCGTCATGCCGGCCTGCAGTCCTTTTTTCCCGGCAGGACCCGCATCCTTTTTTCTAAAAAGAGCGATGCCTTTTTGATTCGGCCCCTTTCTGATGTTTTCTGCCCGGAGTAACCTGTTTTCCATCGCTGTAATCACCTCCCCAAAAAGGCATCGCTCTTTCCGCCGGGTCCCTGCCGGCCACGGTCCTTTGCGGGCTGCGGGCCGCCTGGTCCTGTCAGTTCCTTCTTTCAGTTATATCCCTCGCTCTTGACCAGCTCGAACGAATATCCGAACCTGCTCGTGACAGAGGCCGTCATGGAAAAGGCATCCGCGCACCAGTCCATGCAGAACCCGCTGTTGCCCTCCGTCATCCGTATATCCATCTCCATGATGTCCATGGTCCGGATACTTTTGACAGAGCTTCCCTCCAGGAACAGGAGTCCCTGCAGGTAATCCGTGTAGAGGAGACCTGTCCCGGCTCCGCTCCCCGCGACCGCATCCTCCGGGGCCAGAAGGCCAAGGAAGGAGGTCCGCCAGGTCTCAGGCGTCTTTTGAAGCGGCACCCTCCCCCCGTCAAAGAGGGTGCGCAGGTCCCGGATGCTCTCCAGGTATGCCCAGGAAAAGAGCAGGACATTTTTGAAGAGCTCCGCCAGCTGGGGGCTGAAGAGGACCAGGGAGACCAGGACCGCCACGGCCTGGGCCTGCGCGCCGCGGGCCGTATCGGAAAAAATACTGGCACAGTTGGAGGCCATCCGGATCAGGAAGAGCCTCTCGGCCGTCTTTTCCAGATTTTCCATATCTGTCTCCCTGCCGCACAGTATGTATTCCAGCTGGTATTTCAGCCTTCCCTTCTCCAGAGGACGGGTGTAGCAGCCGCACTTTTCTCCCAGATAGAGGTCAAAAACCGCCTCATCCGCCCGGGGATATCCATGGGAATTGTCCGGACGGAGCCCGTCTCCGTAGTGGATTCCCCTCCCGGACAGGAGATTTGTGCCAGCCACTGCCTGTGAGATCCCGGACGTATCCCCGAAGATCTGGCGCAGGATGGGAAGCAGGCGGAACTGGTCCATGGCCTCCACGGCCTCCTGCGCAGTCTCATCTCCCTCCTCTCTTGCTTCTCTGCGCTCCTGTGCTGTGTACTCTTTTTTTGCTTTTTCCTTCGCCTCCCGGATTCCCTCCCGGAGGTCCTCTCCCGCCTCCTTTCTCTTTTCCTCCCAGACGGCCCCGTCCTCCAGCATGCCCTGCCAGACAGATGTATCCGGCAGGATCTCCGCCAGGACTTCCCCTCCCGGCGCCGCCGTCATATAGGCAAAGACCTGCTCCCGCAGGGCCTGCGCCCGGTCATCCGCCGCAAAGCGGGCGGCATCCAGTGTCAGGCCGGCCAGGGAGGTCCCCGTGAAATCCCCCTTCAGGCCGAAACCGGGAGCGGGCTCCGCGGTCAGATTTTTCTCCATATAGGTCTGCAGATGCTGACGCAGGTTTTCCACAGATCCCGTCCCAGTCCCGTAGGAGGTGTCGATAAAATACAGGTCATACTGGCGGAGGAGTTCGCGGTGGAACTCCCCCAGAACAGAGCGGACCGCAATATTGCCCGCAGTTTCCGTCTTCATGCGGACCGCGTTGATCCTGGCCCCTTCTACCAGCACCAGGATCAGGGACAGGAGGACCGTGATGGTCAGGGCCAGAAAGACAGTCAGGTATCCCCCGGCATACAGCTTCTGCTTCGCCCTCTCTTTTTCCTTCATCCTGTCCTCCCCCTTTCGCGGTCAGACCGCCGGTCCGATCCGGCCGGCCCGGCCGATGATCTTGTTGCTGTCTGTTGTGATCTTTTTGAATATCTTGTTGACCAGGTCGTTGATCTGCTTTTTGAAGACAATGACCAGGCCGATCAGGACGACGATGATCAGTATGATCTCCACCGTCCCCATTCCGGATTCATCCCTCCAGAATTCCTTTAAGACTCTACCCATATCCTTCCTCCCTTTCTATGGTGCTTTTTTGAACAGCTGCCGGCAGAAAAGACCCTCCTTTCTCCAAAAAAACATCCGGCTTCAAAAGTAACATCCGGCAGCAGTGCTTTTGTAACCGGTTCTCACATGGCAAAGCTGAAATATGCCGGCACGATAATGATCAGCATCGTGATCCCCAGCATGATCATCATGGGAAAGAGGAGCTTTGTGCCCGCCTCCTCCCCCAGCTCTCTCGCAAGATTTTTCCTTTCCTCGAAGGCATTCTGCGCCTCCTCCTGCAGTACATCCAGAAGCGTATCATTTCCTCTGCGGAGATTCTGGACCAGGAGGCTGCACAGCTTTGTGTACTGGCGCGACCGGCATCTGCGCCCGAAGTGCATGTAGGCTTCGGCCTCAGCCACCCCGCTGTCCAGTTCATTGCATACCAGCAGGATCTCCTCTCCCAGATACCGCCCGTTCTCCCTTCTGCCCCGCTTCCTGTCTGCAGGGTCGTTGGTTTGGGCCAGGTAGTCCGCCCCGCATTTGTAAAAGATATTCCGGACGCTCATCCCGGCTCCCAGATACAATACGATCCTGCTGATCAGCTGCGGATAGTCGATCGCGAGCTGGCGGCTCCTCTCGATGGTCCTCTCGTGGAGTCTGCGGCCCATGATATACCAGGCCGACACACATACCAGCAGGGCCAGCAGCAGAAATCCCGGACTCAGGTCCTCGACCTTTTCCTCCCAGGAGAGGGCAAGTCCGGCCGCTCCCGACGGGACCACAAAGGTCTGGTCCACGGAGCTCTCCCTCTCAGCCGCCTTCAGGGCCTCCGTGATCTTTTCTCGCGTCCGGGTCTCCTCATCCCGGACCGGTGCCCGCACTGTAAAGTGCATTTTCTTTTCAAAACGGTAATCGGCATAGGTCAGAAAGACCGTCAGGTCCACCTGCTCCGCCTGTTCCTCTCCGTAATCGCTGTTAAAGATGCTGCCATCTGTATCCAGGACCGAATAGCGGCTGCTCTCCCAGCCCAGGACAAAGGGCTCCGCATCCTCCGCCGCGGGCATGCTGAGCGGATACCGGATCTCCGCCGGGTCCCGGTTCTCACCCAGCAGGCAGCCGGGATACTGGTCCAGGATCTCCTGCGCCCGCGCCTGCGCCTCCTGCCAGGTCAGCTGCCGGGCATGGACCGTGAAGGAATATGTTCCGTAATCCTTCTTTTCCTCCTGTTTTCCTTTTTCTTCTTTCAGGAAAGAATCTTGTCCGGAGGAAGTTCTCCCGGAGGACACTTCCCCGGGGGATGTTTCCCCGGACTCCTCTTTCCCGGAGGATGCTGCCCCGGACGGAAGCAGGGCTTTTGCTCCTGCTCCCTCCTCTTCCCGGACAGGTCTTGCCAGCAGGCTGACCCTCCGGTCCTCCCCTCCGGCGGGGGCCCTCTCTATGGTCCCGTCCTCCCTCAGAAGGCCGGAGCGCAGGGACGCGAAGTGGAGCGCCCCCGCCAGCGTGATCCCGGCGATGATCAGGAGCAGGAGTTTCTCGGCCCTTTCTATCCTGTACAGGACTTCCCTGCGGCGGGCTTTCTGGACCGGATACAGAACGGCCAGATCGCTGCGCAGGCCCTCCTCTCCCGGAATGGGAAGCTCCCGGCCTCCGCGCCGGAGTTTTTCCCGGAATTCATACAGCTTTCTGCACAGAAAGACAGCCATTCTCCTCAGCGGCAGCAGGACGGGGGGATCCCGGGCAAAGGCCGGCACCTCCTCTCTGCGGGCCAGGACCCCCAGGGCCAAGAAGCCTCCCGCGAGCACAATATATAAGCCGGAATACAGCAGCCCTGTCACCTTGTTCATATCAGTCTCCTCCTCTCCCTTCCCCTTTCTTTCGCAGCCCTACAGCTCGATCTCCATGATCCTGTCTGAAAGCAGGACTGCCAACAGATAAGCTGCAAGACAGCCTGTCATAAATACGATCCCTCCCGCATTGTGATAGAGGACATCAAAAAAGCCCTCCGTGGACACGCCCAGATAAAAAATGATAAAAAAGGGCACGATATCCATGATCTTCTGCTCAAACCGTCTGCTGCTGAGCAGGATCTCTATCTCTGTGTCGATCTCCATGCGGTCCCGGATCAGGGAAGCCGTCCGGTTCAGGATCTCCGGCAGGTTTCCGCCGCTCTTTCTGGCTATGGAAAAGACCTCGGCAAACTCCCGGATCTCCTCTATGCGCCAGCGGGCCGCAAAATCCCCCAGCAGCTTTTCCAGGGAGATCCTGTTTTCAAGGCCCCGCACGATCCTGTCCATCTCCTTTGTGATCATGGCCCGCTCCCCGAACTGGAAGGCCATCTCCCGCCGGCATTCGGCAAAGGCGTTTTCCGCGGAATATCCCGCCTTGAGCGCCGTGACGATCGCCGCCAGGGCCTCCCGGAACTGGCCGGACAGCTCCCTCTTGTCCTTTTCTTCCTTTTCTCTGCATCTCCTTTTATAGTAGGGGAGGAGCAGGGGGCACAGAAAGACCGCCGCCAGCGGGGAATCGTAAAAAAGGTAAGCGACCACGCCGATCAGGACCGCCCCCTCCAGAAGAAACTGCGCGTGGTCCGGAAATCTGATCCGGCTCCAGCGTCCGCCCTTCTGCCCCCCGTCTCTCCGCTCTCTTTTCCCCTTCATTTTTCCTTTCATAATTTCCTCGTATCTGTTCAGCACCCCGCGCTGAGATCCCATTGGGATCAATCTGCATACCAGAAAACACTGCCGGGCATTTTCGTCAGAGCGGCGGCCATTTCACTCCCGCCATGGCGAGCTTGCCCCTGGAGGAGAGGGAGTTCTCCGCCTCCCATCTTCCCTGGATCCGGCCGCCCTGCTCCGCGGTCTCCCGGAAGCGAAAGAGCGGGACCGTCACGATGCGGCCGTCCTCCATCCCGGTGACCTCACAGATCTCCAGAAGCTTCCTGCTCCGGTCCCGGAGCCTGCCAAGGTGGACGATCACATCGATCGCCGAGGCCAGCTGGCCGCGGATGGCCGGCAGCGGAAGCTCCATCCCCATGAGGATCATGGTCTCCAGCCTGGCCAGCATATCGCGGGCGCTGTTGGCGTGCCCCGTACTCAGAGATCCGTCATGTCC
>CAMNFJ010000072.1:0-14126 GCA_946536955.1 uncultured Lachnospiraceae bacterium
ATATTTCCTCGGATATCTCCGTCATGAAGACCATGATGGCCCAGGACGGCCTGACGGGGAACGGGATCCGGGACCGCGGGCAGCAGGCCGGACAGGCGCAGACCGCGGCGGACAATCAGCAGACCGTTCCCGCGGGCCAGGAATCCAGCCCTGCCGGGCAGGAATATACGGACGGTTATACGGAAGGCTATACGGAAGGATACGCCGAGGGCGGGGCCGCCCAGGCGGCGACAGCCCCCGGGACCGCCGGACAAGAGGACAGCGAGGGAATCAAACTGACCTTCGGAGAATAAAAGGTCACAGAAGGTCAGGATAAAGGAAGGATACCGGATACAATAGAGGTCCATGAGACCTGTAAACAGATATGAAAAGGGAGGATACAATGGCAGAAGAGTTCAAAACAGATGCAGCTGAAACAATGAATACAGGCGCCGCAGCGGCAGATCCGCTGGCAGACCTGCAGGCCTCCGCGCCCTCCCTTTCCTTTGGGGAGCCCGAGGCAGCCGCGGCTGTCCAGGAGGCACCCGCCCCTGTCCAGGAGGCCGCGCCGGCCCAGGAGCCCGAGGAGGCTGTGCTCAGCCCCGAAGAGATGAAAATGGTGGACGCTTTTGTCCAGCAGATCGATATCACCAACACCCAGGCAGTCATGACCTATGGTGTGGGCACCCAGAAAAAGATGGCGGATTTCTCGGAGAAGACTCTGGACAGCGTCAGGACCAAGGACCTGGGAGAGGTCGGGGGAATGATCACCTCCCTCGTGACCGAGCTCAAGAATTTCGATGTGGAGGAGGAAGAGAAGGGAATCTTCGGATTCTTTAAAAAGGGCGCCAACCGCATGCAGGAGATGAAGACCAAATACAGCAAGGTCGAGACCAATGTGGAGGCCATTGCCAAGGAGCTCGAGAAGCACCAGATCACGCTCATGAAGGACATCGACCTGCTGGACCGCATGTATGAGCTCAACCTAAACTATTACAAGGAACTCACCATGTATATCCTGGCAGGCAAAAAGAAGCTCAAGGAGGCCAGGGAAAAGGATCTGGCAGCCCTCCAGGCCAAGGCGGCCCAGTCCGGCCTGCCCGAGGACGCCCAGGCGGCGAAGGACTACGCCGAGATGTGCGACCGCTTTGAAAAGAAGCTCCACGACCTCCAGCTCACCAGGACTGTCGCCATGCAGACCGGCCCCCAGATCAGGATGATCCAGTCGTCTGATTCCGTCATGGCGGAAAAGATCCAGTCCACGATCGTCAACACCATCCCCCTCTGGAAGAGCCAGATGGTCATAGCGATCGGCGTTGAGCACGCCAACAAGGCGGCCAAGGCCCAGAGAGAGGTCACCAACATGACCAATGAGCTCCTGCGCAAAAACGCGGAGGCGCTCAAGACGGCGACCATCGAGTCCGCCAAGGAATCGGAGAGAGGGATCGTCGACATCGAGACCCTCAAGCACACCAACGAGATGCTGATCTCCACCATGGATGAAGTGCTGGCCATCCAGGCTGACGGCAAGCAGAAGCGGCAGGAGGCCGAGGCAGAACTGGCCGGCATCGAGAGCCAGCTCCGCGAGAAGCTCCTCCAGGCATCGAAGATGTGACATCCGGAATCCGGAAAGAAATTTCAGACAAGGAAGTTCAGACAAGGAAGACTCAGACAAGGGAAGCTCAGACAGAGAAAGTTCGGGCAGGGAAGGCCCGGACAGGGACAGAAATCTCCTGATTTGTGCAAAAGAGGCTGCAGAGTCCGGAAAGCAGGGTCGTAAGCCACAGAATAACCCTGGCGGTCAACGCGAAACTATAAGGAAAAGTTTGACCGGTGCAGTCAAAGGAAAAGCGCCGGCCCCTGTCCCGCCACAGGCTTTTTGGACTGACTATATATAAGGAAGAAACTCCTCCTTTTTTTTGAGGCCTGGACGGAAAAATGCCGGAAAACATGTGAAAATGCAGGAAAAAATTTATGTCTAATCTGTGAAAAAAGCTATGGCAATCAGAGAATTTTCGTAGTATGATATTTAGCACAAACGGATTTGACTGAAAATCAGCAACTAATTCGGGTCTTCTGGATACTGTTTCCGGTAAATTGTTTGCAGAGGGCTTCTAAAGCACAAGGAGGTAATCACATGAAGAAAAGACTCGCGATGCTGTTCGTCGTGATCATGGTTCTGACATGCATGCCCGTCATGGCGGCGGATGCTCCTGCGGGAACCGGAGTCAAGGCGTCAGCGATGACAACTCAGGCTGTCAAGAGCGGCTGGGTGAAATCCGGTAAGTACTGGATGTACTTTGTGAACGGAAAATACTACAAGAACGGTATCTACAAAATCGGCGGCAAGCTGTTCGGCTTCAATGCCAACGGCAAGCTCTGCTGCAAGTGGTTTACGATCGGCGGCTCCAAATACTATGCCAGCGTCAAGCAGGGTGCCCCCGGCATCTGCGTCGGCCAGGTTCTGACCGGCTACCGCAAGATCGGCAACGACTTCTTCTACCTTGATCCCGCCAAGAAGGGCCGTGTGACCAAGGGCTTTGTCAGGATCGGCAAGAAGCTCTACTACTTCGGCATGGCTGACGGCAAGCAGCGCCGCACCAAGGGCTGGTTCCAGTGGGGCTCCGCCATGTACTATGTCAAGGCTGACGGCACGATCGCGACCAACACCACCATCGACGGCATCAAGGTCGGCCCGGACGGCGCAGCCAAGGACCGCTACGGCATGGACCGCAAGGCTCAGGGCTATGACAGCAACACCCGCTATCTGATCCTTGTCGACAAGACCCACCACGTCGTCAACTTCTACCAGGGCTCCAAGGGCCACTGGACCGGCATCAAGAAGAACATCCCCTGCACCATCGGCAAGAAGTCCACACCTACCAAGTCCGGCAGCTTCAAGCTTTCCATCAGAAGTGAGCGCGCTTACGGCTACAAGGATTTCTCCGGCGCGACCGCTTTCTACGCGACCAGGATCAACGCAGGCAACTTCTTCCACTCCGTCCTCTACAAGCTCGGCTGCAGGAACCCCTACACCAGCTCCCCCAAGGATGCGAGAATGGGCAAGAACATCTCCAACAGCTGCATCCGCCTGCCTCTGGCAGATGCCAAGTACATCTATGAGAAATTCCCTCGTTACACCAGGACAGTCGTGTACTGATTTCTCTGAGGACCGATTCTAATTGATCCCGGAGGTCAGGCATACTGGCGGGAAGGGATGCTGAACGACCCGGAAGACTGATCATTAAAAGATAAGGTGTCCGTTGTATTCCGCCCCGACCGGAGGGGCGGGATACAACGGATTTATACGCATTAAAAGGACAGGAGAATTTTTATGAAGAAAAAACTCGCTATGCTGTTTGTCCTGATCATGGTCATGACCTGCATGCCTGTTATGGCGGCGGGAACCCAGGCCGGCCAGGCGGCAGTCGCTACGGAGTCTGTATCTGTCAACGCAGCCAAAAACGGCTGGGTCAAATCCGGCAAGTACTATATGTACTATGTGAACGGAAAATACTATAAAAACGGCATCTACAAGATCGGCGGCAAGCTCTACGGCTTCAATGCCAACGGCAGGCTCCTGTGCAAGTGGTTCAAACTCTATGGATCCACCTACTACGGCAGCGTGACCAGCGGAGCAGTGGGCGTCGGCCAGGTCCTGACCGGCTACCGCAAGATCGGCAATGATTACTACTATCTGGATCCCGCCAAAAAGGGCCGTGTGACCAGGGGCTTTGTCCGCATCGGCAAGAAGCTCTACTACTTCGGCCAGGCCGACGGCAAGCAGCGCCGCACCAAGGGCTGGTTCTACTACGGCAATGCCATGTACTATGTCAAGTCCGACGGAACCATTGCGACCAACACCACGATCGACGGTTACAAGATCGGCGCGAGCGGAGCTGTGACGGATGTCAACGGCATGGACAAGAAGGCCCAGGGCTACAGCAGCAACACCCGCTACCTGATCCTCGTCAACAAGAAAAAACACCTGGTCAACATCTATCAGGGCTCTCAGGGCCACTGGGTAGCAGTCAGAAGGAATATCCTCTGCACGATCGGCAAGAGCTCCACACCGTCTCCTTCCGGCAGCTTCCGCCTGGACCACAAGAGCTCCAAGGCCTATGGCTATAAGGATTTCAAGGCGTCGACCGTCTTCTATGCGACCAGAATCTCCGCAGGCAACTACTTCCATTCCATCCTCTACAGGCTGGGATGCAGGAATCCCTACACACACAGCCCCAAGGATGCTTCTCTCGGCAAGAGCAAATCCAACAGCTGCATCCGTCTTCCTCTGGATGACGCCAAGTTCATCCACCAGAAGACTCCCACCAGGACCCGTGTGATCGTCTACTAAGTTCAGAGGGGACCGCGAACCGGGACTTGAATAAGAAAGCAAAATACTGCAGATAAGAATGCAGAAGATTAAGCAGCAAAAAAGCTGCCGGACAGCTTGATTGTCCGGCAGCTTTTTGCTGCTTTTGTCTGTTTCATGTCGAAAGATCTTCTGGGAATATCTATCAATCCAGGCGGCCGATGCAGACCAGGAGATAGTCGCCTCTGTCCAGGATCTGGAAGGGCTTCATGCCCAGCTCCAGGGCCTCCGCGTTATAGGGCTCGTGGTCCTTGCGGGAAAGGGCGGGGACATCAAAGTCGTAGCCATAATAAGCCAGGAAGCTTCCCATCAGTTTTCCGTCAAATTCCTCGTGGTACCAGTCGATTGCGGAGGAGACCGTGGTCTGTACCAGGGCGGGCGACTTCCAGGTCTCTGTTCCGTCTATTTTGTGGCGGATCCGGCGGTAGAGCCTGCCGGCCCGGGTATTGGCCATGTCGTGGGTGATGCTGTAGAGGGCGTCTCCGTTGGAAAAATTGCCGACGAAGATGACCGGCTTGGAGCTGTCATATTCGGTCGACAGGGTGTAGCCGATCTGCTGCATGACCGCGGCCTCGTTGTCGTAGCGCTGGTTGTTGAGGGCCAGGAAGCGGTGGAGGTGGGCCGCCTGCCGCCAGGTGATAAAGAGGAGCAGGACCAGGCCGCAGCGTCCGGCCAGGACCGGGAGAGTCCTGGAGGACAGGAGCCCGTCATTGATCAGACTGTAAAAGTCCTCGGCGCAGAGGTAAAAGACAAAGGCGCAGAAGACCATGAGGGTGATGGCGGTCCTGTAATACATGACAGTCCCCTGGATGATCGTGATCAAAAAGAGGGAGAGACCGATGCAGATTCCCAGAAAGACCGGGAGGAAGCTTCTGTTCTTCACGGCCAGATAAAAGGACCGGACCGCGAAGAGGACCGTGCAGAAGATAAAGATCGTGATGGGGAGGTTGATCAGGGAGGCGACGCCGTAATCGATCAGGACTCCCTTGATCAGGTCGACGAGCTGCTGGCCGGTCAGGGGCCAGCTGACCTTGGTGGCGCCGGTGTGGGCGTACTTCAGATGCAGGACTGCCATGATGCCGTAGCCGATGATCAGACGCAGGATAAAGGCGATGACCAGGGGGGCGGCGAAGCGGAGGCCCTCGAAGAACCAGGCGGACCGGCTCTCCCTGTCTGTACTGCGGACGCAGTAGCGGTAGTAGAGGACGATCAGGACCGTGGTCACATAGACCGGAGCGATGGACTCGGCGCTGGAGATCACGGGGGTCAGCAGGATGCCTGCCGCAAGGCTGGTTTTCGCCAGGGCAGGGAGGCCGCCGGTCCCTGTTTTTCTGCCGGCCCCTGCTTTTCTGCCGGCCTCTGCTTTCCTGCCGGTCCCGGCGGGCTGCCGGGCGGCCTGGGCACTGCCGCTGCCTCTGACAGCCTCCGCCAGCGGACTTTCCGGAACGCACAGAAGCCACAGGATCAGGGCGAAGGTGCAAAAGAAGTCGCCGGGCACGATCAGGGTGCCGCCGCAGGTGAACTCCCAGATCTCACAGATGATGGGAAAGGTGATAAAGGAGCAGGAGGCGATGGTGTAGAGCAGGAACCGGTCCTTTTTGCCATTGATGGCGTAGAGGATGCAGGAAAAGGCGGTTCCTGCCAGCATCAGAAAGCAGACGCTGAGAAACTTGTCCAGGAAGGGGACACAGGACCCGAAGGAAAAGAGCTTTTTCCAGAGGACGGCGCCCCAGCGGAGCTCCTGCAGCCAGACGGTATCGTTCACATAGAGCGGAGTCGCAAGGTCGTCCGCTCCCACGGTCCGGTTGAGCATGGAGAATCCGTAAGAGCCGAAGGTATAAAAGAGCAGGGGGATCCAGAAGGCCCTCCTGCCGGCAATTTTTTCCTGAAATTCCTTTACAAGTGTATGCATAACATTTACCTCTGTCGATGCGGAAGGTTGGGGGCGGCAGGGATCCGGGGAAAAGCTCCGGCTATGAAAAAAGGGAGCGGGCCCGGAAAAGAGCGGCCCCGGAATAGGGGCTGTGCGCGGTTCAGAGTCTGGAGATCACGACCCCCAGAATGATGATGGCGACGCCGAGCGCCTTCCGGGCCGATACCTTCTCCTTGAGGATCAGGGCTCCCATGACAAAGACCCAGACAAAGCTGGTAGCTGTGATGCAGGGCATGACAGAGAGCGGCACGTAGCGCAGGGCCACCTGGTTGACGGCGAGGGTGAGAAAGAGCAGGCCGTAGGAGACGATGACGCGGATATTCAGGAATTTGCTGAAAAAACCCTTGTCCCCGGTCGTGTTGGCCTGGGTCTTGAGCAGGATCTGGCTCAGGGCCGTGATAAAGGCGCCGATGATGGCCGCGGCGTAGCAGATCTGCGGGGTGAGAAAGCTTGAGTTCATAGTATGGATGGTACTCCTTTTCTGGCAGAGTTCCGGTTCGGGGATTGTCTGGCAGGAGGCTGTTCTGCCGGGGGATCAGACCGGGACAGCGTTTTGACAGGATCCTGATTTGAAAGGGCGTGAACGGCAGCGACAGGACAGCTGGTCAGGGATTCTTGTGGAGGGAATCTTTTTCGAGAAGATTCTTTTCCAGGGAATCCTATTCAAGAGGGCCGTTTTCCGGAGGAGTTTCCGGAGACGGGTCCTCCCTGCGGTCATCCGAGACGCTGATCACCATGCCCAGGGAGATCACGGCGATCCCGATGATCTGTTTGAGGGTGATGGTCTCGTGGAAGATCAGAACGGACCAGACAAAGAGCAGGATGTAGCTGAAGCCCCGCCGCAGATAGGCGGTCGTCAGCGGGATCCGCTCCAGGATGAGCTGCCAGCAGACCGCATAAATGCCCAGGATGACGACGGCCAGGCCGAACCAGAAAAAGTATCCGGCGGAAAAGGTCTCGTAGCGCTGGGAGCCGATCTTGAGACAGGGAGAGGTCAGACTCTCCATGAAAACTGCAAAGGCGGCGAGCAGAAAGACGTTGCGCCGCTTGTCGAGAAAGTTTTTAAGCAAGTGTATTACCTCTTTTTGAGGGGGTGTTCCCCGGGGGCATCTTCGGATGCGGGAGAAGCTCCGTCCAGGGAATCATTTTCAGATGCGGGAGAGGCTCCGTTCCCCGGGATCATTTTCAGATGCGGAAGAGTATCCGTCCCGGGGGTATTTCCGGACATTACTCCCAGATGGGCTCCCGGATGCTGCCGTCGGGCGCCTGGATCTCTATGCGCAGGGTCCTGCGCACGGTCTCCATATTGGCCATGAGGGCCTCCCGGGTCGGACCGGAGACGATGACGGCAAGGCGGGAGGTCTTGTCGGTCGCTCCCTCGTGGTTTTCCAGACCCGTATGCAGCTTTTCGAGCTGGTTGCGGTGGACAAAGGGCAGGGCGCAGACCTCCCTGATTCCGTCCGCGCGGACCACGCGGCCGATGGGGAGGTAAAAGGCCATATAGCCGCAGAACTGAAGCTGCGGGCGGATGTCCGGCATCTCCTTCTGCTGTCCCAGGGCCAGGTTGATGAGGAAGTCCTCGGTATTGAGCCCGCTCGACAGGTGGATGAGGTCGGAGGAGATAAAGACGCCGCCTCCGCGGGCAGCGGTCTCGATCAGATAGACCTCATCGCCCTCCATGATGTATTCGCTGTGGGTGATGCCCTGGCGCAGGCCGAAGCCGCGGATGATCCTCTCGTCGAGGGCCAGGACCTTGTCCCGCAGGGCATCATCGGCCGTGGTCGGGAAGATGCGGCTCTTGGCGGCAAAGGCGTCGGGAATGTCAAAATAGAGGGTGTCTCCGATGCAGAGCGTGTGGTATTCATAGTTCAGGACCAGGGATTCCACGACAAACTCGCGGCCGGTGGCAAACTGCTCGACGATCACATGGTGATTGCCGGACCAGCGGGCTGCCTCCGCGTATTTCTCCCGGATCTCCTCCTCGCAGGAGCAGACCTGGACGCCGCGGCTGCCCTGGGTATCCAGGGGCTTGATGATGACCCGGACCGCAGGGGTGCCGGTTCCGCGGGGGCCCTCCGCGCCTTCTGCGGAAGCGGCCGGATCCGGGGCGGACCCTGCCGCGGCTCTTCCGGCACAGAGCTCCTTATAAAAGGCGACCGCCTCTTCCACGGAGGAGACGGTCCTGTTTTTCAGCTCGGGGATTCCGAGCTCAGCCAGCCGGGTCCTCATGCGGCTCTTGTCCGTAAAGAGAAGCCCGGTCTCGATGCCGATCCCGGGAAGGCCCATTTTTTCCGCGACATAAGCGACGCTGCGGACGGCAATATCGGTCTGGTCGGTGATGACTCCGTCGATTTCCTGCTCCCTGGCGTAGGCCAGGATGGCCTCCTCATCGCGGACATCGACGATGAGCCGGTCCGTGATATAGGGCTCGAAGGCGGCGGAGATGACCGGCGCGGCCAAAAGGACATCACAGGACTCCGCGGCCTTCTGCACCAGGGGCAGCTGAAAGTCCCCGGCGCCTATGATGAGCAGCTTTTTCCTGCTGTTATGTGTGGGCATAGATGGCTCCTTATTGGGTATTAGCTGTTAGTTCTTTTTCTGGAAATGTGCGAAAAAAGCTAAAAGCTAATGGCTAAAAGCTAACAGCTACCTTTCATCCTCCCCCAGATTGATCTTTTCCCTGATCACGAACTGGGGGGAGTTGTTGAGTGAAATGTAGATCCTGCCGATGTATTCCCCGATCAGGCCCAGCATGAACATGATCATGCCGGTGGAGAAGAGGAGGACGGCCATGGTGGAGGAGTATCCCAGCGGGATGGCGGGATTGAGGAGCTTGCGGATGACGGTCCGCAGGCCCATGAGGACGCCCAGGATGGCCCAGAGGACGCCGATCCCCGTCGCCAGGCGGAGGGGCTTGACCGAGAAGGCGGTGAAGCTGTTCATCCAGAGCGAGAAGGACTTGCGGAAGCTGTAGTGGCCCACGCCGATGGTCCGGACCCGCTCCTCCATGTCCACATTGATGACGCGCCGGGTGGCGCGCAGCATGAGGCCGGACAGGTAGGGGTAGGGGTTGGTGTATTTGATGACTTCATCCTTGACGAATTTTTTCATCACGGAGAAGTTGGAGAATTTGAGGTTGGGGTCCTTGCCCAGAAGCCAGGTGGCGACGCGGTCATTGACGGCGGAGCCGAAGTTCTTGAAGGCGGACTGGGTCTTTTTGCGGTAGCGGGCGATGGCGACATCGTAGTTGCCGTTGAGCAGGGGGTCCATCAGGTCCCAGAGCCGGTCCGCCGGACACTGCTGGTCGTCGTCGATGAAGACGACGTAGTCGCCCTTGGCGTAGTGGCAGCCGCACATCAGAGCGTTGTGGCGGCCTCCGTTCTTGGCCAGGTCGATGACGGCGACTTTGGGGTCCCTGGCGGCGATCTCCCTGAGGACGCCCAGGACATTGTCGGGGGAGCAGTCGTTGACGGCCACGACCTGGTAGTCGAAGCCGGGCCTTTGGCCGACGACCTCGCGGATCTCGTCGATCACGAGTCCCACCGAGCCCTCGCTGGCGTAGCAGGGGATGATAAAGGATATCAGCTTTTTTGATGCTGTGCTATTATTCATGTTCTTTAAAATACTCCATGGCAGTGCGGATGACGCGCTGCTGGTCTTCGGGTGTCAGGCCGTAGTAGAGGGGCAGGCGGACCAGGCGGTCGCTCTCGCCGGTGGTCCAGCGGTCCTCCCCGTGAAAGCGTCCGAACCGGAGGCCGGCGGGAGCGGAGTGCAGGGGGATGTAGTGGAAGACCGCGACGATGTCCCTGTCCTTGAGATACTGGATGAAGGCGGTGCGGTCGGCCAGGTCCCGGAGCTTGATGTAGTACATGTGGGCGTTGTGGACGCAGCCTTCGGGGACGAAGGGGACCTGGATTCTTCCGGACGCGGCCAGGGGGGCGAAGGCCTCCGAATAGGTCTTCCAGATGGCCAGGCGGTCGTTGTTGATCCGGTCCGCCTCCAGGAGCTGGGCCCAGAGGTAGGCCGCGTTCATGTCGCTGGGCAGGTAGCTGCTGCCGTAGTCGACCCATGTATATTTGTCCACCTGTCCCCGGAAGAAACGGGCCCGGTTGGTGCCCTTTTCCCGCAGGATCTCGGCGGCGTCATTGTTTTCGGGGTCGCGGATGATGAGCGCCCCGCCCTCTCCCATGGAGTAGTTTTTGGTCTCGTGGAAGGAGTAGCAGCCGAAGTCGCCGATCGTGCCCAGGGCCCGGCCCTTGTAGGTGGACATGACACCCTGCGCCGCGTCCTCAATGACTTTGAGTCCGTACCTGGCGGCGATGTCCATGATGGTATCCATTTCACAGGCGACGCCGGCATAGTGCACGGCCATGATCGCCCGGGTCCTGTCGGTGATGGCCTCCTCGATCTTTTTTTCATCGATGTTCATGGTGTCCGGGCGGACATCCACGAAGACCGGGGTCGCGCCGGTCAGGACGATGGCTGTGGCCGTGCTGGAGAAGGTGAAGCTGGGGACGATGACTTCGTCGCCGGCCTTCAGCCCGCACAGGAGCGTGGCCATCTCCAGGGCGGTCGTTCCGCTGGTGGTCAGCAGCGCCTTCTGGGCGCCGAACCGCTCCTCCAGAAAGGCATGGCATTTTTTGGTAAACTGCCCGTCTCCGCAGATCTTATGGGCATCAATGGCATCTTTGACAAAATCGAGTTCAGTTCCAACAAAGGGCGGAACGTTAAAAGGTATCATAGGCTCTCCTGAATTTATGAACAGTTACATTGTTACGCTTGAAATATCAGCTCTCATTATACTATCATCCGCCGAATATCTCCACTCACACCGGCGTTTTTTTAAGAAAACAGAGGGCAGAGGCATATCACTCTCAAAAAGTTGTGGTATACTGATAAATGGATCAGTTTATCTAAGCGGGGAAAGCTGCGGGGCAGTCCGCCCGCAGGTCCTGATGTATCGTGGATCCGGGAAGGAGAAAAGACAGACAATTGGAGAAAAAAGAGACTCGGAGGGATAATCTGATCCTGATCGGAATGCCCGCATCGGGAAAAAGCACGGTCGGCGTGATCCTGTCCAAGATCATCGGTTATGACTTTATAGATACAGATCTCCTGATCCAGAAGAGCGAGCATATGACGCTTTCGCAGATCATCGAGGCCAGGGGAGTGGACGGGTTTCTCGAGATCGAAAACCGGGTCAATGCCTCGGTCCAGGCCTCCAGGTGTGTGATCGCGACCGGCGGCAGTGCTGTCTACGGTCAGGAGGCCATGCTGCATCTGCGGGAGATCGGAGCTGTGATCTATCTGCAGGTGGATTATGAGGTGATCCGAAAACGCCTGCGCAATATACGGCAGCGGGGGGTCGTGCTCCGGGAGGGACAGACGCTGCGCGAGCTGTATGAGGAACGGTGTGCCCTTTATGAAAAATATGCAGACCTGATCGTCCGGGAGGGGAGCGGCGAGATCGAGGATGTCGTGGCCCGGATCATCCGGACGCTCAGAGTCTGAGGCGGGACTGTCCGGGGAGGGCAGGCCTGTGGCAGTGACGAAATTCTTCCGGCCTGTCTCCGCTTCGGGCGCAGGAGGACGAAAGGTTACGGAGAGACTGGAACAGACATAAAGCCTGCGCGCCGGAGTGTTCTGACGGACGGCACGGGGTCCTGTGATCGCATTGGAGAAACCCTTACGGGCTTTCTCCTCGCGCTGTTTGGAAAGGGTGGAAAAGATGAATTTTGAAAAAGGGAAAAGGGAACAGAGACCGGGTTGTGTGGTCGGAATCGGTTCATCGGCGGGCGGACTGGAGGCGCTGCAGCAATTCCTGACATTTCTGCCTACGGACACCGGAATGGCTTTTGTAGTCATTCAGCACCTCTCGCCCGATCACAGAAGCCTGCTCGCGGATATCCTCGGGAAATATACCGCCATGCCTGTGCTCGAGGCCAAGGACGGCATGCATGTGCGCAAGAACACGGTTTACATGCTTCCTCCCAAATACAATATGGAGATCGAGCAGGATGTGCTGCATCTGCAGGAGTACAACCACCAGCACATCAACCATCCCATTGATATCTTTTTCCGGTCTCTGGCCAAGACCTATGAGAACCGGGCGGTCGCCATCATTCTGTCAGGAACGGGATCGGACGGGACAAACGGGATCCGGTCGATCAAGGACCGGAACGGCCTGATCATCGTCCAGTCGCCGGAGAGCGCCAAGTTTGACGGCATGCCCCGGAGCGCGATCGCGACCGGCTTCGCGGACCTGATCCTGAACCCGGACAGCATCGCCCGTGAGATGGCCCATATCTCCCGGTCGATCGCGGACGCGGGCCGGCGCCTGCAGCTCTCGGACGGGGACCTCATGTCCCAGGTCTTCAGCATACTGAAGAAAGTCACAAACATAAACTATTCCTATTACAAGCAGACGACCGTCCTGCGCAGGATCGAGCGAAGGATCGTGGTCACCCACAACCGCAACCTGCAGGAATATGTCAACTACATGAACAACAATCCGAAGGAGGTCCGGCTGCTGGCCAAGGAGGTCCTGATCGGAGTCACCTCCTTCTTCCGCGACCCGGATTATTTTGACATTCTCAAGGAGAGGGTCGTCAAGGACCTGCTCAGGAGCCACCGGGCATCGGACCAGATCCGGGTCTGGGTGGCCGGCTGTTCCACAGGTGAGGAGGCCTATTCGATCGCCATCCTCTTCGCGGAGGCCATGGATGAGCTGGGACTGCGCAGGGATGTCAAGATCTTCGCGACGGACCTGGACGGCGATTCCATCAACGTGGCGGGGCGCGGCGTCTACGGCGACAGCATTCTGGAGGATGTCACGGTCACGCGGCTGAGCCGTTTCTTTACCAAAAAGGGCAACCGCTATGTGGTCAATCACGACATCCGCAAGATGATCGTCTTCGCCCAGCACAATGTCTTTCAGGATCCGCCCTTCGGCCGGCTGGACCTGGTCAGCTGCAGAAATCTCCTGATCTATTTCCAGAATATCCTGCAGCGGAATCTCTTTGCCATCTTCCACATGGCCCTCAACGACGGCGGCTATCTCTTCCTGGGCCGGTCGGAGTCGGTCATTGATTACGATGACGTCTTCCGGGTCCTGTGCCCCAACGAGAAGATCTTTGTCCACAACAGCGCGGGACGCACGCCTTCCCACGAGCATATCACCTACTCCCTGCAGGGGATCGAGAGCCAGCTCATGCCCCAGCATTACAAGGGGGACAGCTATGACCAGGATTCCGGATATTCCCCCAGTGAGATGGATACCAGAGCCCTGGAGATCCTCATGCCGGCCTGTGTCCTGGTGAATGAGAAAAATGAGCTCTGCCACTCCTACGGCAAGTGCTCCGACTTCATCACGATCCCAGTCGGAAATGTGACCCTGGATATTTTTTCACTGATCAGAAATGATCTCAAGATCGCGGTCTCCAAGGCTCTGAAGGAGTCGAGGGAGAAGCAGGGCCTGGTCGCCTATGACCGGATCCCGGTGGAGATCAGCAGCCAGCCCGAATATATCTCCCTGGTCGCCCAGCCAATCACGGACCGGATGGGGAGCGACACGGGTGTGACGGCCCTGGCCTTTCTGCGGTCCTCCCAGGAGGCCCAGCAGCCCGTCGACATGAACCACTACGACATTGACACCGCGGCGGCCCAGAGGATCGCGGACCTGGAGAAGGAGCTCCATGTCTCCCAGGACAACCTCAGCCGCACGGTCACGGAGCTGGAGTCCGTCAACGCGGAGCTGCAGGCGGCCAACGAGGAGCTGCTGACCGCCAATGAGGAGCTGCAGAGCTCCAACGAAGAGCTGCAGTCCGTCAACGAGGAGCTCTA
>CAMNFJ010000073.1:0-14107 GCA_946536955.1 uncultured Lachnospiraceae bacterium
TGAGGAAGGAAAAAGGAAGAGATGGAAAAAATACTGGTCCATGAGCTTGTCGCTGCCGTGCAGGGGACCCTGCTCACGGCGGACGGAGCAGAAAACGGAAGGGAAGAGCTTTCGGCAGTCCAGGCAGGTCACGGCGAAAGCGGTGCCTGCGAGATCACGTCCGTTGTGACGGACAGCCGCAGGATCATCCCCGGATGTGTTTTCTTCGCCCTCTGCGGGGAGAGGTTTGACGGCCATGCCTTTGTGGACAGCGCCCTGGACCAGGGGGCGGCGGCCTGTGTGGTCAGCAGAAGACCGGAGGTCCTGCGTCCAGGCAAGTATTACGTCCTCGTGGAGGACACCCTGCGGGCCCTGGGCGGGCTTGCGGCCTGGTACCGGACCAGATTTGACGTCAAGGTCATCGGGATCACCGGGAGCGTCGGCAAGACGACCTGCCGGGAGATGGTCGCGGCTGTCCTGTCGGGCCGGTTCAGGGTCCACTCGACCAGGGGGAATTTCAACAACGAGATCGGCCTGCCCATGACCATCTTTGACCTGTCCCGCGAGGATGAGGTCATGGTCCTGGAGATGGGGATGAACCACCCCGGAGAGATCGGCCGCCTGACCCGGATCGCCGCCCCGGACATCGGGGTGATCACCAACATCGGGACGGCCCACATCGGCATCCTGGGCAGCCGGGAAAACATTTTCCGGGCCAAAAAGGAGATCTTTGAGGGCATGCCGGAGGGGGCGGCCGCCGTCCTGTGCGGGGACGATGATTTCCTGCCCCGGATCGCGGAGGACCCGGTCCTGTCCTCCAGGTACAGGATCCTATTTGCCGGGACCGGCGGTAACTGCGCCTACCGGGGCAGCCATGTCCGCCTGGAAGTCAGCGGGATCGAGGCCGGACAGGCCGGGACCCCGGACAAGGGCCGGGAGAAGCTCTCCCTGGTGACCCGCTGCAGGATCTCCATGCCCACCGTTTCCGCGGACCTGGATCTGGTGATCCACGCGGCAGGCCTCCATCTGGTGGAGCCCGCGTCGATCGCCGTGGCGGTCGCCGACCTCCTGGGCATGACCAGGGAGGAGATCCTCAGGGGGCTGGAGACTTTCTCAGGCCAGCGCATGAGGTGTGAAAAATACGGGGATGTCCTGCTCTTTGACGACACCTATAATGCCAGCCCGGAATCCATGGAGTCCTCGCTCAGGATCATAGCGGCCCTGCCGGCATCCAGGCGGGTGGCCGTCCTGGGGGATATGCTGGAGCAGGGAGAATACGCCGAGGAGCTACACCGCAGGGTGGGGGCCGCCGCCGCGAAGGCCGGCATCGATACCCTGATCGCGGTCGGAAAGCTCTCGCGCTATATGGCGGAGGAAGCGGCCAAAGAGGGCCTTGCGGATGTGCGGGCCTATGAGGACAGACAGTCCGCCGCCGGGGCCGTGGAGGAGGTCACGAAACCGGGAACGGTCATCCTCTTCAAGGCCTCCCACGGCATGGCCCTGGGGAAGCTGACGGAGGTCAGCCGCGCGAAGGCAAAGGCGGCCGGCCTGTAAGACAGAATATGGTGCAGTAAGGTCAAAAGGTGGCTGAGTAAACCCCGACTCGTCAAGTTGCACAAACGCCTCGGGCACGCTCTCGCTCTACCCTCGCTGGCAGCGGTACTAAGGCCGCTAAAAACCAGCGGCCAAGTACCGGCCGCTCGCCAAGGCCCTTCGGCTGTTTGTGCAACTTGACGAGTCTCAGAGCCTTTACGATACTTTTGACCCTTAAATCATAAGACACATGTAAGATACAGTTCCCGAGGAGGACAGAAGATGGAATACAGACTCCACAGAACACAGCGTAAGCTGGCGGAGGCCGGCGCGGTCCTGGAGTTTTACCGGGACACCATGGTCCTGCCGGACGGCACGGAGCAGACCTGGGACTATGTGCGTCACAAAAAGGGCGGAGGAGCCTGCTCGGTCCCGGTCCTGCCGGACGGCCGCGTACTCCTCATCCGTCAGTACCGGCCGGCCATTGACCGGGAGACCCTGGAGCTGCCCGCCGGGGCGCGGGAGGCCGAGGGAGAGGATCCGGCCGACACGGCGGCCAGGGAGCTGGAGGAGGAGACCGGCTACCGGCCAGGCAGGATGACGAAGCTGGCCCATATCCTGACGGCCGTTGCCTGGTGCAATGAGGCGACGGATATCTACCTGGCGGAGGACCTGGAGCCGGCCGGCGGCCAGAAGCTGGACCAGGCCGAGGAGATCGGGCTCTGCGCCCTGCCCCTGAAGGAGCTCTGCCGGCGGATCTATGCCGGAGAGATCCAGGACGCCAAGACGGTGGCCGGCATTATGGCCTACAGGAGCCTTCTGGCGGACAGGGCCGGCTCCTGAAACAGGGCCTGAGAGACATGTGCGGCCCCGGACGTAAAAAGGGCCGGACCAGCGGGCTCCCTTTGCGTCCCTGGCCCTAAAAAGGGCCGGACCTGCGGGATCCTTTGTGCCCGACCGCAAAAAAGGGCCGGGCCATGCCGCGCAGGCATACATGACTACGATGATCGGGAGGAAAAGACCATGCAGCAGACAGCTGTGGCGGACCGCTATGCGCCTCTGTATATTTTGATCGCCGGGGCCCTGTGGGGCAGTATGGGCCTTTTTGTTCGCAGGCTGGGGGACGCAGGCTGCAGCACCGCAGAGATCGCCATGCTGCGGAGCGTCGTGACAGCAGCGGTTCTCTTTTTTTATCTGCTGGCCAGGGACCGGTCCCTTCTCAAGATCCGCCTGCGGGACCTCTGGTGCTTTTTCGGCACCGGCGTGCTGAGCATCGTCTTTTTTAACCTCTGTTATTTCACGACGATCGAGCTGACCTCCCTCTCGGTCGCGGCTGTCCTGCTCTACACGGCCCCTGCCTTTGTCATCGTCCTGTCCGCGGTCCTTTTCAAAGAAAGGATCACAGGGCCCAAGCTGACCGCTCTGGTCCTGACCTTCGCCGGCTGTGTCTGTGTGAGCGGCCTGCTGCGGGGCGGCGCGTCCCTGACGCCGGCGGCCTTTTTCATCGGCCTGGGCGCCGGGATCGGCTATGGCCTCTATTCCATTTTCGGCAGGTTCGCCCTGGAGAGGGGCTACCGGAGCCTGACGATTTCCTTCTATACCTTTCTCTTTGCCACCGCCGGGACCCTTCCCTTTGTATCTCTGGCAAACATCCACAGGGCCTTTACCAGCTCCGCGCCGCTGACCGCGTTCATCATCTTCTTCGGGATCGTCACGACCGTTCTCCCCTATATCCTGTATACGCGGGGACTGGAAGGAGTGGACAACGGGAGGGCCTCGATTCTGGCCTCGGTGGAGCCTGTCGTCGCCACGATCCTGGGGATCCTGGTCTTTCACGAGGTCCTGCACGCGGATGAGATCGCGGGCATTGCCCTGGTCCTGGCCGCGATCCTGATCAGCAGCCGGCCTGAGACCTGAGCCGGTATAAGACCGGGCCGGAACTCCATTTGGCGGAAAAACAGGAAAGCTTCTGAAGAGGTTTTGAAGAAGGACATGAATGAAAAATTCTGAGAGAAGGTTCTGAAAAAAGAGTCCTGAAAAACGAGGAGGTGCTGTCAATGCGAATTGCGGATATGGTCAGGGCTCTGCAGCCCGGAAGAAAAAAGAATCCTGTGACCCATACTCTCACCACGATCTGGAGTCAGGAGGCGGAGGACGGCCCGCAGGCCCTGCCCCTTCCCGAATACCCCAGGCCCCGGCTGCGCAGGGGCAGCTGGCAGAACCTCAACGGCTGGTGGGACTATGCCATCCGCCCGGCGGGGGCCGGCATGGGGAAGGCAGACGGAAGGATCCTGGTCCCCTTTTCCCCGGAGACAGTCCGGTCCGGCGTGGGCAGGATCCTGCAGCCCGGCCAGGACCTCTGGTACAGGCGGACGGTCATGATCGGAGATCTCAAAGAGGGGAGCCGCCTCCTCCTCCACTTCGGCGCTGTGGATGAACGCTGCAGGGTCTGGTGGAACGGCCATGCGGCAGGCAGTCACAGAAACGGATATCTGGCCTTCTGCCTGGATGTGACGGATTATGTACGGCCCGGGGCCAACGAGCTCCTGGTCTGTGTCCGGGATGACACGGACCGCGGGACGGCCTGCCGCGGAAAGCAGACCCTGGAGCCGGAGGGCATGTATTATCATGCCCAGAGCGGAATCTGGCAGACCGTCTGGCTGGAGTCCGTCCCGGAATTTTATTTAAAGGATCTGAGGGTCAGCCCCCGGCCGGGGGAGGAGGAAGTCCTCCTGGAGATGGAATTTTCCGGAGCGGGCAGGGGAAGACAGGTGCGGATCACCGTCGGAGAGGACGCGGAGACCGGGGCAGCCGGGAACGGAGAGAAAACCGGAGAGAAAGCGGAGACCGGGGCTGCCGGGAACGGAGAGGAAACCGGAGAGGACACGGATGCCGGAGCGGACAGGACAGGAGAGGCCGGGGCCGGGGAGAAAGCCGGAGCGGACACGAAGACCGCAGTCTGCGTGAAAAGCTTCCGGATCGAAAAATCCCGGGTCAGGGTCAGGATCCCTGTCCCCTGCCCCAGGCTCTGGAGTCCTGACGACCCCCACCTCTATGCCCTTCGCATCGAGGCGGGAAAGGACCTGGTGGAGAGCTATTTCGCCATGCGGTCCTTCGGCACGGGGACTGATTCCGCGGGCAGGCCCTGCCTGACCCTGAACGGGCAGCCTTACTTTTTCCACGGGGTGCTGGACCAGGGCTACTGGCCGGAGACCCTGATGACAGCTCCGGCTGACGAGGCCATGGTCTTTGACATTCTGCAGATGAAGGAGGCCGGCTTCAATATGATCCGCAAGCATGTCAAGATCGAGGCCGCCAGATGGTACTACCACTGTGACCGCCTGGGCATGGTGGTCTGGCAGGACATGGTCAATGGAGGCGGCCCCGTCAATAAGCTCCTGCAGACCTATCTGCCGACTGTCTTTCCCGGCCTGGGAAAAATGCTGCGGGATGACCGCTACCGGCTTTTCGCCAGAGAGGACGGGCGGGCCAGGCAGAGGTTTGAGGCAGACCTGCGGAAAATGATCCGGCAGCTCTGCAGCTCCCCCTGTATCGGCATGTGGATCCCCTTCAATGAGGGCTGGGGCCAGTTTGATGCCCTCCGGATCGCGGAAATCGTCAGAGAGGAGGACCCGGACCGGCCGGTCGACCACGCCAGCGGCTGGTTTGACCAGGGCGGGGGCGATGTGTGCAGCGTCCACAACTATTTCCGGGAACCTGCGGTGGAAAAGGATCCCAGGCCCTTTGTCCTGTCGGAATACGGCGGGATCAATGCCATAACCGCCGGCCATGTCATGAGCGACGAGGTATACGGCTACCACACGGTCGAGCCGGATGTCTTCCGGGAGACCTTCCAGACCCTGATGGACAAGATCCATGCCCTGGTCCCGCAGGGGCTGTCCGGGGCGGTCTACACCCAGGTCTCCGACATCGAGGAGGAGACCAACGGACTTCTGACCTACGACCGCAGGGTTAATAAAATCATAAATGATTTGATCAAAAATGATCTGATCAATAATGGTTGATCAAAAATGATTTGACCAATAAAGATCCGATCCATAAAGTTTAGACTAACTGGGGATTGTCATAACTGACCCGGCATGTTATACTTTTTTCTTGTTTAAGACACTTTAGCACGTCTATGTGGTACAGTAAAAAACAGAAATAAGGAATATTTCAGGCTATAGCACAAGGAGAATGATTGAAATGAGTGTTAGAATCGGAATCCTCGGATACGGAAACCTGGCAAAGGGCGTGGAGAGCGCCATTATGCAGAACGATGATCTGGAGCTGGCCGCGGTCTTTACCCGCCGTGACCCCGCCTCCGTCAAGATCCGCACAGCGGGTGTGCCCGTCCTCTCCCAGGAGGAGGCTGCGTCCATGCAGGGCAAGCTGGATGTCCTGGTGATCTGCGGCGGCAGTGCCACGGACCTGCCTGTGCAGACTCCCAAATACGCGGAGATGTTTAACGTGGTGGACAGCTTCGACACCCACGCCAATATCCCGGTCCACTTCGCAAACGTGGACGCTGCGGCCAAAAAGGGCGGCCATGTCGGCCTGATCTCCTGCGGCTGGGATCCCGGTATGTTCTCCCTCAACCGTCTCTACATGAACTGCATCCTTCCCGAGGGCAGGGATTATACCTTCTGGGGCAAGGGGGTCAGCCAGGGACATTCCGATGCTGTGCGCCGGATCGAAGGCGTTCTTGACGCCCGCCAGTACACGATCCCCGTGGAGGCCGCCGTTGCAAGCGTCCGCAACGGAGAGAATCCCGAGCTCACGACCCGCCAGAAGCACACCAGAGAGTGCTTTGTCGTGGCCGAGGAGGGCGCGGACCTGGCCAGGATCGAAAATGAGATCAAGACCATGCCCAATTACTTCGACGAGTACGATACCACTGTGCATTTCATCAGCGCGGAGGAGATGAAGCGCGATCACTCCGGGCTTCCTCACGGTGGCAGCGTGATCCGCAGCGGCGTGACCGGCCCTGGCAAAGAGAACGGCCATGTCATTGAGTACAGCCTCAAGCTGGATTCCAATCCCGAGTTCACAGGCTCCGTCCTGGCCGCCTACGCAAGAGCAGTGGCCCGTCTGAGCAGGGAAGGAAAGACCGGCGCGGTCACCGTTTTTGACATCGCCCCCGCTTATCTGAGCTCTGCCTCCGGGGAAGAGCTCCGCGCCCATCTGCTTTGACAGGGACTGAGCAGATACCTGCGGACCCCGCCTCTGCCCCCTGCCGGCAGACGGCGTGACAGCCCCCTGACTGGGAAAACCACATCGGTTCTTCTGGAGAGTGTACTCCCGGAAGGACCGGTGTTTTTTACGTATCCACTCAAGACTCGCTTGCGAGTCTTGCGCGCCGGATGCGGGTTGATATGTCTTGCTTTTCAAAGACATGTCAACATCTTCCGCACCGCATCCGTGCCCATCCATAAAACAGGCGGGGCTTCCCCTTTTTCCCGGCCCGGTTGTGGCACAAAACCCTGCAAATGTAGTATAAATAGAACAGCGAGCCTGCCGGCCGCGGACGGACCGCAAAAAGGCGCATGGAGGATCTATATATGTACAGACTGACATCGAAACTGATCGTTTACAGGGAAATCGGAGAGGACAGTATCCTGATGCGGCTGGCCGACGTCTGCCGGCTGTTTGACAAGGGGGATTATGACCGGGAGGCCCTGACCGCGCAGGTCCTGGACCAGATCCACCGTCTGCTGGACCTGGCGACCCGCTATGGCTTTGACAAAAATCTCTGGCACAATTACCTGGCCTTCCTGCTGGCCATGACAGAGACGCCCTTTACCCTTGTCTCGGAAAAGGTCGGCGCCAATGACGGATCTGTCAATCATTTTGTCAAAAGCGACCTGCGGATCTTCCGCAGGCTCTTTGATTACGATTTTTCCAGGCTTGAGAAGGCGCTGGAGACAGACGTCTTTTCCATCATCGAAAATTATCACTCCGTGGGGAAAAAGGAGCGCGTCTACAACCGGAGTGTGAGCGAGAAGGTCCAGGCCCTGAGCTTAAAGCTGGAGGAGTCCGCGGACGAGGACGATATGTACAGGATCGTGACGGATTTTTACCGGGATTACGGCGTCGGCATGTTCGGCCTCAACAAGGCCTTCCGCATCAATGAGCGCTGGAGCAATTCCTCAGAGGGAGCCGTCCCGGAAGCGGGCGCGGCCGCCTCGGTGGATTACGCGGCTGCAGGAGAGGACGACTTCCTGATCCCCATCACAGCCACCAGCGACGTGGTCCTGGACGATCTGATCGGCTACGAACTGCAGAAGGAGAGACTGATCGCCAATACCGAGGCCTTTGTCAGCGGCCGGACCGCCAACAACGTCCTGCTCTACGGGGATGCCGGAACCGGCAAATCCACCAGCATCAAGGCCATCCTCAACCAGTATTACGACAGGGGCCTGCGCATGATCGAGGTCTACAAGCATGAATTCCGCTACCTGCAGCGGATCCTGGCCGAAGTGAAAAACCGCAACTACCGCTTCATTATTTATATGGACGACCTCTCCTTCGAGGAATTTGAGATCGAATACAAATACCTCAAGGCTGTCATCGAGGGCGGACTGGAGACCAAACCGGAAAATGTCCTGATCTACGCGACCTCCAACCGCCGCCACCTGATCCGCGAGACCTGGTCCGACAGGTCCGACCGGTCCGACGACGAGCTCCACAGGTCAGACACCATGCAGGAGAAACTTTCCCTCGTGGCCCGCTTCGGAATCTCCATCGGCTACATGAAGCCCTCCCACAAGGAATACCTGCACATCGTCAAGGAACTTGCGGCAAAATATCCTCAGATCACCCTGACCGAGGAGGAACTGCTGCAGAAGGCCAACCAGTGGGAACTCAGAAGCGGAGGAGCCTCGGGACGTACCGCACAGCAATTTATAAACTACCTGGCCGGCGCGTCCGACTAAAATTTTGCTGCGGCAGTACAGGACAGGCAAATTGTGTTACAATATAAAATGCGCTGTCCCTGCAGACGCAGAGCTGAAGTTATTATCCGTTTCTTATGCCCAACAAGTCCCGACCTGAAGGAAGAAAGCAGAAAATGGAAAAAGCACTCCCGATCCTGTGGATCGTTATACCCTGTTACAATGAGCAGGAGGTCCTGCCGATCACAGCGCCTATGTTTCTGGACAAGATCCGGCAGCTGGCCCAGGCCGGCCTGGTGTCCGATGACAGCAGGATCCTCTTTGTCAATGACGGATCCAGGGACAGGACCTGGGAGATCATCCGGGAGCTGGCCGGATCCGACGTTCATTTCCGGGGGATCTCGCAGAGCCGCAACAGGGGACATCAGAATGCTGTCCTGGCCGGCCTGATGACGGCCAAAGACCACTGCGACATCACGATCTCCATCGACTGCGACGGTCAGGATGACATCAATGCCATGGACGAAATGGTGCGCCAGTATCATGAAGGCTGTGAGATCGTCTACGGCGTCCGGTCCCGCAGGGACACCGACACATGGTTCAAGCGTGTGACGGCCGAGGGCTTCTATAAGCTGATGAATGATATGGGGACGGAGGTCGTCTACAATCACGCCGACTACCGCCTGGTCTCCGCTAGAGTCCTGCGGGCTTTTGAAAACTACCGGGAGGTCAATCTCTTTCTGAGGGGGATGTTCCCCCTGGTCGGCTTCAAGTCCACGTCCGTCTATTATGAGAGACATGAGCGCATAGCGGGGGAGAGCCACTACCCCCTGTCCAAAATGCTGGCCCTCGCCCTGGATGGGATCACCAGCATGAGCACAAAACCCATCCGTCTGATCACCGGCTTCGGCTGCCTGGTCGCCCTGGTCAGCTTTATCGGCGTCATCTGGTCGATCGCGGCCCACTTCATGGGAGTGGCCGTCACAGGCTGGTCCAGCATGGTCTGCATCCTCTGCTTTCTGGGAGGGATCCAGCTGCTGGGCATCGGTGTGATCGGGGAATACGTGGGCAAGACCTATATGGAGACAAAGCACCGTCCCCGATATATCATCAGCGACAAGACCTGGGAGGATCAGGACGGAAAAGACATATTGATCGGATGATTGAATTCATTTTAAGCCGCAGTTCCAATCGCGGCTGATAAAAGAGGTGCCCCATGGCTTCCGGTTCAAATAAAAACAGAAACAGACAACTGAACAGAGTGGAATCCAGGCGCACAGGGGGAACGCGGACAGACCTTTTTGATCTCCGGGGAGATCAGGAGAGCGAGGAGGCAAGACCCTATCGCGAGAGACATCGCGTGGAAGTGGATGTGAACGGCTATGCAGGATCCCAGCCGGCCTTTCGCCGGTCCTCCGGCGGATCCGGAATGGAAAATGATCCGGAGGACTGGATGATCCGGGAAGACTACCGGGAAAACACCGGCGCGGGAAGCGGATCCGGGGGAAGGACTCCCGGCCTTACGGCAGAGGATTGGGACACTGGAAGCCACCGGACGGGCAGCAGGGAGATCTCTGCTGATCTTTTTGTGCCCTCAGGATCTTCCGGCAGAGGGAGGCGGAGCCGCGTGACCCGGGTCCCCCGCTCTTCCGCAGGCTACGGCAGTTATGACAACAGCCGGACCACTGGGACAGGCTACGGCAGAAACCGTACCACCGGGACAGGCTACGACAGATATGGCAGCGGCCGGAATGCCGGGACAGGCTACGACAGATATGGCAGCGGCCGGAATGCCGGGACAGGCTACGGCAGCTATGGCAGCGGCCGGAATGCCGGGACAGGCTACGGCAGCTATGGCAGCGGGCGTACGACCGGGACGGACACTGGCAGCGGCCGGACCACCGGCGCTGGCTATGACAGTTATGGCAGTTATGGCAGCGGCCGGACCGCCGGGACAGACGACGGCCGCTACACCAGCCGGAGAACCACGGACAGAAACTATAATGGTAACGGCCGTGCAACCGGCTCAGGCTACGGCAGCTATGGCAGCGGGCGCACGACCGGGACGGGCACTGGCAGCGGCCGGACCACCGGCGCGGGCTATGACAGCTACGGCAGCTATGGCAGCGGGCGCACGACCGGGACGGGCTACGGCAGCAGCCGGACCTCCGGAAGGGGCTCCGGGAGATATTCCGCGGATCCATACGATCCATACATGGAAGACGAAAGAACGAGGCGTGATCCTGCCGGCTCCGGGAAGATCCCCGAGAGGGCCTTCTTTTTCGAGGAGGATCTGCCGGAGGGAGACCTCTCCCGGCAGAGCAGGGCGGACCGCCTGGAGGACGATTATTCCGAGCGCAGGCGGCAGCGCCGCGACCAGCTCAGAAAAGAGCGGGAGAAACAGATCCGGCAGATGCACTTCCGGATCGGGGCGGCGGCAGCTGTCGTCCTGGTCCTGCTGGTTCTTGTGATCGTGGCGGTCGTCGTCAAGGTCCGGTCCGGAAAAGAGGATCAGGGCCAGGAGGCAGCGGCTCCGGCTCCCGCCGTGGCCGCAGGCACTGCGGACACGGAAGAGACTCAAGACGGTACAGGGGACGGTGCAGTCCCGCCGCAGGACCAGGAGGAAGAGTCCTCAGAACCCGGGGATGATGGATCTCAGACGGATTCCACCGGGCAGGCGGCCAAGGCTGAAGAGGCGGACAGACAGAAAGCTCCCCCGGAGGAAACGCAGGATACGGAAGAGAAAGAGAACGGACAGGAGACGGAGACCGCCGCGGCCGGAGACGGGCAGGAGACGCAGGAGCGCAGCTACAGCCGGCAGACGGAGTGGAATCTCATCCTGGCCAATCCCTGGCACCCCCTTCCCGAAGGCTACAGCGTCGAGACGACCTCCCTTCCCAACGGGGAATCTGTCGACAGCCGCTGCTACGACGACCTCATGGAGATGCTCACGGACTGCACGAAAAACGGCGGAAACCCTGTCGTATGCTCCTCTTACCGCACCCATGAGAAGCAGATCGGCCTCTATGAGGCCCAGGTAAAAAAGCACATGGATGAGGGCATGGACCGGGCTCAGGCAGAGAAGGAAGCCGGAAAGGTCGTCGCGGTTCCGGGCACCAGTGAGCACGAGGTCGGGCTGGCAGTTGATCTCTGTGATTATACAAACCAGAATCTCGATGAGTCACAGGCGGAGACCGTGACCCAGAAATGGCTCATGGCCAACAGCTGGAAATACGGTTTTATCCTCCGCTATCCGGTGGATAAAAGCGACCTGACAGGGATCATCTACGAACCCTGGCACTACAGGTATGTCGGCAAAGACATAGCCGCGGAGATCTATTCCAGAGGCATCTGCCTGGAGGAGTACCTCTCTCAATAAAAAAGCATCCTGATTCAGGCCCTCCGCAGCAATGCCCCGCGTTGGCGCGAGAATCACCTCGAATCCGGTGGCTGCGAACAGAAACTCAGATTCCTCTTTTCCGTGTGAACAGGAGCAAAATTACCAGATGAAGGGAAGACAGCGAAAAGATGCAGAATGCCCCCGACAGTAAGGAAAACATCATAAAAGATTCAGACCGGCCGGCCGGGGAGGGGGAAGGAGTTTCTTCTGAAAAAAGGAAGGATCCTCCTGAACAGAAGACCTCGAAGACCAGAAAAAGGACTTCAACAGGAAAAAGGAAGAAAAGCCGGAAAAAACGCAGAGCTTCCGGATCCTCCGCAAAGTCAGACAGCCCGAAGGCCTCTGCAGGCAGCGCGAAGACAGACACAGACGTCGTGAAGGCCCCTGCCGGCAGTGAGAAGACATCGGAAGGGTCGTCTGCAACTGCTTCCCCCGCATCCTCAGAGCCGGGAAAAAAGAAGCGGCGGATGTTTGCGTCTGCTCCTTCCACAGCTCCTGAGCCGGAGGAAAAGAAGTCTGAGGCAGCACCTTCCCCGGCCGCTGAATCTGAGGAAAAGAAGTCTGAGGCAGCACCTTCCCTGGCCGCTGAACCTGAGGAAAAGAAACCGGAAGCAGCTCCTTCTACAGCCTCTGAGCCTGAGAAAGACAGGAAAAAGAAGCCGGCGGCCACTGTGGAAACACTCAGGGACTGCTGGAAGAAATTTATGAAGCTTGTGTCCGGCTTTCTGGACAAGTGCGTCAGGGGCTGGAAGGCCTTTTTCGCATCTCTTGTCAGGAAGGTCGGCTACACGATCGCGGCGACGGCTGTTGTCGGGGTCGCTGCTGGACTCCTGGTCCTGGTACTCTTCCTGAGCATCAGCGGCGGAAAGGGAGGTCCTGCGGACAGCGGGACTCAGACCGCAGGCTCCGGGGAGACCCTGGAGGACTCGGAGGCGAATTACGACGGAATGGAACCGGCGGCTGCCGGGGGCTGGTCCCAGACCATTCCCGGCCAGGACCCGGCCGGACAGCAGGACAGCGAGATCGCCTATGCCTTCCGCGGGCTCTTTTCAAGGACCAGGGAGGGAGTTTTTGCCCTCAAGGAGCAGGCTGAGGAATCTGTCCGCAGCAGCTACCTGGAGATCCTGGAGGCCGGCAGGGGAGATGAGTTTTCTCCGGAACCCGGGGCACAGACGCGGCTCTGGGAGCAGGTGAGAGAGGAGAGAAGGAGGGAACTGGAAAAAGACCCTCTTCTGATCCTCGTCAACAAGTGGCACCAGCTTCCCGAGGATTACGAGGTGGAACCGGTCGAACTGCCCAACGGCCAGATGATCGGGACCACCGCCTACGAACCCCTGATGGAAATGCTCCGCGATTGCGAGGAAGCCGGGGGGACGCCCATCGTATGCTCGGGCTACAGGCCCCACGACAAGCAGGTCATGCTCTTTGATGAGCAGATCGAGCGGTGGATCTATTCCGTGAGCACCAGGGAGGAGGCCGAGGCCCTCGCGGCCACTGCGGTCGCGATCCCGGGGACCAGCGAGCATGAGCTGGGACTCGCCGCGGATATCTATTCCTCGGAAAACATGAATCTGGACGAGAGCCAGGTGGACACCTTCACCCAGCAGTGGCTGATGGAAAACTGTTGGAAGTACGGTTTCATTCTGCGCTATCCAAAGGATAAAAACGAGATCACGGGCATCATTTTTGAGCCCTGGCACTACCGCTATGTCGGAAAGGAACGTGCGCGAAGGATCTTTGACGCGGGGATCTGTCTGGAGGAATATCTGGACAGGACGGACCATCCCTGGTCCTCCCTCAATCCCTTTGACGAAGCCGGCCCGGAGGAAGCGGAAGATGCCGGAAACACTTCCGGAACCTTGGATGAAGCTGAAACGGAAGGAGAATCTTCAGAAAACTTCAATGAAGCGGAAGAAACCGGAAACACTTCCGGGACCTTTGATGAAGCTGAAACAGAAGGAGACTCTCCCGCCTCCTTCGATGAAACCGAGGCACCCGGACAGGGAGATGGAACATTCTATTGATCATAAAAACAGGAGGAAGAAAATGAACCAGGATGTGATCTATATTACCGGGCATCAGCATCCCGACACCGATTCGATCGCTGCCGCGATCGGATACGCCTTTTTCAAGCGTGCCAACGGCGTGAAGGCCATCCCGTGCAGACTGGGCAAGCTGGGCACAGAGACCCAGTACCTGCTGGACAGGTTCGGCTTTGAAAAGCCCATGCTGCTGGAGGATGCCAGGGTCAAGATGTCCGAGATCGAGATCGACGAGCCTACGACGATCATGCCGGACAAGA
>CAMNFJ010000074.1:0-13864 GCA_946536955.1 uncultured Lachnospiraceae bacterium
GGGACGTTTCTATCCGACTCATTTTTCATGAGCAATTCGGAACGCTTTTATCCGGCTTATATTTTCTGTCAGAATCCCACCGCCCCTGTGAAATTGCTGCCCAGAGGGATCCTGGCAATCAGGTCAATGATGAACAGGATCAGGACCAGCCAGAAGCTCAAGTTATGGATCCTGCTGTCATCATACCGGTCCTGGATCCTGGTCAGAAAAGGCTGTACGATAAAGACCCCTGCCAGGATCAGAAAGCCGAACATGAGATCCGGCTTGAGGGCGATCCTGCCCTGGAAATTCATGAAATACCCTCTGTAATCCCATAAAAATTCCCCGATCAGGGCCTCCATCAGATAACTGGCGATCAGCTCCGCCACGACGGCCACGGCCACTCCGAAGGCGAAGACCAGCCAGGGGTTCCTGATCCTGAACCTTTTCAGGAGCTCCAGGATGATGATCATGCCGAATCCATAGATGGGAAGCCATGGACCGAACAGAAAGCCCCGGTTGATAAAGCCCATGTTCTGCTCGATCAGCCCGCACCAGATCACTTCGTAGAGCCAGCCCGAAAGACTGAAGACCAGAAAGCATTCCATATAGTTTCGAAATGTTCTGTAATACTTCATTCCCTGTCCGCCTCCCTTCTCAAATATCCCGCAGCTGATACTCTGTCCTTTATCAGTTGTTTACGCCCTCGGCCGGGCGTGACCTGCAGCCTTTATTATAAGCCAATTCCCCGAAGCGGGAAAGAGGCTTGACTTTTTCCCCGCTCTCCATAACAATGTATTGATTGTGAAAATAAATAGAAAAACAATCCAATCAATTCAGGAGGTCACAGACAGAATGTTCAACACAGGAAAAGACAGCACAGACAAGAGCTTCAGAGACTCCCTTCTGGACCGCTTTCTCAGATATATCCAGATCGACACAGTATCGATCGACGATCAGGAGACCGTCCCCTCCTCCCCGGAGCAGTGGACCTTTGCCAATATGCTGGTGGAGGACCTGCATAAGCTGGGGATCGGGGATGCCTTTGTGGACCGGCACTGCACCGTATACGCCCATATCCCCGCCACGCCCGGCATGGAGGACCGCCCGGTCCTGGGTCTGATCGCCCACATGGATACCGTGGAGAACGGACACGGCATCCGCCCCCGGGTCATCGAAAACTACGATGGCGAGGACGTCCGGCTCAAGAGCGGCCTTCAGCTCACGGCAAAGGACTTTCCCGGCCTGCCCGCCCTGCGGGGCCGGACCCTGATCGTCTCCGACGGGACCACCATCCTGGGGGCCGATGACAAGGCCGGCCTGACGGCCATCATGGGTCTGGCTGAGCTCCTGATGAAAAACGACTCCCTGCTCTCATCCGGCGCGGACAAACCCGCGCAGTCCGGAAAGACTGACCTCCTTCCGGACTGGAATGAGATCTTCCCCCACGGCAGGATCTGCATCGCCTTTACTCCCGACGAGGAGGTCGGCACCGGCGTCCTCAAATTTGACCTCGGTGCCTTCGGGGCCGACTATGCGGTCACCGTGGACGGCGGAGAAGAGAACATTATCGAGGCCGAGAACTTCTACGCCTGCTCGGCGGACATCACCGCCCGCGGCGTTCAGGCCCATCCCGGCTCTGCCAAAGGCATCATGATCAACGCCGCCGCGGCCCTCGCGAAATTCCACACCCTCCTCCCCGCGGACGAGGTCCCCGAACAGACCGAAGACCGGCAGGGCTTCTACCACCTCCTCGAACTGTCCGGAGACGTGGAAAATGCCTCCGCCCACTACATTATCCGCGACTTCGACCCGGACAGCTTCGAACACCGCAAACAGACCATACGCGAGACTGTCTCCGCCGTCAACAGGACCCTGGGCAGAGAAGTCCTGACCGCCCAGATCAAAGATTCCTACCGCAACATGGCGGAGATCATGAAAAACCACCCCGGCTTCCTCAGAGAAATCGAGGAAGCCATCCGCAGAGCCGGCATGCAGCCCTCCTACCTCCCCATCCGCGGAGGCACCGACGGCGCCCGCCTGACCTTCCAGGGCCTCCCCTGCCCCAATCTCGGAGCCGGAGCCTACGGCTTCCACGGCCTGACCGAACACTGCACCGCGGAAGGCATGGAAAATGCCGCCCGCATCCTGCTCTCCCTGATCAGGATCTTTGCTGAGAAAAACAACTGAGACTTTGAAGCCTTTTACCGGATTCACTTTTCAGGTATAATGTGACTTATCGGAAGCGCGAAGCGCTTCCGGCGGATTTTGCGGAGCAAAAGACGCTGGCGCGGGAGCGCCAATAAGTCAGCGAACAAAAATGCGTCGCATTTTAAATGCTTCACATTTTCAGATACAGAGCATTTTTGCGAGCCATTTCCATGGTGTATTGCCAAACCCGGCATCGGAAACACTTTGTGTTTCCGGCGGATTTTGCGGAGCAAAAGACGCTGGCGCAGGATAATTTTGGACCTGACGACAGGGGATTTCGAATGGATATACTGAACAGACACCACAGCGGACGAAAAAAAAGCAAAAACAAAAAGAAGGCCTCTCCGGCCTCCAAACGCTCTTCAGCTCTTTTCAAGCAGCAGTCCGCATCCGCCCCCGGCGGATCCACACCCGCGCCTTCCACCTCCGGTGGAACCACACCCGCACCCTCCGCTCCCGGAGGCAGCGGTCTGTTTGACTACAACAGCTCCGCCACCCTGGAACTGGACGCGGAAGCTTTTTATGACATCCCGATCGACGCCAACCTTCTGGACGAATGGTTCCTGCCGGATCCGGAGGATACAGATGATCCCTCCTCAGAGGAGACCGCTCCCCTCTCCGCTCCCGGCAAAACATCCGCCTCTGCGGCAGTTCCTCAACGTGCCGCGGCCCCCTCTCCCGCCCGGACATACCAGACACCTGCTAAGGAAAACAATCCCCGGACTTCTTCCTACACCGGCAGCAGTCCGTCAGCTTCTCCGGACGATGCGGGACATACAGCCGTCTATTTTTCTCCCCTGATCCACACCGAATCCGCAGGAAAAGATCACCGGCCCGGCCCGGAGCTCACAACACAAGCCAGAACCTCTGCCAATCCTGACATAATTTCCGGATCCCATAGGGACAGGACACCGGACCAGACGCCCGGCATGCACAGGGGCACGGATACAGGCAAGGCCGCCGATACGCACCGAAGCACGGATACAGACCAGGCTGCCGATACGCACCGAAGCACGGATACAGACCAGCCCGCCGGTACACACCGAAACACAGATACAGACCGGACCGACCGTCCAGCGTCGGAGTCTGCAAACACAGCCCCAGCGTCTTCCTCTCAGCAGAAGCGCACGCCTTCCCCTGACCAGGCTCAGGATCCTGCCGCTTCCTCCACCGCTCCTGCCCGACCAAAAGCTCCGGCTCAGGCCGTCAGCCGTCCCCATACCCCTGTGCGGATGGCGCAGGCTGCCCGGTCCGGACCGGAAAACCTGCTTGATCTGGTCGTGACCATTGCGGGCATCGCGCTCTGCATTTTCGCAGTCCTCTATTTTCACATAAGGCTGGCGGGAAAAGAGCCACTGACAGGTACTGGAACCGGCGCCATCCAGTCTCCCTGCTGCGAGAGTGTCATCTGTGATTCCGGAGCTCCCGGGCATGATGAAACTGTCAGCTGTGTTTCCCGGATCCATTTGCAGGAAGAAACTGTCAGCTGCGATCCAGGAGCTTCCGCTCCCGGTCAGACTGCATTATTTTTATAATCGTTTTTTAAATCAAACAGCTGTGCCCGGACTCAGGATCGCCGGGCACAGCTGTTTTTTTCACGATATCTGTGTTGAGGAGGCACAGAATATTGATTCGTTTAAAAATCTGACAGAATCAGGACCCACTTGAATCAGGATCCCAGTTAAATCAGAGACTAATGAGAATCGGAAATCCGATGTTATCAGAAATCTGATCAAATCAGAAATCCAAATTAAATCAGAAGTCTACTTCTGTGTCGTAGTAGCAGCACTTAAGCAGCTTTTCCATCTCCTCCTGAGAAGGCTGACGGGGGTTGGACCCTGTACATGCATCGAGGATCGCGTTGGCGGCGATGGAAGGAAGTCTCTCGAGGAAGACATTCTCCGGGACAAAGCCCTGCTCGCAGGGGAAGCTGTCCTTGCCGTATTTGCCGATGCAGTGAGGGATATTCATGTCGTCGTTCATGCCGCGGACATAGTCGATCAGCTTCCTGACCTTGTCATCCTCGGTGGTCCCGCCCAGGTGCATGTAGTCCGCGATCACGGCATAGCGCTGCTTTGCGGTCTCATCCTTGGCGTTGAAGGCGATGACCTTGGGAAGGTACATGGCATTGGCCGCGCCGTGGATGATGTGGGCGCCGTAATCGGCAAAGATCGCGCCGGTCTTATGAGCCATGGAGTGGACGATGCCGAGCAGTCCGTTGGAGAAAGCCATGCCGGCCATGCACTGGGCATCATGCATCTTGTCGCGGGCATCCATATCCTCGCCATAGGATTTGACCAGGTTCTCCTGGATCATCTCGATGGCATGGATCGCAAGTCCGTCCGTATAAGGGCTTCTGGCTGTGGAGACATAGGCCTCGATCGCGTGAGTCAGCGCGTCCATACCAGTGTGGGCGACCAGCTTGACGGGCATGGTATGAGCCAGCTCGGGATCAACGATAGCCACATCGGGTGTGATCTCGAAATCAGCCAGCGGATACTTAATGCCTTTTTCATAATCCGTGATGATGGAGAAGGCAGTGACCTCGGTCGCTGTGCCGGAAGTGGAAGAGATCGCGCAGAAATGCGCTTTTTTCCTGAGCTGGGGGATTCCGAAAACCTTGCACATCTCCTCAAAGGTGATCTCAGGATACTCGTATTTGATCCACATCGCCTTTGCGGCATCGATGGGAGAACCTCCGCCGATCGCAACGATCCAGTCGGGCTCAAACTCCAGCATCTCCTTTGCTCCCCGCATGACAGTATCCACGGAGGGATCCGGTTCGATGCCCTCAAAGATCCTGACTTCCATCCCTGCTTCCTGCAGATACTGCTCCGCTCGGGCCAGGAAGCCGAAGCGCTTCATGGAGCCGCCGCCGACACAGATAATGGCCTTTTTCCCCTGCAGCCCCTTGAGAGCTTCCAGAGCATTTTTTCCATGATATACATCTCTGGGTAATGTGAATCTCTGCATTCTATACTCCTTTCCTGAAATAAAAAACTGTCTCCGGCTCTGCCCTCTCAGCTTTCAGGGAACGTCGATCCGGAAAAATACAGGTACTGCGTCCTAACCGGCGCAGGATCCGCGAAACACATCCTTGCATCCGCCTGTTAATAAAATATCACACTCCCGGTAATTTATCCATACAAAATTGTTGAACAATTGAATAAGTTGGTCATTTGCTCCGCCTCTCTGCCACTTATGTTCTATCCTCCTGATTTCTCCTGTCCCAAACCTTCCAGTTCAGACCCTCCCCGATTCGAGACGGTTTTGCGTGAGATTTCACATAAAAACTCAGGCTGAATTACCGTTTTTTTCCGGGAACATCGGAAATCAGAGTAGAACCACCCGCAGATTATGTTTATAATGGGAACGGCAAAAAACTGACGACAATTATACCTGATCACAAGGGCATCAGGCAGGGAGGAACGCCTCCTCTTTGCCGTCGGCGCCATAAGGAGCCGGAAATGCCCATGTGATCAGCAATGGAGAAGGAATCAACCCATGACACAGCAAAGCCTTAATGACTTGAACCATAAAAAAAAGAAACAGGGAAGCCTCCACCCGACCCTTCCGGCCTCTGCTGGTCCTGAAGCTTACGAGGATGAAATAAACAGAGCCATGCCGGAGGAACGCCCGGTCTCTGCCGTCCTGCCTGAAAGCAGCCCTGACGACACACGCTCTCCCATGGGGACCGGGTCCCCGGAAACCGCCGTCCGAGGATTTTCGCAGTCCTCCCTGGATCCCCAGTCAACCGCTTCCCGCACATTTTCGCAGCCCTCCCCGGACGCCGCTGCCCATGGGGTTTCGCAGTCCTCCGCAGACACCACTGCCCGCGGGGTTTCGCAGTCCTCCCTGGACGCCGCTGCCCATGGGGTTTCGCAGTCCTCCGCGGACACCGCCTCCCGCAGGTTTTCACAGTCCTCCCTGGACCCCCAGCCACCCGCTGCGGCTTCCGCCCTTACGGACCCCGAAACGGCGCCGGTGTCTCCTGACTCCTCCGCCCTCTCCGGGCTCGCACATGCTTCGGCCCGCGAGGAGGACCACTCCCCTTCCAGGAGCGGACCTGCTCCGGCACACGCAGAAGACCAGGCTGAGATGCCCGCTTCCTCCGGCCGGACTCAAACTCCTGCCGGCAGCCACAGGTCCCGCGGTGAAGAACCACGGTCCTACACCGGCGGCCCCGGGTCCTCTGCCCGCAGCAAGCTGATCAGGGTCATGATCACACTCGCAGTGACAGCCGCCTGCTTTGTGATCATCCTCTATTCCTACAGGCGCCTGTCAGACCCGGACCACGATTCCGGTTTTCTTTCGGGCCTGCTCGAGAACCTCAGGGGATCCGGTTCCCACGACCCTTTCACAGAAAACAGCGATGACGAAGAGGCTGCCGGCACAGATCCAGCCGATGCCCCTTATGTGACGGATGATGCCGCTGACCAGACGGACCAGGAGGAAACGGACTGGTCCGGGGAAGATCCTGAGGAGGACTCCTACGATGACAGCCGGGACCCTTCCGGGGAGGACGAGATCCTTCCCGAAGATGAGGAGGACTATGGCGGGGACAATGATCCTGAATATGACAATGGTTCCGACGAAGATAATGATTCTGATGAAGAGGAAATAAGTCCGGACGTGGATGAAAAGAAGGCGCAGGAGGAGGAAGGCTCCGGAGATGAGGGAGAATATGAAGATCCCGGCCCGGATGACCAGATCCCCGGTACAGATGACCTCCAGGACATCAGTCAGGATGAAGGATCAGAAAACGACGGCAGCACCGGCAGCGAGGAAGACAGCAGCGCTGCTGACCAGGAAAGCGGTCAGGAAAGCGGCGGCGACACCGAAGAAGAATGACCGGAACCGTTTCCCGAAAAGCGATACACCACCATCAGGAAAAGGAAAAAATAATGAGAACTCTGGATGACGTGAGAAATTTTTTTGAGGCCGACGTCTACGCGACCGGGACGACCGGGATCCGGATCGAGGACGCCCGCCCCGGATACGCAAGGGTGACTCTGGACCTGGACCAGAGACACATGAATGCCGCCAACAGGGTCATGGGCGCGGTCTACTACACCATGGCGGACTTCGCCTTCGCCGTGGCCAACAACTACGACATGGAAAAGGGGATCACGGTCACCCTCTCAAGCCAGATCAACTTTATGGGCGCCGCCCGGGGCAGACAGCTCATTGCGGAAGCCAGAGTCCTAAAAGACGGAAAGAACACCAGCTTCTACTCCATCGATGTGACCGATGAGCTTGGCACGCAGATCGCGGCAGTCTCCTCCAACGGATTTCACATCCCCGGGGGAAAGTGATCTGAAGTGAACGGCGGACAAAAGCCGTGAGACAAAAAAGCCGGCGCACAAACAGGCCGGCACACAAACAGGCCGGTGCACAAAAGCCGGAAAACAAAAAAGCCGGGGGGCCTGCCAGACAACTCATTTTTTCAGAGAAAAACGAGCTGCCTGGCAGGTCCCCCGGCTCAATTGACTGACTTTGCAGTTCATCCGCCTTCCCGGTCATTCAATGATGATCGGTACTGCGATGACGATATACCTGGCGTTGTTGAACTCATACGCGCAGGTGGACAGGACGATGACGCTGTTGAGTCTGTCCAGATCGTATTTGATCTTCGGCTCGAAGGTGGACTTTTCCTCCACCTTGTGCAGGTAGGCCCGCATCTGGTCCGTAGTCTCGAAGAGGCTGTAGACCTCGTCCTTTTCCCCGGCGACATAGCCCATGATCAGGTCGAGCCGGTAGTTGCGCTCCGGGGTCAGGTACCACATGGTCGGGTGCTCGTCATAATACTCCTGCTCCGTATACTTGTGGAGCATGGCGAACATGGATCCGTCCTTCATATGATGGCCGTAGAGGATGGTGGCCGGGTCCATCTGGCCTCTCCGGTTGCGGTAGTCCTCAAAGATACAGCCCGCGAAGTTGTACTCCTTGTTGACCATATGGTGGAGGTAGAGTTCGTTGTCCTCCCCGTGCATGACCGGATAGTTGACCACGGTTTTGGGGCAGTAGATCCAGCCCGCCACATCGGGATTTTTTTTCAGGAGCTTGGCGAAGTCGACTTCGATCGGAGCGGTCTCGCCTTTTTTCTCCGCTTCTGCGCCCGCTTCTGTCCCTTTCGCTTCCGCCTTTTCCTTCACGACCTCCTCGGAAGTCCTCTTGTACTCCGAGCGTCCCTTATAGTATTCCGAAAAGATTCCATAGAGGCGGTATCCGCTGTAGAGCAGGACGCCTATGAAAAATATAAGCAGAAAATTTATGATGAATTTTTTCATAATAACACCTGTCTGCCCCGTCCGGGGCTGTCCGCCTCACGCGGTCCTCAAACGGCGCTGATCCTGTAAAGGGCCCCTGAAAAGGCGGGGATTGCAAAGGTCACAGAGCTGCCGGCGATCAGTCTGACCTCTTCCGGCTCCTCCTGTTTGCTGCCGCTCCAGCGCTCCCAGTCCGTATGCAGGACCAGCTTCCAGGCCTCGTCTTTTTGAACCTTGAAGGTCAGGAGTCTCTCGCGGGAGGAGAAATTGAACACGGCTGCCATATCGTCAGAGCAGACTGTACCGGCGGAGCAGGCCGCGGCATTTTGTCCGTGCCCGCCCGCGTTTCTGCGGATGGCAAAGACGTCATGTCCCTGGTCGTTCATGGCGATCCAGGCAAAGCCGGCCGGATCGTAGTCCTGCTGCGAGAGGGCGGCATAGTCCCGGTAGACCGCGTTGAGGCAGGTCATGTACTTGTGGAAGGAATCATGCGCGGGATAGCGGAGCAGGAAATTGTCGGGTTCCTTTGTCTCGTCCCACTCCCGGAACATGGCGATCTCATTTCCCATGAAATTGAGCTTCTTGCCGGGATGCACATACATGTACAGGTAGAGGGCGCGGGCCTGCTGGAATTTTTCCTCATAGGTCCCGAAGATCTTGTCGATGATCGTCCTCTTGCCGTGTACGACCTCATCGTGGGAGAGCGGGAGCAGGTGGCGCTCGTTATAATAATAATGCATGGAAAAGGTCAGCAGCTCCGGCCGCATGGCCCTCTCATCCGAGGTCTTCTTGAAATAGTCCAGGGTGTCATTCATCCAGCCCAGGTCCCATTTATAGTCGAATTCAAGTCCGCCCTCGTCCGCGCTCCTCGTGCAGCCGGGGAAGGAGGTACTGTCCTCGGCGATCAGCATGGCCGTCGGATGAAGGGCATGAAGTCCCCGGTTCATCTTTCTGAGGAAGTCCACCGCAGGCTCGTTTCTGCCGCGGCGCTCATCACCCATCCAGTAGATCACCCGGCTGATGGCATCCATGCGCAGACCGTCGAAGTGGTACTCCGTCAGCCAGTAATTGGCGGCGGACTGCATGAAGGAGGCCACCTCCCGGCGGGCAAAGATAAAATTGCAGCTGCCCCACTCGCTGTCCGACACGTCGCTGGCCGGATATTCATAGAGTTCGGATCCGTCGTAGCGGCGCAGGCCATAGCTGTCCACGGCAAAATGGGCGGGGACAAAATCCAGAATGGCCCCGATCCCGGCCCTGTGCAGGCGGTCGATCAGTTCCTGCAGCTGGCCGGCCGTCCCGTAGCGGGAGGTCGGGCTGAAGAAGCCCGTGCACTGGTAGCCCCAGCTGCCGTCAAAGGGATGCTCGGCCAGGGGCATGAACTCCACATGGGTGTAGTTGTTTGCCTTGACATAATCGATCAGCTGGTCCGCGATCGCCGCATAGCTGAACCATCCGTTGGGATCCGCAGCATTGGTCCTGAAGGACCCCAGATGCAGCTCATAGATGTTCAGAGGCCGGTCATAGCAGCGGGTGCGGTTCTGCATCCACTCCCCGTCCGAGAAATGAAAGGCACCGAGGTCGCGCACGATCGAGGCGAAGCCCGGCCGCAGCTCCATGCCGAAGCCGTAGGGATCGCAGTGCTCCACGCGGCCGTTTTTCCCGTAGATCACATATTTGTACATCTGCCCGGGTCTGGCATCCGGCACAAAGATCTCATAGAACTGGACGCGGGTTGACATCCGCATCTCCTCTTCCTTCCAGCCGTTGAATTCCCCGACGATGCAGACTTTGTCCGCCTGGGGCGCAAAGGTGCGGAAGACCACGCCCCCGTCCTGCGGATGTGCGCCCAGATACTGGTAGGCGTCGTAACACTCTCCCGTATAAAACTTCTGAAAATCCATTCTGTTCCCTTCTGTCTGAACCAATGAGGACTTTTAAATCGGCGATATTCTTGTGAACATCACAGTATGCTTGTGCTCCGTCACAAAGAAACGCTATCGACAGGATTTTTCACTCTTCGGTTTCCTCCGCGGTATCCGCTGTGGCGGCACTCTCCGCCGCGGCAGCTGCGGCCTCTTCACCTGTCAAGGCCTCCGCGGACTGGTCTGTCCCCGCGCTGCCGGCAAAGGCCGGCTCTTCCTGATTCTCAATCTTTTCCCGTGTATTCCAGAGCTGGTCCAGGACCTCCTGGGCATTTTCCTCTGTCACCTTAAAGATCACGCTGGAGATCTTTTTTTCCTTCTGGTTTCCTTCGACCAGGTCCTTTGCCGCCACGGCGGTCAGACCGGCCTGCTCGTAGAAGTCGGTGAAGGTGGAAGCGCTCATGAGCTTGTTGATAATGGCTGTACAGGCGTCCTCATGGGCATCTGTCCCGATGACCAGAATATCTCTGCCGACCAGCCTGTGGCGGAGCTGGACTCCGTCAGCGGCGGCCGCCGCGGCATCCTCGGAACTGCACAGCACAAGCTCCGCTTCCTTCCTGTATTCGTTGAGCATGTCCTGGGTATAGGCCGACACCTCCTCGTGGTTTGTATACTCTGTCCTTCCCAGGATCCTTAGCTCCGAGCCCAGGTCCGCGATGGTCTGAGAAAGCGTCTCCTCTGTATTCTCATCCCCGCCGATCAGGACCGCCCCGACATGGCCGTCCCCGTTAAAATCAGGGCCCCGTTCAGCCCCGCTGTAATCGTAGAGGACCGTCATCTGGCAGGCCGTCCTGTCAGCCTGGTCCGACCCGATCCACACGACGGGCATATCCAGGGCCCGCCAGCGGTCGACCTCCTCCGGGTCCGGCGAGCAGTTCACAAACACAGCCCCGGCCCCCCTCGCGGTGATCATATCCGCCAGGTCCGGGATCCTCTTGTCAGAGACCGGGGAGACGATCACAATCGAGCAGCCCTGGTCAAGGAATCCTCCGACTGTCTCCGCCTGCCTGGTCCTGCTGTCGACAAAGTCCCCGGCGATGATGTTTTCCGGCCGGAATCCCTGCAGGGTCAGCGTACTCCCAAGCTCATAGAGCAGGCGGTCATTGTCCCCGTTCTCCGTCTTCGCCAGACTGATCCCCACCAGGGTCGTTTCCGGCGTGGGCCTGGGCTCCTCCTCGGCAGCGGCGGCAGCCGTCTCTGCCTCCCGGGCAGCCTCCATGGCCTCCGACCTGTCCTCCGATGCGGATTCGGCGACGGGAGCGGCCTGCTGACTGCCGCATCCGGCCGCCAGCAGCAATGCCAGCAGGATCACTGCCACACAAGGTCTCCATTTCAATTTCTTTCCGCGCATAGGCAGCCTCCTTCAACACCGACTGATAGTAAAAAGCTATTCTATTATAGCAAGATGCACAGAAAAATGATACAGCTTTCGCGGACAGGCACATAAAAAACAGAGCTGCAGCATTCCTGCTGCAGCTCTGCTCCCGCTGTTTATCGAAAGGGGATATTCAGTATGTGATCCTCTGATGCCGGATCCTCTGATCAGTCCACGCCCTCTACAGGATAGCAGACCTTGCCGGGGTTCAGGATCAGGTTGGGGTCGAAGACCTTCTTGATGCCGAACATGAGGTCAATGGTCCTGTCGCCGAGGCAGCGGCGCATATACTCCATCTTGCCGCGGCCGATGCCGTGCTCACCGGAGACCAGGCCGCCGATCTCTGTCGCGCGCTTGTAGAGCTTGTCGAAGTACTTGTCGACGCGTTTCTTGAACTCTTCCTCCTCCAGTGTGTTGGAGCACTGGTAGATGTGGAGGTTGCCGTCGCCGGCGTGGCCGAAGCTCTTGATCTCCAGACCGCACTCTGCGCCGTAGGCCTTGGAGAAGGTCAGGAACTCAGCGATCTTGTTGATCGGGACAACGACGTCGCACTCGTCCAGAAGCTTGGTCTCGGCTTCGATCGCCTCGAGGAAACCGGAGCGGGCTGCCCATGCGTCTTTGATCTTGCTGGGTGTATCCGCGACGAGAACGTCGACAGCGCCGGCTTCAAGGACCAGCTCGCAGGCCTTCTCGACCTTGGCCATGACCTGGTCTTCATCGGTTCCGTCGAAGGTGACCAGCAGATAAGCGCCGATCTCCTGGCCGTCCAGCTCCTTGGGGAAGGTGCTCTTGCCGATGAAACGCTCGCTGGAGAGGACGATCTCTCTCTCCATGAACTCCAGAGCCTGGGGATCCAGCTGAGCCATCTTGATTTTCGGGACTGTGGAGATCGCGGTCTCCAGGTCGACGAAGGGGATGACCAGGGAGATGACAGACTTGGGAGCGGGGATGATCTTGAGAGTGAGCTCGGTGATGACACCAAGGGTACCCTCTGCACCGATCATCAGGTTGATCAGGCTGTAGCCTGTGGAGGTCTTGCTGACCTGTGCGCCGAAGTCCACGACGTCGCCGTTTGCGAGGACGACCTTCATGGCGCGGACATAGTCGCGGGTCGCGCCGTACTTGACAGCACGCATGCCGCCGGCATTGGTGGAGACGTTGCCGCCCAGGCAGGCGAACTTCTCACCGGGATCCGGGGGATACAGGAGTCCCTGGCGGACGCAGTCCTCAGCGAGGTCGTTGAGCAGAACGCCGGGCTGTACGCGGACGATCATGTTCTCAAGATCATACTCGAGGATCTGGTTCATCTTCTGCGTGTCGATCATGACGCCGCCCAGGACGGCGACACTGGCGCCGACGAGGCCTGTACCTGCGCCGCGGGGGGTGACAGGGATCAGGTTGTCATTGCAGATCTTCATGACGGCGGAGATTTCCTCGGTCGTCAGAGGCTGGATCAGTACATCGGGCATTTTCTTGCCGTAGATGGGCATCTCGTCACGCATATAGTCGGGATTGATATCCTCGCCTACAAAGACGTGGCCGGGAGCTGCAGCCTTGAGCTGCTCGATGATCTCGGGGGTTACCTGGTTGTAAGTTGCCATTTACCGTTCTCCTTTCAGATGGGGGCCGTCCGGAGGCCTTATCCCTGAGCCGCCGGACGGCGGGTTGCACAACTTTTATGACTTATGAGAAAGCACCTCTAAGCATCTCTTACATCACAACGATGCCGATCATAGGGCCGACGAAGGTGATGATACCGCCGAGGATGACGAAGGCTACGACCCACTTGATGGACTGGGACATGATCTTGCTCTCATTGCCTGCCAGGCCTGCGGATGCGCATGCCAGAGCGACGTTGGAGGGAGCGATCATCTTGCCGACGCCAGCGCCGAAGGAGTTGGCCGCGCAGAGCCAGCCGGGAGCTGCGCCGATCTGTGTGGCTGCCGCGGACTGCAGGGAGCCGAACAGGATACCTGTGCTGGTACCGGAACCGGTGACGAATGCGCCCAGGACACCGACCAGCGGAGCAAACAGGGGATAGAACCTGCCTGTGATCAGGACCAGGACATCCGCGACGTCCCTGGTCATGCCGCTGTGGACCATGA
>CAMNFJ010000075.1:0-13691 GCA_946536955.1 uncultured Lachnospiraceae bacterium
CCTTTGTGGTCTCGGTCACGGTGTAGTTTCCGAGATCCACGTTATCGATCTTCAGCGTGTACTTGTCTTCTGCTGTGTCATAGGTGAAGTCTTTCAGGGTCAGGACTGCGTCTTTCTCGTTGTCAACGAGGCTGCCGTCCTTTCCGAGGAACTTACCGTTCTCTGCCTGGACTACAAATGTCAGGGCTCCTTCGGCTTCTTCCTTCGTGATGTCACCCTTGATGGTCTTGGTCAGTTCCAGGATTCCGGTAGTCTTCTCAAAGCTGTCGGAGAATTCCACGGTAGTCTTTGCGTCCTTGGCAACTGCCGCCTGTGCCGAAGTTCCTGTGGTCTCTTCTCCGCCTCCAACCGTGTACTTCACAGTCATGATCGTGCCGTCGGGCTGCTTCGTAGTCTCTTCCACGGTGTAGCTGCCGACTGCCGCGTTGTTGATCGTAAGGATATATTTGCCTGTTGTTTCATTGAGTGTGAAGTCCTTGCCCACGGTCAGGGTCACAGGCTTGTCGCTCAGGCTTCCGTCCTTCGCAAGGTACTTGGTTACAGTTTCTTCGCCTTCCTTAACCTGTGTGCTTACAACAAATGTCAGGTCTCCCGCGATCTCAGCTGCTGTCAGGTCGCCCTCGATGGTCTTGGTCAGCTCAAGGGAGCCGACTTCCCTGATGTCGTCAGAGAACTCGACTGTGGTCTTTTCTCCCTTGGCCACGGAGGCTGCCGCTTCTGTTCCTTCAGTCTCTTCGCCATTGCCGACCTTGTAGGTCACGGTCATGACAGTGCCGTCGGGATTGATCGTGGTCTCTTTCACGGTGTAGTCCGCGATCGGCGCTTTGTCGATCGTCAGGACGTACTTGCCGGTCTGTTCATTAAGGGTGAAGTCTTCTCCTACGGTCAGGACCACTTCGCTGTCGCTGAGTTTTCCGTCCTTGCCGAGGTATTTGGTCTTTTCTTCTTCTCCTTCGGTAACCTTGGTGGTCACGATGAAGGTCAGGGCTCCGGCGATCTCTTCCTCAGTCAGATCGCCCTCGATGGTCTTGGTCAGTTCCAGGATCCCCGTCGTCTTCTCGAATGCATCTGAGAAGTCGACGGCTGTCTTTGTCCCCTTGCTGACGGTCACACCTTCGGCCTTGCTGCCGGTTGTCTCTTCTCCGCTTCCAACCTTGTAGGTCACGGTCATTATCGTGCCGTCGGGCTGCTTCGTGGTCTCTTCCACGGTGTAGCTGCCGACTGCCGCGTTGTTGATCGTCAGCACATATTTGCCTGTCTCACCGTTGAGGGTGAAGTCTTTTCCTACGGTCAAAACAGTCTTTGTATCGGTAAGCTTCCCATCCTTACCCAGGTACTTCGTTACAGTCTCTTCGCCTTCCTTAACCTGTGTGCTTACAACAAATGTCAGGTCTCCCGCGATCTCAGCTGCTGTCAGGTCGCCCTCGATGGTCTTGGTCAGCTCAAGGGAGCCGACTTCCCTGATGTCGTCAGAGAACTCGACTGTGGTCTTTTCTCCCTTGGCCACGGAGGCTGCCGCTTCTGTTCCTTCAGTCTCTTCGCCATTGCCGACCTTGTAGGTCACGGTCATGACAGTGCCGTCGGGATTGATCGTGGTCTCTTTCACGGTGTAGTCCGCGATCGGCGCTTTGTCGATCGTCAGGACGTACTTGCCGGTCTGTTCATTAAGGGTGAAGTCTTCTCCTACGGTCAGGACCACTTCGCTGTCGCTGAGTTTTCCGTCCTTGCCGAGGTATTTGGTCTTTTCTTCTTCTCCTTCGGTAACCTTGGTGGTCACGATGAAGGTCAGGGCTCCGGCGATCTCTTCCTCAGTCAGATCGCCCTCGATGGTCTTGGTCAGTTCCAGGATCCCCGTCGTCTTCTCGAATGCATCTGAGAAGTCGACGGCTGTCTTTGTCCCCTTGCTGACGGTCACACCTTCGGCCTTGCTGCCGGTTGTCTCTTCTCCGCTTCCAACCTTGTAGGTCACGGTCATTATCGTGCCGTCGGGTTGCTTCGTGGTCTCTTCCACGGTGTAGGTTCCGACAGGCGCCTTGTCGATCGTCACCACATATTTGCCTGTCTCACCGTTGAGGGTGAAGTCTTTTCCTACGGTCAAAACAGTCTTTGTATCGGTAAGCTTCCCATCCTTACCCAGGTACTTCGTTACAGTCTCTTCGCCTTCCTTAACCTGTGTGCTTACAACAAATGTCAGGTCTCCCGCGATCTCAGCTGCTGTCAGGTCGCCCTCGATGGTCTTGGTCAGCTCAAGGGAGCCGACTTCCCTGATGTCGTCAGAGAACTCGACTGTGGTCTTTTCTCCCTTGGCCACGGAGGCTGCCGCTTCTGTTCCTTCAGTCTCTTCGCCATTGCCGACCTTATAGGTCACCGTCATAACGGTGCCGTCGGGGTTGATCGTGGTCTCTTTCACGGTATAGTCCGCAATCGGCGCTTTGTTGATCGTCAGGACGTACTTGCCGGTCTGTTCATTAAGGGTGAAGTCTTCTCCTACGGTCAGGACCACTTCGCTGTCGCTGAGTTTTCCGTCCTTGCCGAGGTATTTGGTCTTTTCTTCTTCTCCTTCGGTAACCTTGGTGGTCACGACGAAGGTCAGGGCTCCGGCGATCTCTTCTGCCGTCAGGTCGCCCTCGATGGTCTTGATCAGTTCCAGGATGCCCGTCGTCTTCTCGTAATCATCCTTCAGTTCAATCGTTGCCTCACCGCCTGCCTCCAGAGCTTTGCTTCCTGTCGTAACGGAAGTCGCTTTAGAAGCAAAGCCTGCAATCGCGGTGTTGTCCTCGGTAATTGTATAGGTGCCGGCTTCAACATTTTCCAATACAACCGTGAACAGGAATCCGTTGTCCGCATTTCCCGTCACTGAGTATCCGGACAGCTTGCTGAGCGTTTCGAGGTTCAGTTTTGCTTCTGCAGTTGCCCAGGATGCCTCTCCGGCCACATTTACATGGAGATATTTTCCTGTCGTTTCATTCAGGATTGTAAATGTAAGGGCACCTTCTGCCTCTTCCTTTGTTACACCACCGGTCACAGTCTTTGTGAATGTCAGATTTCCGGTTGTTACAGGAATAATTTCTTCATTATATTTATTCTCAAATTCCGGTGACAGGGCGGAAATCTTCGACGTCTCACTGGCCTCCTCAGTCTTTTCACCCTGTGTATAGGTGACAGAAGCCACTCCCAGTACCCCATCATTATCATTTACATTTACCACGAGGGTGACTGGATCCTGTGTATAAATGACGTTGTCCTTGACGCCATTTACGGCATCGGTCGGGAGACTCTCAGTGATAGTAAATGTATAGGTTCCGGCTTCTTTAAAGGTAATATCCTTAAAAACTGCATGCTTGTTATTGGCAATATTCGCTTTTGCACTTGCCAGAACATCCAGCTTTCTGCGGAAGCTGGTTTTTTCACTTTCGGAAAGATTATATTCCTCGACATTGCTGTCGAAATTCTGAATATACTGCAACAGCCCGTTAACAGGAATTTCAACAGTATCATTACTTCTGACTGCGACCCTGTAGACAGCCTGATCAGTCAGGCTGGAGTCTGTGTTCTCCGTATCAAGAGCGATGTTGAATGTAAAACCATCCTGGGGCCACAGGGAATTCTCGACCACATGGCCGGAGTTTTCGTAGGTCAGCTTCTTTGTAATCTGCGGACCGTAAGTCGGGGCCTCCTTGTTATCGAATACCGGCGTAGTGGTCAGCTGTTGTTCTTCTTCTCCGGCATAAGCCTTATCAAAATCATCATAATATGCCACTGACGCAATGAAATGATTTTCGCTGACCAGTGTCCGCTTAACACGGGCATAGTAAACAGTACTGTCAATGGAATAGGTTCCATCGGCAGATTGAATACCTGTTTCTTTCACCCTGAAAATAATCGGCTCACCTTCCGGATTCTTGATCGTATAGTAGATTGCGGAGTCATCGTTATTTACAGTCGCGATCTGCTCCCAGTAATCCTCTTCATTAGTTACATTTTCCAGTCCGTTTTTATAGTGGTCTATTTTAAACGTAAATACCTGGGATGCATTTGCATCCTTACCATTCACCTTCTTTTCAAGAAGCAGAGTAGCATCTGAGGCGTCCGGCATCTCAGAATACAGGCCATGCCACTCAAAGCAGGCATCTGAGGGATACCCCAACTCATATAACAAAGAGTTGTCAGAAGTAACCGTTCCGGCAGAAGCAAGCCACCCCGCACCGGATTCATATTTTATTGTCAGTGTGGAATCTTCCCTGGGAATCAGGAACATACCGCAGGAACCGCCTGTCTGCACGGTTTTAGCGTTTGCACAGTTAAAGACGATATGCTGAGCCGCAAGATCGATCTTGTGATTTATACCGTCACTGCTGGTATCCTGCCAGTTAGACTGCGTAGAGAAGGAGTCCTGCCACGTATTGTCCTCATTCTTATATTGAACCCGGAATGTATCCAAATCCACATTTGTTGCACTGTCAAAATTGAATACAATGACCTGATCCGGCCATTTCTTTATGGTCAAGGCCTCTTTCTGAGCGAGATATTTCAAATATCTCTCGCCGTCCAGATAGATCGTTGCATCCTTTGGATACCCGGTAGTATCGATCTCTGCGCACACGATATCATATGTCTGGCCAAGTGCTGTTACCTCCCCTTTGGTCTCTATGATCTCAGGCTCGAAGGTGTCCTCATGTGCCAGCAGTTCGCCTGATATCTGCTGCATATGATGGATGATCGGATCAACGATCTGGTTTTTTATCTGTGAAGATTCATGTTCGACTATAAATCCGGGCGGCACAAGTTCCGGTTGCCCCTGTGTCTGAACCCTGCTGGCATCACCGGGATCGCAAATAATGGGAATAGCCGGAAGAGACGTATCATTCTCCAGGCGGAATATAGTTCCATCATCAATCGACGCAACAGCAATCGTTCCCGGATTTCCGGCAAGATTGGGGTGAACCCAGCCGAAAGAACCATCTTCGCAAGGTGTCAGCCTGTTGACAGCAAAGTTGGTCTGCAGATGCCCGTTCGGGTTAAAATAATCAGCGGTCAGGCCGTAGAGCAGACCGGGGCCCATGATCGATTTGACATCATAATCATTGGTCGCTGTCGAATCCTTGATCACAAGCTTGTCCGTGATATCTGTATCGTGAATATCCTGGACATCCTCTCTTCCGTCGAAGACAAACTTTGCGGCGGCTGTCCCGTCAAAGAGCGCATTCTGGCTGTAGACACGGATCACATCGGATTCCCCGCCGTTCAGGACTGCTGCGACAGCATCAGGAGCAGGTTTTGCAGCATCTGCAGCCGTCTCCACGATATAGTATTTTATTGCCTTCTCATTGCCGGTGAAGGCATCCCCCTCTGAACCATCAGCCCGAACCCAGCTGCTGTCTTCGATCACATCACTGAAAGAGCCTGTGAGATCGATCTCATCACTGAGTGCGAAGGTATCAGCCGTGGAGGCATGTTCCGCTTTCAGGAATACATAGTATTTCTTTCCGGAAGGAGCAAGCTTGTCCGTCCCCTCAACCGTTACGGTATATTTCTTTGTGGTCGCCTTCTTCAGTGTAATGACAGACTTAACCGGATTCTGTTCATCATCCAGTTCCTGCCTGTTGCTGATGAAATCATATCCTTCTACATCGTCCCGGCCGTCCGCGACCACCTCGTTGTAACTGTGCAGTTCCGCTCCGTCGACAGAACGGTACAGACGTGTGCTGATCTTAAACTCTTCAGGGTTAAAGCCGATCATTTCTCCCGCCGGCTCATGGTCAGATCCGCAGATATTGAACTCTCCGTTTTCCAGAACGACCGTGGTAGTAGCTGAATCATCCCAGGTGACCTTTTTCAGGGCCCATGCAACGATTTCATCCGCGCCGCCTGCCGGTTTCAGAGTCGCCAGCAGATAATAGTCATTGGGAAGTCCCGGCGAAACAGGTTCGTCATAGTGATCTATGAACTTGATATCCACCGGATAATCCTGCCCCGGCTTCACTTCCGTGAGGGTGACCGTCATATCATGATCACTGCCTTCCGGTTTCTGTTCGCTATATGAGACTTTGAAGCCATCAACCAGCTGTCCTTCTGTAAGGGCTCGATAACTGCCGATCACGCCTTCCTCATCCAGAGTCAGCTGACCGCTCGCCTTGAGAAGCTTGACCGTAATGTTCTTATCAGGCGCATAGGGGCGGGGATTCTGCATATCCGCATCCGAACTTTCTCCGACCTGATAGCCATTTGCAGCAATCGAATCCCACTTCTTCAGATAGTAGGAGTGGGTCCCGTCTGCATTCTCCATATCCGTGTAAATATAGTAGTTTCCGGTGTCAAGTACAGTCTCCTCATTCAGCTTGACCACCGCATTTTTCACATAATACTTAGGCAGCTCAGTAAGGGTGATGGTCACCATCTTCTGCTCATCGTCGACAGAAACGCCCATTGTATATCTGTCTGCCACCGTGTCTCCGTCAGAATACTTCTCTTCGCTCTGAGAAATTTCTGCAAGCGTCGAGGCCGTCGAATTAACGATCTGAACCACACTGTCATCAAACCAGGACATCTTCCCCTGGTCACTTCCATTCAGCCCCAGATTCCCGGCAGAAGCAAAATAATAGCCGCTATTCTGGCTGATATGGCCGGAAGATGAAAGCACTTTCAAATCCAGTCCCGAAGCATTTCCGGTCGTCTCCTGGCCGTCCAGTGTCCTGACCACAACTTTGTAGTCATACTCCGGCACTTTAACTAGCTTTATTGTGGTTTTAGTATTGCTGTCGTTGACAGAGACCGATTCAACCTTAAACTTTCCCTCCAGGTAAGAGCCTGCAGGATAAAAGACTGCCTGATCAATCCCGTATTTTTCCGGATCCGGATACATATTGTCCGAAGAAACCAGATCTACGACAATGTTGTCGCCCGGTGTGTAGGAGGACTGATTGCCGTGATAGTATTTTCCGTAAAAAGTACCTATGGTACCGGTCTGTCTTCCTCCATTAAGACCTTCCGTATCAAGATTTTCTACAAAATAATGATCTGTATTGCCGGCTTTATGCGCGATCACATAGTAGGAGTCTGATAATCCACAGGCGCTGACCGGCGTCACACCATCCGACTCAAAGGCCTGGACTTCATATTTGTAACCGCTTTTTACGGCATTGATAACGATATCATCAGTATGACCATTTGCGTCCAGTGTGCGAGAGGTAGAGCCGGTCATTTCGAGCGTAAAATCGCCGATTTTCTGACCATTTCCGATGCCATTTTTATAATCACCGGGACTTGAGTCTGTAATTGAAATATTTACAACCTTCCCACTATACGGACCTGACAGATACTCTCCCTGGTGGAAAGCACTCCAATAATATGCCATGAACTGAGATAATGCCGCAGAATTAATCGTCATGGAATACGACGAACCATCATTCGGCTGTATTTCCTGAGAGTAAATATAATCACAATCCATATATCCCCAGCCTTTATCCACCTGACCTGGAATATGTGCCACAAGATAATACTTTTTATCAAAAGATACCTTATCTGAGGGGACAGCATTCCCCTCGTCATCACAGAAGTTGATTTTTACATTAAAAGAAATAGAAGAATCACTGCCCGCCAGCGTAATTGCATAGGCAGAAAAATCCACGGCTTCAAATGAGACCTTTTCTACCTTCTTGGTCAGATCAGCCTGCTGAACATCGATCACCTCGGGGATAATGCTGTCGACCATCTCCTCATGGGTATAGAGGTTCTGGTCTCCGCCCGCAATGATATCCTGGGTCGTATCGACAGCTCCCGTCAGAGCATCATTCATAGGCAGATGAACGACCTGAATATCTTCAGAGTTCTCCGCCTTCAATTCTTTGCTCAGCTGTTTTCCTTTAAACTGCATACTGACAGATACTGCATTTCCTGAGGGCTTGATCTCCACGTACTCACCTGGCAGGATGTTTCCGTTTTCATCTGCCTTTGGAGCAAGGAAAGCAATATCATAGAGAAGTGTATTAGCCGCATTGTATTCGCTGACAACTCCCTGCGTCGTCTGCGACGCGATCTGACCGGCATTACCGTTAAGAGCATCCATATAGGCATCGAAAGCAGCCTTGTTGGCCTCCGCTGTAATCGGATTGACCGAAAGGATAGCATCATCCGGAATCGCCTCGGGATCGTTCACTACTGCAGTAACTTTTATCTGTGTATCATCATAAACATACTTGGTCTTCACCTGCGTGTTGCTGTAATGCAGATAAACGACCGTATCTTCCTTTATATCTTTTTTCGCAAGGGAGGTGATTTTTTCAGAACCAATCGTTGCATAATCATACTGGAAGGACTCCACATACAGGCGCTGGGTTCCTTCTACAGGCACAGCTCTGGAGACATCCTCCTGAATAGGAGATGCCGTCAGGTCCAGTATATCGCCCTCCACAGGAATGGTCAGCCCTGTATAGGTATCGCTGATTGGAGTTCCACTGTCTCCGAGAACTGCCGTTACCAGGACGGAATCCGCGCCGGCTTCCTCGACTGCCGCCACATCCGTTCCGGGGAGATTCTCAGCCTCGTTCCTTCCATCGCTTTCAGTTGTGCCTTCCCCAGTCGGAACATCAGCAAAAGCATCCCCGCTATCTCCGGTAGCCGCCTGGTCCTCAGCCGGCACAGCGCCCGCGTCGTTAAAACCTTCCTCTGCAGCGCCATTCTCCATGGAATCATTGCCCGCAGACGGATCGGTTTCTGCGAAAGGATCCTCTTCTACAGCGCCGTCCTCTGCGGCGCCATCCTCCGTGGCTCCATCTTCTATGAAACTTTCTTCAGATCCAGGCTCGCCCTGTCCGTCCTCTTCAAAAGTCACATCTTCAGCAGACTCATCAGCAGGAGCTTCCACTGCGCTGCCCTCGGGGGCGTCCTCCCCTGCCGTCAGTCCCTGATCCTGGCCGGAGCCGTCTTCAGGCAGAGCTTCTTCAAAAGTCCCCTCCGGAGTCTCTGTCTCTTCTCCGGACTCCCAGACTTCCTGGCCTTCATCTTCAAAGACAGAATCCGCGTTTTCCTCGACAGCGGCCTGACCGGCATCCGCCGCAGCCTCCTGGTCCAGGCTGCCCTGTGCCGGATCCGTTTCAAAGCCGGCGTCCGGATTCCACTCATCCAGACCTCCATTCGCGGCCTCGCCGGTCACAGAAAAATCTTCCGCATCCGGGGCACCATCGACAAAGAGCTCCGCATCCGGGGCTGCTCCGCCGAAGATCTCCGTATCCCCCGATGCAGCTCCGAGTGCGCTTTCCCCTGAGCTCTCAGGATCCGCTGAAGCAGCACCAAAGAGACTGGCGTCGTCATTTATTTCGCCCCCGAAAGAGCTGTCGGCTGAAAACTCTTCGCCGGCCCCCCCTTCTGCGTCGAAATAGCTTGTATCCGCATGTGCCATGTCCCCCAATGGTGCAAACCCGTCAATCTCACCCGGCACCGCGGACACATCCGCTGTGCTCTCTGCCGACAACTCCGAAGCCTGGACACGCCTTGCGCCCATAGCAAAGGATGCCAGCGAGGAACATGCCGCGCTCTGTGAGTCGGTAATCAGCAAAACCGTCAGTAAGACTGCAAATAACCGCTTCATCTGTCCTTTCATCTCTCTCCTCCTGTTGCAAGCATTTTATGTTTTGATTACTGAAGATGCTTGAATAACTGTTTAAAAAAGGTTTTTGTTGAAAATCGCGCAAAAATCATACCGAAATTTCAGGCAAGCCTGTGCGAAGCGTGAATTGTACAAAAAAAGGCACCACAAGAGACAAAAAAGTAAATTTGTTTCTGTAATGCCGTAAATAGTATATGTGCACAATAGCACTTCTGAAAAATGGCAATATTTTCCCACTTTTCACTAAATAAATACAGTATACACGTCCAAAGCGCAAATAAAGCGTCACAAATTTCATTTATATTTGCATGTTTTTTATCTTTTATCCACAAATTCATCGCAAATCTGTGTTTTCTTATTAAACGCCCTATAAATACCATCTTTAAAACCGCCGCCTCGCACTCCGGAGAATGCGCCCAACCCCTGCCAATACACAAAAAAGCCCCCAGAGGATTCCGAGGACGTTCCCCGGACAACACAAAAAGCCCCGGAGATGCTCCGAGAGAGTCCCCCGTCCAGCACAAAAAAAGCCCCCGAGGTTGTTCCTCGAGGGCTTCCGCGCAATATCTGCAGTTTTCTTCAGCTCTTCATCCGTTCTATAAGCTGCCAATAACCCGAAATATGCTCCTCCGGCGTTTCCTGCGCCGTGAACCACAGGGCCTGCATTCCGGCCTGCAGAGCTCCTTCCACATCCTTTTGATGATCATCGCCTATGAACAGACACTCGTCCGGTCTGCACCCGGCCTTCCGGGCACACCAGTCAAAAAATCCCCCGGACGGCTTTTCCTTCCCGGTCTCCTCGCTGATCACAACAAAGTCAAAGGCATCAATAAGCCCCAGCTTATCCAGCTTTTTCAGCTGATAATCGACGGTCATATTGGTCCCGATCCCGGTCCTGTACCCATTCTGCCTCAGCCAGTCCAGGGCATCACAGATTCCCGGATATGGAGCGATCAAATCCATAAAAGTATCCCAGTAGGCAGCATTCATGGGCCACACATGGGACAGAGACTCCCCCCTGTATTCCATCATCCTCTGAAAACGCAGAAACCTGTCGTGAATGGCGGCACTGTCGCGCCCAAGCTCCTCCTCTATTTCAGACATAGCCCGGTCATAGAGACTGTCAAATTCCCCGGCAGCCCAGCCCAGATGCGAAACGGCATACTGCTGCAGGCTCTTATACCCTGCCGCATGCGCGGAATCGTAATCATAGATCGTGCCATCGAGGTCAAAAATAACACATCGGATCATTGGTTTCCTTCCTTTTCCACAGCAGAATTCTACAGCAGAGTTCCGCGGCAGCGCTCCTCAACATAATTCAAGGCAAAGCTCCATCGCAAAATTTCACGACAGACTCCACGGCAGAGTTCCGCGACAGCACTCCGCTGGGAATTCATCACTCCTGCAGGACCTTGCCGACTTCCTCCGCAAACTTCTCAGGATGATCGCTGATCAGCATGTGCGTACTTTCAGGGAAGCAGACGGCCTTGTAGGGCGCCGTAATATGATCCCTGTACCAGTCCGCGAGAGCCGGAGAGAACAACGACCCCGGATCTGCGTAAAAATAAGTGACCGGCACCGTGATCAGACCGACTGCCGGGCGGTTATCCTGGTTCTTCATCGAGGCCGCCAGGCTTCTAAGCGTCGCCTCGTCACATGCCGCCAGCTTCTCCTTCAGGGGTTTCTTAAGAAGAAAGCCGGGCACCTTCGCCAGCTTCGGAATCGCCCCGATGGCGAAATCCTTGTACAGGGAATAGAAGTCCCTGTCCGCATCCCGTTCCATATCTTCCCGAGTGTATCTGCCCTGGTAAAGCCCGAGATTCCACTCCTCATCATTGAGCTGTTTCGGAGTCATATCGCAGAGAATGATCTGCTTCAGGCCGTCGCAGCCATAGAGCCGGACATAGTTGAATATGACTGCGGCGCCCATCGACCACCCCAGAAGAGTGATATTGGACAGCGAAAGCCCCTCAATGATCTCATGCAGGTCACTCGCGAGCGTCTCCATCGTAGGTCCGGGACTGTTCGCCCCCTTGCTACCGCTATGCCCCCGGTAATCATAAAGAATACACCTGGCCCGGTCCTGCAACTTCTCCACAGGCTCCAGGAAAATCTCATGAGAGCTTGTCCAGCCGTGCATCATGATGATCGTATCCGGCCCATTCCCCCTGTCCTCATAATACAGCTGTTCCCCATTTTTAAGAGTAAAAAGACTCATACGCTGATCCTTCCCGATTCCCTTTTAAAAACTCATTCGTCGTTCCGTCCACTCCCTTTTCAAAAACATAAAACCTCTTTTGCCTGTTCCGTCCACTGCCTTCTCCAAAATGAAAACCTCACTTGATGCTTCCGTCCACTGCCTTCTTAAAAACACAAAAAATCACTTGTCGCTTGCGTCAGCCACTTTCTCAAAAGCCATCTCCGTCAGACTGTGAGGAAGAAGCTCCCCCGGCCTTCCATCCGGCCGGATCCATTTCTCAACCAGATCCTCCGGCATGATCAGCGGCATCCGGTCATGAATGAAGCGGATTTCCCGGCCCGGCTCCCGGGTCAGGACCACAAAGACCGGCAGCCCCTTCTCGATCCGGTACAGACCGCACAGCCAGGTCATCGAAGAGCCCCTGGGCCGGATCATGTACTTGTCGCCTGTACGCTTCCTGCCATCCGCCCCCTGCAGATGCTCCCACTCAAAATACCATGAGGCCGGCACGATGCAGCGATGCCGGGCCCAGTCCTCCCGAAAAGTCGGCTTTACAGCCGCCGTCTCCGTCCGGGCGTTCAACAGAAGACCTTTTCCCGTATAGCCAGTGTAGCCCCACCGCATGGGATAGACCGCCCTCCTCCCGGACCGGTCGGGCGCGATCACCGGCACGACATCCGTCGGCCGGATCTCCCCCCGGCTTTTGACCTCCGCCGTATTCTGCCACCTCTTCACCAGCGGCGAACGATTCATCTCCTCCACGATCGCCCGGAGCTCCGGGGATTCGTCGGCCCAATACCGGCAGCACATCTTCCATCACCTCACACATTACGATTTATTACTCCGTCGTTCCTGACAAACCTCTATTCCCTGCCTGAAGCCATGCGTCTCCTTTTTGAAAAAAACCTGTGGAAAAAGCCCTGAGCAAAAAAACTGAGCAAAAAAGCCTGACTCCCCGGTCACGCCAGGTCGCATCCAGCCGCTCTTGTTGAGGTCGGGGGAGTAGATCTGACTCCCCGGTCACGCCAGGTCGCATACTGTCAATACGCAGCACCCTGTTAAAACACAGCATCCTGCTAATACGCGGCATCCTTCCCGTTTTTGCTTCCTCCATCCTCTGCCTCAATATGATCCGGCTCAAGATGATAAGGCAGCTCGCAGGGGCCTGCTGGCAGCAGCTCTTCTCCCTGCTCCTCAAGCACCTGCCGGAGGATCCACGCCTTATCCGTGATCATGCCGTCGACCCCCATCTCATACAGGGCCAGCATATCCTCCGCCCTGTTCACCGTCCAGGGAACCACCTTCATACCCAGCGCATGCGCCTCCGCGACCTGCTCCTCAGTAATCTCTTCATAACCCGGACAGCCACAAAACTGCGGCCGCGGCGAATATCATTGGCCGATGAATTTTCCTCACTGACTCATCCCTTCCGAAGACGGACTTTCGCTAAAAAAAGTATACCCGAAAAAAGCCTGCTGATAAATACCCGGAAATAACAGCTTTCCGAAACCCTCCGGAACATGCGTGACCTTTTCCCTGATTGCTCTCTGATCTCTTTGAATTACCCTGCGAAGTAGTGACCTTTCTCTTTATTGACTCCTCTGTCGCTTTGCCTTCCGTAAACATGCGTGACCTTTCTCTTTTTTTGCCCCTCTGTCGCTTCGCCTCCCGGAAACATGCGTGACCTTTTTCTTTTTTGCCCCCTCTGTCGCTACGCCCTCCGGAAACTTGCGTGACCTTTCCCTTTTTTTGCTCCTCTGTCGCTATGGCTTCCGGAAAAATGCGTGACCTTTCTCTTTTTTGGCCCCTCTGTCGCTTCGCCTCCCGGAAACATGCGTGACCTTTCTCTTTTTTGGCCCCTCTGTCGCTTCGCCTCCCGGAAACATG
>CAMNFJ010000076.1:0-13678 GCA_946536955.1 uncultured Lachnospiraceae bacterium
GAGGGTAGAGCGAGAGCGTGCCCAAGGCGTTTGTGCAGCTTGACGAGACGGTGTTTACTTAACCACCTTTTGACCTCAACATCATAGGAATGGATATTGAGTAATATGACAGAAACTGATATTGTCCGCCAGGTCCCTGTCGGGCACCGCACGGCAGATTATTATTTCGACCTGCCCCAGGAGCTGATCGCCCAGGATCCCCTGGAGGACCGCGCGTCCTCCAGGCTCCTCATCCTGGACAGAAAGACCGGGGACAGGACCCACGGGAGCTTCAGGGATATCCTCAAATACCTGAAAAAGGGAGACACCCTGATCCTCAACGACACAAAGGTCATCCCGGCCCGGCTCCTGGGCACCCGGGAGGGCACGGGCGCGGCAGTGGAGATCCTCCTCCTCAAAAGGACCGCCGCGGACATCTGGGAATGCCTGGTCCGTCCCGGCAAGAAGCTCCGCCCCGGCGCCAGGGCCGTCTTTGGCGACGGGAGCCTGAAGGCTGAGATCCTGGAGGTGGCCGAGGGAGGCAACCGCCTGGTCCGCTTCGAGTACGAGGGCATTTTCGAGGAGGTCCTGGACCGGCTGGGAGAGATGCCCCTCCCTCCCTACATCACTCATAAGCTTCAGGACAGGGACCGCTACCAGACCGTCTACGCCAGGTATGAGGGCTCAGCCGCGGCGCCCACGGCGGGCCTGCACTTCACGCCCGAGCTCCTGGACCAGGTCCGGGCGATGGGCGTGGAGACCGGCTTCGTGACCCTCCATGTGGGACTGGGGACCTTCCGGCCCGTCAAGGTGGATGACGTCGAGGACCACACCATGCACACCGAATGGTACAATGTCCCTCCGGAGACGGCCGACCTCATCAACAGGACTCATGCCCGGGGCGGCAGAGTGGTCTGCGTGGGCACGACCAGCTGCAGGACCATCGAGAGCGCCGCGGACGAGGAAGGCATCGTGCACGCCGGAAGCAGCGAGACCTCCATCTTTATCTACCCTGGCTACAGGTTCCGGGCCATGGATGCCCTGATCACCAACTTCCACCTGCCCGAGTCGACCCTGATCATGCTGGTCTCCGCCTTTGCCGGGCGGGAAAATGTCCTGGCCGCCTACAGGGAGGCCGTGGCCATGCGCTACAGATTTTTCAGTTTTGGCGACGCCATGTTCATTCAGTGAGGCAATGAAGGAAGGCAGAGCGCCGTTTTTATGATAAAATAGGATCTATGAACGCGAATTATAAAAACCGACTGAAAAAAAATCCATATCGTTCCGGGGTCCTGCTCTCTGTGATCATTCCCGCCTATAACGCGGAGAAGACTCTGCGCAGGGCGGTCGAGAGCGCTCTGTCAGCCGCTGCCGTGCTGGAGGAGGACGCTGTGATCCGGGCCGGGCGGGAAGAGGAGCAGCTGCCCCTCTGTGAGATCCTGGTCGTGGAAAACGGTTCGGAGGACGGGACGACGGCCCTGGCCGCCGCGCTCGCCGAGGAAAAGGGGGCGTCTGTCCGGGTCCTTCATTCGGACAGGGGGGTCTCCAGGGCCCGCAACCTGGGGCTCGACCATGCCCGCGGAAGCTGGGTCCTCTTTCTGGACGCGGACGACTATTTCCTGCCCGATGCGGGCAGGATCCTGCGGGACGACATGCACTTTACGGGGACGGACCTGGTCGTCCACAGCTATGAATCCGGGACCAAGCCGGTCCACCTCTGCGAGGGGGCGGGAGAGCGCTATGCCCGGAAGGAAAAGGGCCCGGAAAACAGCGGGTCCGGCAGCGCTCCGGCCAGCAGCGGGACCATAGAGGACATCAGTGTCCGCATGATCGAAAACCCGACCCGGTACACGAGCGTGTGGTCCAAGCTCTTCCGGCGGGAACGGATCGAGTATAAAAAGCTGCGCTTTGACCCTTCGCTCCGGCTCTCGGAGGACAGCCATTTCCTGATCCGGTATCTGGGATTCTGCCGAAGGATCCGCCTGGTCGACCGGATCTTTTATCATTACTCCACGGACAATGCCTCCGCGGTCCGCACCTGGGACGGAGCCAAGGAGGAGGGCTACAAGAGGTCTCTCCTGGCTGTGGGGGACTATCTGCGCACGCAGCCGGACCGGGTCCGGGCGGCCGTCGCGGGATACGGGATGATGCAGTTTAACCTGCTGATGGTCAGAGAGGTCTTTGCCGCCGCCAACCCCATGCCCCTGCCCGAAAAGATCCGCCTGATGCGGCGGATCAGCGCGGAGGAGCCCTTTGCCTCCTGCCTCGCCGCCTACGACCCCGCCAGGCACAGGGGAGCCCGCTACCTGCCTTTTCTCATGCTGCGCGGGGGGATGGCCGCGGGCGCCGCGGCCATTTACGAGGCCAGGGTCCTGCAGAATGCCCGCAAGGAGAAAATGCACTGACGAAAAACGGGCCGGCCCCGCGGCCCTGCGGACTCCTGCAGAAGGCCCGCGGAAATAAGACGCACTGACGAAAGGACCGGCGGAAGAGCTTCCGCCTTGAGGAGGGGAGGGCTGAGTTTCTCTATGTACAATGTTCTTGTTTTCGGCATGACGGAAAACCCCGGCGGAGTCGAAAGCTTCCTGATGAATTATTACAGGAGGATCGACCTCTCCCGGTTCCACTTCGATTTTCTGTGCAACTCCTATGACCCCGTGGCCTTTGAGGACGAGATCCATGCCATGGGCGGGCGCACGATCCATTTCACCTCCCGCAGGCAAAATCCCCTGCGCTTCAAAAAGGAGCTGGAGGCATTTTTTTCAAAGCATGCGAAGGAGTACCAGGCCATCTGGGTCAATGTCAATAGCCTGGCCAATATCGATTATCTGAAAATGGCAAAAAAATACGGGATCCCCAGGAGGATCATCCACAGCCACAACGCGCAGAACATGGACACCAGGCTGCGCGGGCTCCTGCACGAGGCCAACCGGGGAAGCCTGGGGAAGTACGCGACGGACTTCTGGGCCTGTTCGGACTATGCCGCCAGCTGGTTCTATGCGGGAAGGGGCGGCAAAGGCCCCCTGCGCCATCCGGCCGTGGTCATCCGCAATGCCATCGATGTGGAGAAGATCCAGGCGGGCCTGGCGAAGCGGGATGCCATCCGGGAGCGCCTGGGATGGACGGACCGCTATGTGATCGCCTGCGTCGGCCGGCTCCATTTTCAGAAAAACCAGAAGTTTGCCATCGATGTCCTGTCCTGCCTTGACAAGAGTATGCCCGATGCCGGCCTTCTCCTGGTCGGCCAGGGGGAGGATGAGGCCATGCTGCGCCAGCACGTCCATGCCCTGGGCCTGGAGGAAAAGGTCTGCTTTTCCGGGGTGGTCGAGGATGTCGCCGGTTATCTGGGCGCCTCGGATTTCTTCCTCTTTCCCTCAGTCTTTGAGGGCCTGGGGATCGCGGGGCTGGAAGCCCAGGCGGCAGGCCTGCCGACCCTGGCCTCCGCGGATGTGATCCCGGAGGAGATCGCGGTCACGGACCGCCTGCGCTTTTATCCCCTGGAAAAGGGCCCGGACAAGTGGGCGGACATGATCAGCCGCATGCGCAGGGAGGGACCGGCCAGGCCCCTAGCGGCAGATGATGCGGAATGGAAGAGATTACTTGACGCTTTTACGGAAAAAGGTTATAACAGTGCGGCGGAGGTCCGGAGGCTGGAGAAGCTCCTGGCAGGGCGCAGCTGATGCCGGAGGGACGGAGAAGCTCCCGGCCGGGCGCGGCTGATGCCGGGATCCACGTGACGGGATGAGGATATCATGAAAAAACTGACACTTGACGAGATACGGACACTGGAAGTCGAGCTTCTGGACGCCTTTCACGCTCTGTGTGAGCGCAACGGGATCTACTACACGCTCGGAGGCGGGACCCTACTGGGCGCCATCCGCCACCAGGGCTTCATCCCCTGGGACGATGATATCGACGTGATGATGCCGCGTCCCGACTATGAGCGCCTCTTTCATCCGGAGGACCTGGACATGACCGGTTTTCCGGATTATATGGAGTTTCAGAACTACCGGGACGGGTCGCTCAGCTATCCCTTTATCAAGCTGGTTGACAAGAGGACCTTTGTCGATTTCCCCTACTACGACAGCTCCGAAAATGTGAATCAGATCTGGATGGATATCTTTCCCATCGACGGCAATCCTGTCGACAGGGTGGAGAACCGGCGCCTCTACGAAAAATCCCTGCGGCTCAGGAAGCTGATCTTTATCAAGATCGCCAAAAAGGGAGAGGGAAAGACGGCCCTCAAGCGCCTGCTCAAGCCGGCTGTGATCACGGCCCTCAAGGTGGCGGCCCCCATGCCCAGACTCCTCAAGAAGATCGATGATCTGTCCAGAAGCATTCCCTTTGACAGCACGCCCTATGTCGGCTGTGTCATGTGGGGCTACGGCCCCAGGGAGCGCATGTCCCGCAAAAAGTTTATGGTCCCGGTCAAGGTGTCCTTTGAGGGCAGGCAGCTGAACGCCCCGTCCAATTACGACCATTATCTGCGGGGACTCTACAATGACTATATGCAGCTTCCTCCGGAGGACAAACGTATTATGCACGGTATGGATGCCTGGCTCCTTGAGCCGGGGGAGACGCCGCAGGACATCGAGCGCTGAGGAAGAAGAGCCGGGCCTGAAAAGCGCCGGCCGGCCGGACCCGGGGCGGAAGGCATGAAAGGACTGAATGCATAAAAGACTGAAGGACGGATGAAAAGGCATGGAGGAATTCTATGGTTTTTGACAGCAGAGCGGTCAGGCTCAGGATCCCGCAGGAAAGCGTGAGGATCCGGCTCGACGAGCTGATCACATTTGCGGGACTGATCATGTGGGTCCTGCAGGCATATATAGATGACAGTGGATTCGGAGTATTTTTCGGAGCGGAGCTGGGCAAGCTGATGCGGTATTTCTGCCTCTTCCTCTTTCTGGTGAGGATCCTGCTCTCGGACATGCACCTGGCCGCGAGGGCCGTTTCCGTGGCCGCGGTCTTTTTCTCCTATCTGATGATGATCCAGCAGATGGCGGGAGCCGGCATCACCTTTTTGCAGCTCTTTGTCATGATGATGGCGGTCAAGGATATTTCCTTCCGCAAGATCTGCAAGGTCATGTTCTGGACCTGCGCGATCTGCTATCTGTCGATCCTCTTTTTTGACTGGATCGGTCTGATCTGGCAGCCGCCCCTGATCGACGGGGACCGGGTTCGGGACTATATGGGATTCCGCTTTGTCTCCTTTCCCTCCATCTATATTTTCAACCTCTTTTTCTGCGGGGCCTATGCCTACACGGACCCGCCCGCGGAGGCTGAGAGGAAGCAGAGGACGGGAGAGCGAGTGGAGCGCCTGCCCCTGTGGATGCTGGCTTTTCTGGAGGGAATCAATATCCTGGTCTATGTCAGGACCAACACCAATATCCCTTTTCTGATCACCTCCTTTTTTGTCCTGCTCTATCTGGTCTGTATCTACGGTGACGTCGACCTCTTTCCGAACTGCGGGCTCATGCGGTTTCTGGCCGGAATCTGCTATCCGGCCCTGGCTTTCTTTGCCTACTGGGTCGTGTCCCACTACAACGGAAACAACAAGCGCTGGCTCTGGATCGATGACCACCTGACCCACTTCCGGATCCGGCACGCCGCGGAGGGACTCAAGCGCTACGGGATCCATCCCTTCGGTCAGGTGGTCTACCAGAACGGAGACCTCCAGTCCCCCAACTACTTTTATATTGACAGCGCCTACATGAAGGTCCTGATCAATTACGGCCTGGTCTTTGCCATTATCCTCTTTGGCATTTACGCCATGATCTCGGTCGCCGCGGTCAGGAACAGGGACAGGGTCCTGTGCATCTGGATGGTCTGCATCGCCGGCTACAGCCTGATGAACAATGTCCTGATGGATCCGGAGCAGTGCTGCACCCTGTTCGCCTTCTGGTACGCGGCCGGCATTCTGGCGGACCGGAGGAGGAGACAGGGCTCCGGGCCGGAGCCGGATGGAGGCGGAGACTTTTCGGGAGGGACAGCTTCGGCCGGATTTCCCATGGACGGAGCCCTCTCGCTGAGGACAATGCCGGACGGGACGCAGGCGCCGGACGGACAGGCCCGGGTCCTGGCGGCCTGGGGTAAAACGGTCCCTGAAAAAACAGGTCCGCTGAAAACGGTGTCTGAAAAAACGGCTTCTGAAAAAACGGCTTCTGAAAAAAACGGTTCGCTGAATACAGGTCCGGATCAAACCGCTCCGTCAAATGCAGCCCCGGAAAAAGTGCCCGGGCCTGAGCCGGAGGGGGAGGAGCTGCCGGACGGGTCCCCCGGTCAGGGAGACGGTCCGCAAAAGAAAAAGAAGTCCGGCGAGCCCAGCGTCCGCGTGAATTTCATCCTGAGCATGGCCTACCAGGTCCTGATCGTCATCCTGCCCATGATCACGGCTCCCTATGTGGCCAGGGTCCTGGGGGCGGCCAGAAACGGGATCTACAGCTTCACCGCTTCCTACCAGACCTATTTCTCCATGTTCGCGGCCCTGGGGACGGTCTCCTACGGTTCCAGGGAGATCGCCCGAAACAGAAAGGACAGGCCCCTGCGGAGCCGGCTGTTCTGGGAGATCGAGCTCATGACCGTGCTGACATCGACGGTGTCGCTTCTGGCCTTTGTCGTCTTTATCCTGTGCCGGGACCGCTACCGGATCTACTATGTCCCCCAGATCATGGCCATCCTGGCGGTCATGTTCGACATCTCCTGGTTCTTCACGGGGATCGAGGAGTTCCGCTACATTGTGACCAAGAACGCCCTCTTCAAGCTCCTGGGTGCCGTGCTGATCTTTACCCTGGTCCACAAGCCGGAGGATCTCCTGCTCTATATCGCCATCCTGTCGGCGACGACCATGGTGGGAAATATGTCCATGTGGATCCACATGCCCCGCTTCCTTGACCCGGTCGATTTCAGGACCCTCAGGATCCGGCGCCACCTGAAGGAGACCATGATCTACTTCATCCCCTCCATCGCCACATCGGTCTACACGGTCCTGGACAAGACCCTGATCGGCGAGATCACCAGGGATGAGGTGGAGAATGGCTGCTATGACAAGGTCGTCCAGCTCATCAACATCATGAAGGCCCTGACCTTCACGGCCCTCAACAGCGTGCTGGGCGCCAGGATCTCCTATCTCTTTGCCGAGAAAAAATACGATGAGATCCGCAGGAGGATCGAGACCTCGATCAACTATATCCTCTTCATGGGCCTGGCGATCGGATTCGGCCTGGCCGGGATCGCCCCGCGCTTCATCCCCTGGTTCCTGGGACCGGGCTATGAGAGAGCGGTCCTCATGCTGATCATGATGAGCCCCATCGTCGTGATCATCGGCGTCAGCAACTGCCTGGGCTCCCAGTACTACACACCGGCCGGCAAGAGGGCCCAGAGCGCCCGCTTCATCATCGCCGGGTCCTGCGTGAACCTGGTCCTGAACCTGCTTTTGATCCCCCGCTTCTGGGGCTACGGGGCGATCGCGGCTTCCCTGATCGCGGAGCTTACGATCACGGTCCTCTATATCGTGTTCTCGGGAGAGTCCTTCCACCCTGTGGTCCTGGTCCGGGACGGCTGGAAGAAGCTGGCGGGAGCCGGGCTCATGTTCGCGGCGGTCCGCCTGATCGATCCTTTTTTCAAAGGAAATTTCGCCGCCATCTGCGCGGAGGTGTGCCTGGGAGGCGCGGTCTATATCGGGATCCTCTTCCTGCTCAGAGACAGCTTTATGACCGGCTTCTGTATGGACACAGTCCGGGGAATCCTGAAAAAAAGGGCAAAAAGAGCCTAGAATACAGGATTTTTACAGAGCCTTCTCTTTGCGACATACACGCAGCCATGCTATAATAATGCTTCAGTGTACTGATGATAATTGTGCAGAACGTCTCGAATTCGAGGTGTTTTTGCGTGTTCTTCAACGCAAAAACCCGAGTTGAAAGGCGCGCGGCGCACGCAGAGCGTATTGGAATCGCCGCGCGCTGCGTTACAAGTTCACGCCCTTAATGGGGCGTGAACGGTAACTAATGATGATTTTTCTGCAGGTCCCTGACCTGTCCGGGAGGAATACATTGAGTAATCAGAATTTTGTAAATCAGAACCATCCAGCCAAGAAGATGAGGGAGGTCAGCCTTCCCCGCCTTCTGCTCCTGACCCTGCGCCGCTGGCGGATCATGCTGGCAGCCGGGCTGATCCTGGCCCTGCTCCTGTCAGGGATGAAGGTCCTGCGGGAATACCGCAACCGGTCCGTCTCCAATGTGGCCCACGAGGAATATCTGGCGGCCATGGAGATCTACACCGCTTCGGTCGAGGCCTACACCAATGCCATCGAGAGGTTCCAGACCAAGATCGATGCCAAGCAGAAGTATTTCAATGAATCTCTTCTGATGCAGGTCGATCCCCACAATGAATGTGTCGCGACCGCCACCCTGATCGGGCGCGTGCCCGGCTCTGAGAGCACCGATAACGCGGACAGCGGGGCCGGCAATGCCTCCATTGTCAACGCCAGCAATGTCGTCCAGGCCTACACCGACTATATCGAGAGCGGGATCCCCTACGACAAGATCGCCAAGGAGTACGGGGTGCCGGAGCAGAGCATCCGCGAGCTGGTCGTCGTGACCTCTGACGAATACCGTTTCAGCAATGTCTTTAAGGTCCAGGCCCGCAGCATGGATCTGGAAATGTCCAAAAAGATCATCGACCATATTCTGGAGGAGATCGAAAAGAACAAGGACTCCTTCCGGGGAACGCTGGGCCGCTATGAGGTCGGCCTTGTGAACCGGAGCGAGGAGGTCGCCGTAGATACGGACCTTTTGCAGCAGCAGACCGAGCTTCAGAACTCCATCGCGACCCTGCAGAAGAACCTGCAGACCTCCCAGACCAGCCTCAAGGAACTCATCAAGCCCAGTGAGGCGACCGGGGCCAGCATCAAGGACATCATCAAGCACGGGATCAAGTACGGCGTGGTCGGCTTTGCCGGCGGCATTTTCCTCATGGTCCTCTTTTTTGCCATCCGCATCCTGATGAAGGGGCAGATCCTCTCCGATGATGAGCTCAATGTATCCTACGGCATCAGAAACCTGATCACCTTCCCTGCCGGAAACAGGGACAGGAAAAAGCGCTTCTTTGTCGACCGCTTTGTGGACCGGCTGGTCAGCGACGCGCCCGATATGACCACCTCCGCCGCCTATGATGTGCTGGCTGCCAGAGTGGAGAACCTGGCCGCGGCCAACGGCATGACGAAGGTCATTCTGACCGGCACGCCCGGACATGCCAGGCTGATCTCCTTTGTCAATACCCTCAACAAACACGCGGAGAAGGAAAACAGCCCCGTGTCCTACGAAGCCGCTTCGGATCTGGACAAAAACGCGGCTGCCATCCGCCGTCTGCAGCAGGCGGACGCCTGTATCATCGTCGAGGAGGTCGGAGAGTCCTCCTTCCGTGACGCGGCGGAAGTGATCGAGATGGCCCTTGCCTCCGGCAAGCCTGTTCTGGGAACGGTCTATCTGTAATGCTATGTGTGACAGCGTCTGTCCGGCGGGGACAGGCGCTGTTTCTTTGCCGGCTCCCCGTGCGGGCGTACTGCGCGGGCGCGGCAGGGATCCGGTGCGGAAGACTGCTTCCGGAGCCCGGAGCCCGGGGATGGGTTCAATGGGTCCCGGACCGGACAAGGTTTCCGAAGGAACATGCAAAAAGGAGGGCAGGCACAGGGGTGTCTGCCGGAAATGCCTGAAAGATGAAAAAGATTTTGATACTGGCCGTCCTTCTGATGGCCGCTGCCGGGATCGCCGCCCTTGCGGCCGCCCCCGACAGGGGGATCCGCCCCACAGCGGCCGGCGGATCCGCGGAAAAGACCCGGGATCATATCCTGGAGGAAGAGGTCTTTGACTTAAAAAAGAAGGGGAGAGACCAGGCTGATTTCAACCCCGGGGGAGTCCTCTGGCAGGGCGGGGAGGCGGCTTGCGACCTCTCCTCCTCGACCATCTATATTCCCTGCAGTCCCGATACGGACGCGGAGTGGGACCGGGTCCTGGCCGGCCTCGTCCCCGCGGCCGAAGACACCCGGCTCTGGTTCTGCCGCGACCGGAAGATGGAGGACATGGCCGGCGCGGTCAGGGAGGGTCACGCCTTCCGGGCCCTGCTTGAAAATGATGAATCCGCAGTGGAATTCTCCGTCGTGCTGACCGGCCTGCCGGCCCTGTGCCTGCACAAGACAGACCGGGCGGAAATCGTCCGCAAGGAAAACCATGAGGGGAGACTGACCCTTGTGACTCCTTACGGGGCGGAGGGACAAAAGGCGGCCGCGGATCTGAACTGCCTCTTTCATGTGAGGGGGAATATCTCGGCGACCCTTTTTAAAAAGCCCTACAAGATCACCCTGCGGGACAGGAGAGGGCAGAATCTCAAGGCCGGCCTCCTGGACCTGCGCGAGGACGACGACTGGATCCTCAATCCCCTCTACACGGACGAGACCAGGGTCAGGGAGATGACGGCCTACAGTCTCTGGGACAGGACCCAGGCCCTGGCACAGACGCCCCAGGCCTCCTCCCGCATGCGCTACATCGAGCTCTTTCTCGATGACACCTATATGGGCCTCTATGGCCTGATGGAACCGGTCGACAGAAAGCAGCTGGCCCTGGAGGAGGGCGATCTCCTCTACAAGATTGACCGCTGGGACAGGGAGTATCCCTACTATGACCTCTACGAAGAAAAGGAGGATAAGGGGGAGACGGAAATCTATAATGACGGGGGCTTTCCCTGCGTCGAGATCCGCTGGCCCAATGCCTGGGACCGGACGGCTACCTGGAAGCCCATGCAGGCCTTTCACCGCTTCTGCTTCCATGACCCGGATCCGGACCTTCTGGAGGAGGCCGGGCTGAAGACGGAGCCGGACAATATCGCCAGCTTCAGCCTCTACTGCGCCCTGACCCACGCCATGGACAATACCTGGAAAAACAGCTTCGTGATCGCCAGGAAAAAGAGCGGGGGCTATGACCTCTACAGGACGATCTGGGATCTCAACTATGTCTTCGGCGATGTCTTTGTCTACGCGCCCGAAAAGGGCTATACGGTCTTTGACCCCGAAACGGCGGGGGACTATACCCCTGAAGAGGACAGCACCTTTGACTTTGAGGCCTTTCTGCAGGCGGACCCCGGCATGAAGGAGGTCCTTTCAGAGATCTGGAAGCGGTGGAGGAAGAAGGGGATCGACGCGGACCTGGTCTGCGGCATGGCCCGCGAAAACCTGGCCCTGCTCGAGGAGACCGGCGCGGTCTCCAGGGAGATGGCCATGTGGCCCCAGGACCGGTCCTGTGACGAAGCCGTCACCCGGATGGAAGAGTGGATCCGCCGCCGGTTCGAGTATCTGGATGACCTGCTGGATTGATGCCGGATCAGAACCGGGCCGGCCTGATCAGCGGGTACCTCTGTCCAAACGGATCGGAAGGTGCGCGTCTTTGGCCGGCGATGGATTTTTCTGATTTTTTTTGATTATGCTGTATGCGAAAAGAAACAATTTTTGTGCACATCTGGTGATTTCCCACAAGCAGGAAAACAAAATATAGATTATAATATAGAGTGTTGTGCTTTATCCGGACTGGTCTGCTTCATGGCGGCCGCGCTCCTGCCGGCCCGTCGGACTTCCGGATCAGAGACAGGAACGATCTGCCCGGAGGCTCCACTGTGGGGGTGTGGGTGCCGGGGCAGTGTTCATAGGTTACATTTGAGGAAAGGGAGGAGCTAACATATGTTTTTCAAATCAAGGCATTTGAACAGCATTAACGCCGGCCACCACAAACACACGGCCGGTTGTGCGACAGAGGTCATGCCGGTTCCTGCTTCCGTCAGGATCTCCATGTCGCAAAACATTGGTGCGCCCTGTCAGCCCCTTGTCAAAAAGGGTGACATGGTCCTCGTTGGCCAGAAGATCGGTGATACGGATGCATTCCTGCACGTACCGGTACATTCCAGCGTTTCCGGCAAGGTGACCGGGATCGAACAGCAGAGGAATGCCATGGGCGGCATGGATACACTGGTCGTCATCGAAGCGGACGGACAGCAGACCATGGATCCGGAGATCAAGCCTCCGGTGGTCACTAATCACAAGGAGTTTGTCGAGGCGGTCAAGCAGAGCGGTCTGGTAGGTCTGGGCGGCGCGTCATTCCCGACCTGGCTGAAATTCAATCCCAGGGATATGGATGGCGTCAAGGTCCTGATCATCAACGGCGCGGAGTGTGAGCCTTTTATCACGTCCGACCACAGGACCATGCTGGAGGATGCCCAGAACGTGATCGACGGCGCTCTCGCCGTCATGAAGTATCTCGAGATCGAGAAGTGCTACATCGGTATCGAGGACAACAAACAGGATGCAATCGACAACTTCAACATGATGTTCGCGGAGCAGGGGATCGAGAACCAGATGGAGACATTCCCTCTCAAGGCCAGCTACCCCAAGGGCGCTGAGCGTGTCCTGATCTACGAAGTGACCGGCAAGACCTGCGATGCCGGTGTGCTTCCCGCAGATCTGGGCTGCATCGTTTCCAACGTCACATCCATCGCATTCCTTGGCCAGTATCTGAAGGACGGCATTCCGCTTATCAAAAAGCGCATGACCGTTGACGGCGACGCTGTTGCCGAGCCCAAGAACATCGTTGCTCCGATCGGAACAGAAATCCGTGACGTCATCGAGTTCTGCGGCGGCTACCGCAAGCCCCCCAAGAAGATCCTGATGGGCGGCCCCATGATGGGACGCGCGGTCTTCTCCGACAGGATGCCGATCGTCAAGAACAACAATGCGATCCTCGCGTTTTCCAGGGAACAGGCCTGGATTCCCGAGGAGACAGCCTGCATCAACTGCGGCAGATGCCATCAGGCATGTCCGTTCGGCCTGCTGCCCACCGGCTTCGCGGATGCCTATGAAGCCGGCGACGTAGAGCGTCTCAATGACCTGAAGGTCATGCAGTGCATGGAGTGCGGCAGCTGCTCATTCGTCTGCCCCGCGCACCGTCCGCTGGCCTTTATGAACAAGCTGGGCAAGGCAATGGTAAGGGAGGCGAGCACCAATGGCAAGTAATACGAATTATTATGATAATCTGACCGTATCCTCCTCGCCGCATCTGGTGACGAGCCTGGATACAAGAAAGACCATGCTCTTTGTCGTAGGTGCCCTCTGCCCTGCGGCCATCATGAGTATCGTCTACTTCGGGATCCCCGCCCTTGTGATGATCGCGGTCTGCATGCTTTCGAGCGCGTTCTTTGAGTGGGGATATGAAAAGCTGCTGAACAAGCCCAACACCGTTCGCGACGGATCCGCCCTGGTCACAGGCATGATCCTGGCCCTGAACCTGCCCGCGAACCTGACCCACCTCAGCGACATCGAGTATCCCATCTTCATGCCGATCCTGATCTGCATCATCGGCAGCTTTGTCGCCATCGTGGTCGTCAAGCAGCTCTTCGGCGGCATGGGAAGGAACTTCGCGAACCCGGCGATCGTCGGCCGTATCACCCTGTTCCTGTCCTTCACCTCCTACATGTCCACCTGGCCTCTGACCAACTTCCAGAAGGCCGGCGTTGACGCCGTCACCGGCGCTACCCCTCTGGGCTATCTGGCTGACGGAAGCCTTGAAGGCGCTCCCGCCCTCAAGGACATGTTCCTTGGCAACATCGGCGGCGCCATGGGTGAGACCTGTGTCATCGCGATCCTGATCGGCGCGATCTTCCT
>CAMNFJ010000077.1:0-13545 GCA_946536955.1 uncultured Lachnospiraceae bacterium
TATCTGGGCTCCGCCGCGACCGTCACCGCCTCCGCTGTCAAAGGGGAGATCTGCGGGCCGCAGGATCTGTGACACAGTCTGCTGCGTCTCCGAACGATCCCGCCCCAATGACTCAACCAGGGGCAGGGACTGTGGGCCGCAGGATCTGTGAGTCAGTCTGCTGCGTCCCCGTGACCCGGGAGCTGTGACTCATTTTGCTTCAACCTGGAAAGGATCAGAATATGGAAGAATTCACCGGAAAAGTCTGGCTGCTGGGCGATGATATCGACACAGATATCATCATGCCCACCGAATATCTGGCACTGAAAACCGTGGACGATATGCGTCCCTACGCCTTCTCCCCGCTGCGCCCGGAGCTGGCTGCCCGGATCCATGAGGGCGATATCATCGTGGCGGGCAAAAACTTCGGCTGCGGCTCCTCCCGCGAGCAGGCCCCGGAGGTCATCAAGGCCCTGGGCATCCGCTGCGTCATCGCGGGCTCCTACGCGCGGATCTTTTTCCGCAATGCCATCAACAACGGCCTCCTGCTTATTGAAAATGCCGACCTGGTCAAAGATGTGCAGGAGGGCGACGAGATCACCGTCCGCGTCGGCGACTCCATCGTTTACAAAGAAAAAACCTATCCGATTTCTCCGCTCCCGCAGAATCTCCTCGACATCCTGGAGGCCGGCGGCCTGGTAAAGGCCATGCAGCGCCTGAACGGGATCAGCAAGTGAGGAGCTCAGGCGCATAACAAAAGCATGTGACAGCACGGCCCCTTCCCCCGCGGAGCGGCCGCTGTATTCAGGAAAGGAGTAAGCGATGGGAATGACTCTCATTGAAAAAATCATCGCCCACAACATCGGGTGTGAGCAGGTTAGTCCGGGCGAAATCGTCACGGTCAATGTGGACCGGGTCATGGTCCACGACATCTTTATCCCCTTCGTCGCGGACAAGTTTGAGGAGATGGGCTTCTCGAAGATCTGGGATCCCGACAAAATGGTCCTGATCTACGACCATCTGGTTCCGGCCAGCCAGCTGGACGATGCCCGCCATTTCGCAAAGGGCGACGCCTTCGCCGCAAAATACGGGGTCAGAAATGTCCACCGGTCCGACGGGATCTGCCACCAGCTGATGACCGAGGCCGGCTATGTAAAGTCCGGCGACATCGCCTTCGGCACCGACAGCCACACAGTCACCTACGGCTGCGTGGGAGCCTTTTCGACCGGCATCGGCTACACGGAGATGGCCGGAATCCTGGGCACCGGCAAGCTCTGGATCCGGGTTCCGGAGACTATCAAGGTCGAGGTAAACGGGACCCTGCCCTCCAATGTGACCTCCAAGGATGTCATCCTGCAGGTTCTGGGCGACCTGCGCGCCGACGGGGCGACCTACAAGTCCCTGGAATTCACCGGCTCCACCTTCGATGCCATGAGCGTGGCCAGCCGGATGACCATGTCCAACATGACGGTCGAGTGCGGCGCCAAGTGCGGCCTCTTCGCTCCCGATGAAAAGACCGCCGAATACTGCGGCATTCCCGCTGAGGATTTCCGCAAGGACGCCTTCCTGCAGAGCCTGCGCGGCGACGCGGACGCAGTCTATGACAGGGTCCTGACCTACCGGGCCGAGGACTTCGTGCCGGTCATGGCCTGTCCCTCCCAGGTGGACAACATCCATCCTGTCAGCGAAGAGGCAGGGCTGGCCGTCGACCAGGTCTTTCTGGGCTCCTGCACCAACGGCCGGCTCGAGGACCTGGCCGCTGCGGCACAGATCCTCAAGGGCAGAAAGGTCGCGCCCTTCGTCAAGATGATCGTGACCCCGGCCAGCCGCAAGATCTACCGCGAGGCCCTGGAGGCCGGGATCCTCGAGACCCTGGTCGAAGCGGGCGCCATGGTCACCCATCCCGGCTGCGGCCTCTGCTGCGGACGGGCCGGCGGCATCCTGACCGACAATGAAGTCGTAGTCGCCACCAACAACCGCAACTTCCTGGGCCGCATGGGCACCTCCAAGGTCCAGATCTACCTGGCCTCCCCCAAAACGGCAGCCTGGGCCGCCGTCAACGGGTATATCTCCGTTCCGGAATAAGTGAAAATAAGTAAAAAAATGCCGCCGGGGCTTTTTCGCCCCGGCGGTTTTTCATGTTTTCCTGCAGTTTTTAATATCTCCCTGCAGCTCTTTATTTCTCCTGTGGCTCTTCATTTCTCCTGTGATTCTTTATTTCTCCTGTGGTTCTTCATTTCTCCCTGTGTTCTTTATTTCTCCTGCGGTTTTCATTCCTTTCTGTGATCTTCGCCGTAGATCTCCTCACGCAGGTCCTTCATGATCTCATCATAGGTATCTTTCTCCCAGGAGAGAGCAGGGAAGGCTTTCATCAGACGCCGGGCGCCGAAAACACGGTGTTTTTTGATCGCGGCCCGCAGCTGTGCGGCACGTTCCTCCATCTCCCTGCGGCGCCGGCGGTTGTCTTCCGCGCGAGCTCTCGCGGAAGCCTCCGCAGCAGTTCTGACATCTTCAACAAAGGCAGCTGCAGATTCCCGGAGCTGTTCATTGCGCGCCTCCACTTCCGCCTTCCTGCGAGCAAGCTCTTTTTCTGTCTCCTCGCGGCGCTCTTCCACGGCATCCCGCAGCTCTGCCCTGGCAAGGGCGGCCTGAACCCGGCTCTCATCGAGGCGCTGCATGGATTCCAGTGTCCGGTTCCCGATCCGCTCACTCAGATCATCGCTGACTATGCGCATGGAAGCCCGCAGTCGGTCGAGTTCCGCCAGGCGCTTATTGAGGCCAAGGACGATCAGGACTGTCACGACAGCGTCCGCGAAATAGGTCAGATAGAGCACTGCCATCAGGGGCCAGCCCCATTTTTCCGGGACCAGCCCGGCAGAAAACCGGTCCACGACCGGGTGCAGGACACGCGTCACAAGAAGAGCGCCGAGGCCCCAGTATATACTGAATTCCAGACAGACGTAGCCGCCCAGGTTAAAAGGTTTTTTCCGGTAATCCCACCATCTGGCGTGAAAAATGTGATAAAGCCCCCACCCGCCGATGAACTCCACGGTAGAGGCCAGGACCATTCCGGCCAGGAAGACGATCCCGGCATTGGCCTGGCCGATTCCGCCCACGCTTGTCCCCGCCGCCAGATCGATCACCGCGAACACCAGTACCATGCCAACCCCGTAGACCGGGCACACCGGGCCGTTCAGGAACCCCCGGTTGACGACTTTGCCAAGCGTCACCGCGTGATAGGCGACCTCCACCACCCAACCGATGAAGGAGTATACAAGAAAATAGGCAAATATTTCATAGAAGGTCATTCCGGCGATCATAGCGAATTCCTCCCTCCAGCGCTCTTGCGTCTCTTTGGTATCAGCATGATCACATACGACCAGAATAACAGAACTCTGCCTGAAGCGGAAACGACAGATGGCTGAGAATGTAAAACCACCGGGCGTCTGCCGGTTTTTGCGTGGAAAAGCCCGTACAGACTTCCTGATCCGGCGGCTGAAAACAGGAGGCTTCACGTTGTCTGTTCAGACCACCTCGAAATTCGAAGCGTTTTTGTGACAATGCGAAGCATCGTTGTTTTCAACGCAAAAACCTGAGTGGAACTTCACTGAGGCAAGCCTTTTTTCATACTGAAAAAAATGACCTCCGGCTGAAATCGTGGTATACTGGGTCGGTATATGTGCGTAGAAGGTCCGCTGGCAGTTGACCACCTATACTATGCATCTATTTTGTACTCAATAAACGACATATCTTTGAAACCATGGTTCGGACCGGCAGGCAGTTTATGGAGCCCCGGTCCGTCAGAGGAATCAACAACAGGGAGTTTTCATCATGAAAGATATTCTGGACCTATATCTGGCCTTTCTGCGCATCGGCGCAGTCAATTTCGGCGGCGGTTACGCCATGCTGCCGCTTCTGGAGCGGGACCTGGTGCAGGACCGCGGCTGGACCACCACGGAGGACCTCACAGACTATTTTGCGATCGGCCAGTGTACGCCCGGCCTCATCGCCCTCAATGTCGCCACCTTTATCGGCAGCCGGCGCAAGGGAGTCGCGGGCGCCATTGCCGCGACCGTTGGATTCGTGTCGGTCCCCATCGTCATCATCCTGTTGATCGCGACCTTTCTGCAGGGCTTTGCCGACCTGCCGGTCGTACAGAATGCCTTTGCCGGCATCCGGGTCTGCGTCTGTGTCCTGATCATCCAGGCCGTCCTGCGCCTGTGGAAAAAATCTGTGGTTGATAAGACCACCCTGGTCCTCTACCTGGCTGTCTTTCTCATGACCGCCCTCTCCGGCATCCTGCCCCTGGCGGTCCCCGCCGCCCTGCTGGTCATCATTTCCGGCGCTCTGGGCGTGATCATCGGAGCCCTCCGCGACGAAAAGGCCGGCATGGCCGGCCTGAACGGAAAGACATCAGTGAACGAAAAGGCTTCAATGAATGGAAAAGCCTCAACAAAGGGAAAGACATCTGCGAATGACAAGACCTCCGGAAGCGGAAAGGAGGCGGACAAATGATCTATCTGCAGCTTTTCTGGGAATTTTTTAAGACAGGACTCTTTTCCATCGGCGGCGGCCTGGCGACCCTGCCCTTCCTGTACGAGATGTCCGACAAGACCCACTGGTTCTCTCACGCGGACATCGCCGATATGATCGCCATCTCGGAATCCACCCCCGGAGCCATCGGCATCAACATGTCGACCTATGCCGGCTTCAAGACCGCGGGCTATCCGGGCGGCATCGTCGCGACCCTTTCGCTGGCAGCCCCCTCCCTGATCATCATCCTGATCATCTCCGGCTTCCTGCAGAAATTCAAGGACAGCCGCCACGTCCAGCACGCCCTCTACGGACTCCGGCCGGCTTCGATCGCCATGATCACGGCCGCCGGCCTCAATGTGGCCAAAGTCGCCCTGATCAATCTCGACGCCTTTGCCGCCACCCGCAACCCGGCGGACCTGTTTCTGTGGAAGGCCGTCGCGCTCGGAGTCATCATCTTCGGCGGCCAGAAGCTCTTTCCCAAGATCCATCCAATCGCCTTCATCGCCTTTTCTGCTGTGGTCGGGATCATCTTCCGCTTCGCAGGGGTATAAAAAGGGCGTAAAATGCGTCAAAGGGGACGTGACAGACTGGCTCAGTCTGTTACGTCCCCGAAGACTCCCCCGCTGACACCGCGGTTTTATTTGCAGACATCCACCCAGCCGACTGCCCGGGCGGCCTTTTCCAGTTCATCCACGGTCAGCTTCACCGCGCTGTGGTCGTCGCCGGCGGCCGGGTAGACGATGTCGTATTTGCGCAGGCTCTCATCCATGTAGACAGGCACGCCTTCCCGGATCCCGAAGGGGCAGACGCCGCCCGGCGCGTGGCCGGTCAGGTCCTCCACCTGGTCTCCCGGGATCATTTTTGCCTTGATGTGGAAGGTATCCTTGTATTTGCGGTTGTCCACGCGGGCGGTTCCCTCCGCTATGACCAGGACCGGGCCTTCCTTTGTCAGAAAGGAAAGGGTCTTGGCGATCTCGCCCGGGGTCACGCCGATGGCCTGGGCGGCAAGCTCGACGGTGGCCGAAGAGGCCTCCGGAACGATGATCCTGTCCTGCAGGCCGAGCTCCTGCAGGTATTTTGATGCTTTTTCAAATGACATTGTCAACCTCCTGTCCGACGGGGTCCGCGATGAGTCATCGGGAATTCATGTTATGTTCCCGGTGACCCGCAAATAAGCCGGTCTGTTACGTCTCCGGCGGCTCACGTGCCCGGCGGCTCGCGTATTTCTAAAGATAACTGTTAACCATGACTCATTTTACTAAAAAAACTGCAGAAGACAACAATATGGCACAAATAACATCCTACAATCCTATCACGGAAGGGGTCATCTGGAAGCAGATCCTCTTCTTCTTTTTTCCCATGCTGCTCAGTTCCTTTTTCCAGCAGCTCTACAATACAGCGGATGCTCTGATCGTGGGCCGGGCCGCCGGCAAGGCGGCCCTGTCGGCAGTCGGAGGGTCGGCGGGTTCTGTCCTGGGTATTTTCATCATGTTTTACGTCGGCTTTGCCGGGGGCGCCGCTGTCCTGGCGGCCCAGTATTTCGGCGCAAAAAAAGAGGCCGCCCTCAGGGCGGCCGTGCGCAGCTCTCTTGTCATCTCGGCAGGGCTGGGGCTGGCAGGCAGCATTTTCTGTTTCTTTTTTGCCCGTCCCGTTCTGACCATGATGCATACGCCGGCTGATGTCATGGGGCCGTCCCTGCAGTATCTGAGGATCACTGCGCTGGGGATGATCCCCAATGCTCTCTACAACATGGGAGCGTCGGCCCTGCGGTCCATGGGGGACGCCAGGCGCCCGCTCCTGGTCCTGGTCTTTACCTGTCTGTTCAATATCGCAATGGATCTATGGCTGGTGGCAGGGCTCCATATGGGCGCCGCGGGAGCGGCGCTGGCCACGATCCTCAGTCAGTTCCTCAGCGCCCTGCTTGTCCTGCTGTTTCTGCGCAGGTCTGTCTCTTTGCGTCCCGCAGGCGCGGGAGAGACAGGTACGGGAGGGACGGTCTCAGAGCCGGATGCAGAAGGCAGAGGCATGACGGTCTCAGGAGATTTGGAGAGCGCAGGGGCCGGAGCAGAGAAGAAAGAATCCTCCCAGGGCAGACTCTCTGAGAGCGCGGGTCCCGGCTCAGTCTCCGGAAGAACCGTTCCGCGCGATATAGCCGGCCGGATCTTCCGGATGGGATTTCCTCTGGGACTCACCGAGGTCATGTACACCCTGGCCAATGTGGTCCTGATGGCCGCCATCAACACCTTCGGGACCGATACCGTCGCCGCCTATGCCGCCTACGGCAAGATCGACGCCATCTTCTGGATGGTCGTCGGGTCCTTCGGCATCTCCATCACGACCTTCGTCGGCCAGAATATCGGGGCCGGCAAGTGGGACCGGGTCATGCAGAGCATCCGGGACTGCGCCGTCATGATGTTTATCATCCTGGGCCTTGTCATCGCGGGGATCTACATTTTTGCAGAGCCCCTGCAGGGCCTCTTCATCACGGATCCCAAGGTCATCGAAATCGGCGTGCGCATGATGCGCTTCCTCATGCCCTTTTATCTGCTCTACATACCGATCGAGATCCTCTTCGGCGCCCTGCGCGGCATGGGCAATTCCCTGGCGCCGACCCTGCTGACCTTTTTCGGGGTCTGCGTCCTGCGGTCCTCCTGGGGCCTTTTTGTCGCCCCCAGATATCACAGCGTAAATGTTGTTCTGGCGGGCTTTCCCATCACCTGGCTGATCACGGATATCGCCTTTGCGGTCTATTTCATCTGGTTTATCCGGCGGATCAGGCCGGCCGGGGATTGAGCCGGAAGCGGATGTGAGCCGGAGACAGACATGAACAGGGGGACGTACCGGGTGACTCATTGAGATCTGCTCAAACGAGTCACCCGGTAACGTCCCCCGATTACTTCTCTGGAATCAACATCCCAGATTCTCTCAGTCTCCCTCCAGGTCTGTGTGCCTGCTGATATAGAGGCTGAGCCAGCCGTGTCTGCGGTAGTAGTCCCTGGCTCTTTCGGCCTGTGAATCCGATTTCGTGTACTCGATGCCCCTCACATAGATTCCCTTTTCCCTGCACCAGTCAAGGTATTTGGTCAGATATCTGGTCGCGCTGGTGGACTGGGGCTCGAAGTCCTCGTAGAGGACTCCCTCCTGGTTGACGATCCTGATGATGCCGGGGCAGTCCGCGACGAATTTGCGCACGAAATGGTCGCCGCCGTTGGGCAGGACCGTCAGTCCCACCTTCTGGTCAATGGATTTGACCAGCAGTCTCAAGGCCCTGTAGGTGCTGGCCGCGGACGGCGGTGTGCGGAAAAGGTCCGCGTCATCATTTTCAAAGCCTGATCTGACCATGTAGTAAATATCGGTGTTGTCCAGGTAGACGCCCGTCGCGCCCCTGGCTTTCATGCTCCTGGCTTCCTTCATGAGGTGCTGGAGCCAGGCGGATTTCGTCACGTCCATCCAGTATTCCCCGGGCCAGCCGTCATATTCGGCCAGGCGAAGATTTTTATAGTCATCGTAATAGCTTCTCTGTTTTTCCATGGCTCCCGCGTTCAGATAGCCATAGATCTGCACGCCCCGGCTTTTGGCGGTGCTGATCACACTGGTGCTGATCCCGTCCAGGTCAATGACAGCGATATCATTTTTCCGGCACTTTTCCAGTGTCGAGGGGACCAGACTCTGCTCAAAACAGTAGCGGATCCTCGATGTGGAGGAGGCGGCGACTGTCGAGATCGCCCGATAGGCTTTGAAGGAGCGCGAGGCTGTACTCGCCCCGGTCGCGGCCTTCGCGACGATCCGGTAGTTGTATCTCCTGCCGTTGACATCGGCAGCCGTATCGCTCCAGGAGACCGTCGTGCCCTTCGTGATCGTCTTGACCCGCTTTCCGTCGCGGTAGATGTAGTAGCCGTTTGCGCCGGCCACCCGGTTCCATTTCAAAAGAAAGCCCCTTGTCTTGTTGTGAGCAGTGAATCTGCTCGTCGCTCCCGGTACGACCCTGACTGTGACGGTCCTTTTCCCGGCCGCGTAATACTTTGATGCTGCAGTGGAGACTGTAATCTTCGCGGTTCCCAACTTCCTGGCAAAAATGACTCCGGCGGCGGTGACAGAAATCACTCCGGTGTTTGAGGACTTAAATGAATACTTCTTTGTTCCCCTCGCCCCGCCTGCCTTCATCCGGTACTTTCTGCGCGCTGCGATTCTGACAGGCGCCTTCAGGGTCAGCTTCTGGGGAGCTCTCGTGATCGTAAAATACCTGGTAATGGTTCCCCTGTATTTTCCCCGGCCGGTAATTTTGACCGTGGCCTTTCCGGGCCGGATGTTGTTGCTGTAGCTCACCGCAAAGTCCTGGCCCTGCTTGAGCCTGGCCTTTCCGTACGTCACGGTCACCCGCGGCTTTCTGGCCTTGCCCGAATAGACGTATCTGGTCGCGGACAGAGTTACCTTTGCCTTGGAGATCTTTCGATAGCCCGGGACCACCAGCCTGCTGCCGATCAGCTTCGTGCTGACCTGGGCGGAGCTTCCGGTGCCTGCCTGACCGGCCGCCTGCTGCGTACTGCTGCCGGCGGAGGACGACGCCTGGTCAGCCCCGGCATTGACGGGATCTTCAGCCACAGACTCCCCGGCAGGCTCCTCCTCCAGGAAGATCGTCTCTGCGGCGGATTCCTCACTTTCCTCCCCGGAAACGGACTCTGCGTCAGACCCTCCGTCTGCCTCCTCCGTCATATCACCGGCGCTCTCCTCCGTCTTATCTGACAGCTCGCCTTCATTAACGTCTGTTCCCGCAGCCTCTGCTCTATATTCCCAGACCGCATAGACTGTGAGATCTTCACGGACCTCATATCCCTCCTCAGGCAGGAGGGACCCGCCCTCCTGCTCCAGGCTCCATCCCAGGAACTCGTATCCCTCATAGGGGACCAGGTTTTCCGGCCTGCTGTTGAAGAGCCTCGTCCCCTCCGGGACGGCTTCTGTGTAAGCAGAAAATGCTTCGGAGATGTCCTGTTTTTCCTGAGCGTCCTGTGTCGGCTGCACTTCAGGAATTTCCTGCGTTTCTTGCGAGTCCTGAGCCGGCTGCATTTCCAGATCGTCCTGTGAGTCCTGTACTGCCTGCCCGGAAAGTGCTTCCTCTTCAAAAGAAGTCAGGCCGCCCGGATCAGGTAAGGAATTCTCCGTTTCTGCCGCGTTTCCGGGCAGTTCCGGTTCTGTCTCTGCTTTATCCGCCGTCTCCGGCAAAGGCTGCTCTATGTCCTCCGGCGCGGCTCCGGCCTCTGTCAGAAAATATCCTCCCCCGTTCGCTTCATAGGTGACTCTGTATTCAGGCAAAGGAAGGGACTCCCCCTCTTCGAAAGAACCATCGGGGGCCGGGGCTTCTTCTCCTGCAGAAAAACCGTCCGAAGAGACTGTTTCTCCATCCTCTACGAAGGAACCTTCCGGAGAAACTGTTCCATTCTCCGGTTCAGGAGAGCTGTCCGGAGAATCAGTTTCTCCCTCCTCTTCAAAAATACCATCCGGGGGAGTGGTTCCGTCCTCCTCTTCGAAAATAGCATCCGGGGGAGTGGTTCCGTCCTCCTCTCGGAAAAACTCTTCCTGAGCAGGGTCCGCTTCTTCCTCCCCGAAAGTATATTCAATGTCAGGATCCGTCAGCATAGCCCCGGAGGGGGTCTGCCCGAAAGCCGGTATGATCAGGCATAAAATAAGAGAGATACTGATGATTCTGATTCCGGATCCAATTCTTTTTTTCAATAAGCAGTCCTCCTCTGAAATTTGATTTGTCTGCAAAAAATGTTCCCGCTAAAGCAGCCGGGGCTGCGGATCTGTCTGTAAAAAAATTTTTCATTAAATCGGCCGGGGCAGGGATCCACCCCTGTCCCGGCCGCTGCCGTGCAATCTGTGCGACGGATCATGACCTCATTGCTGTTTTTCCGTCTCTTTTACTGATTTTTAACTGTTTTTCTGTACTCCGCGCGGAGCTGCCGTCAGGCTGTTTACCGCGGTGTCAGTATACTTGAGCGTCCCCCTGTTTGTAAAGGTATTTCAGTCTCCCATCAGATAGGTATGTTTGCTGATATAGAGTTCCTGCCAGCCATGGTCCTTATAGTAATTCTGGCAGGTCTGGGCGTTGGTGCTTGAGGTCGTATACTCTATGCCTCTGACATAAATGCCCTGGCTGATGCACCAGTCCAGATACTCCGTGTAATATTTGGTCTCGGAGGAGGGCTGTCTCTTGTTGCCGTCATAGAGGACGCTCTCCTGGACAACGGTCTTGAGCAGGCCGGGGTTGTCCTTGACGAAGCGCCTGACAAATATATCTCCGCCGTTGGGCATGACGACGATGCCGACTGTATTTTCGAGCTGTTTCACAACATCGCTGAGGGCCTTGTAGACATTGCCCGCGGTGGGCGCGATGCGGATCAGGCTGGTCTTCTCCTCCTGGAAGCCGGCTTCCACCATATAGAGGATGTCGGTGTTGTCCAGGTAGAGGCCTGTCGCGCCCATGGCCTTCATCTTTCTGGCCTCCTCGATCAGGTGGGTCTTCCAGGCCGTATTGGTGACGTCTACCCAGTACTCACCGGGCCAGCCGTCATAGGCAGCCAGGCGGATGGACTTGAATTTTTCATAGTAGGAGCGCTCGCTCTCCAGCGCGCCCGCGTTCAGGTAGCCGTAGATCTGGACTCCGCGGTTTCTGGCGGCCGTGATCACGCTCTGGCTGACACCGTCCAAATCGATGACGGCCAGGTCGTTTTGGGCGCACTTGTCCAGGGTGGCCGCGACAGAATCCTGTTCAAAGCAGAAGCGGGTCGTCATCAGCGGGCCGGATCCGGATGTCTGCGAAGAGGAGCCCGAAGACCCGCTCTGGGAGGAGGACCCGGAGGAACCCGAGGAAGTGGATGTGCCCGAGGCCCCCGTCTGCGAGCTTCCGCTTGAAGTGCTGCCCGATGAGGAGGAAGCCGTCCTGTAGAGGGACACAGACCTGTAGAGGGTACTGGTCCCGGTCGATGCTTTGGAGATCAGTTTATACACGTATTTTCTCCCGTTCTTATTGGCTTTGGTATCCAGATAAGTAAGTGTCGTCCCCTTGGAGATGGTGGCGATCTTTTTTCCGTCCCTGTAGAGATAGTAGCCGTTGGCGCCGGCGACCCTGGCCCAGGTCAGCTTGACCCCCTTCTTCTGGTTGGCTGCGGTCAGCTTTGAGGTCACACCGGGGACGACCTTGATCGTGACCGTCCGGCTTCCGGCCTTGTAATTGGTGGTCGCGGCAGTCGAGACCGTGATCTTGACGGTTCCGACCTTTTTCGCAGTCACCTTGCCGGCCGATGTGACCGTGGCGACAGAGGTGTTGGACGACTTGTAGGTGTATCTGGTCGTCTCCTTGGCCCCGCTCCCCTTGACCGTGGTCGAGGTGCCGACCGACAGCCTGGACGCCCCTGTCGTCAGCGTCAGGCTCTGGGGCCTCTTCGTGATGGTAAAGGTTGTGCTGACCTTGCCCGTAAACCTTCCCATGCCGGTAACTGTGACCGTCGCCCTGCCGGCTTTGGTGTTATTGCTGTAGGCGACCGTATAATCCGTCCCCTTCACCAGAGTCCTGTCGTTATATTCCACCGTCACGGCCGGTGTCTGTGCCTTGCCGGTATAAACAACGCTGCTCTTGGCCAGCTGGATCTCCGCGTCCTCCAGATCCCCGATCCAGACGGCGTAGAGGGTCACATCTTTAGTCACGGTATAGGTGTTGGAAGTCAGAGCGGGCCCGGTCCTGGTCAAACTCCAACCGCCGAATTTCTCCCATATGTCGTCGTAATAAAATGAATCATATTCTTCCAGGTCGATTTTCTCGCCCTTCTCGAAGGTCTCCTCCCAGCGGGTGGTCCGGATCCGGCCAAAGGGCCAGCCTTTGAGATAGTGCCCATTGGCATCAAAGACGATGGTCTTGAGCTCCGCCCAGACGGCATAGACAGTCAGGTCCTTCGTGACCTCGTACTCCTCGAAGGCCTTGCCGTCCTTTGTCAGGCTCCAGCCCTTGAAGGCAAAGCCCTCTCTCTCCGGCTCTTCGTAGCGGTCGCGATCGGCCTCGATGGAGCGGCCCTCCCGGATCCTCCTGGTGACAGAGGTCTGTCCATCCTCAAAATATCCCCCGTTGGCCTGGAAGGTGACCGTATATCTGGTCGTCTCCTCCCCGCGGGAATTCGAGGCCCTCTCATTGGCCGTATCTGTCCCACCGCCTTCGCTGAAAAAGACCTCCTTTTCGGTCTTTTCCTCTGCCTTTTCTTCGCCGGCACTTTCCCCGGCAGCGGGGAGGGCCGGATCGCCGGTCTCTTCGCCAATGATCAGGCTCCCGGCCTGTGCGGGATCCTCCAATCCTGTACCGGTTTCGTCAATATCCGCCGGCGCGGTCTCTTCTGTTCCCGTTCCGCCGCCGTCGTTCTCTGCCGGCGCAGACTCATCTATTCCTGTTCCGTCGCCGCCATTCTCTGCCGGCGCGGTCTCTTCCGGTCCCGTCCCGGTTCCGTCTGTTTCCGCTGGTGCGGACTCTGCCGGGCTTTCTCCGCCGCTTCCCTCTTCGGTGAAAAACGGCGTCTGGGCGCTGTCATTATCCCCGCCGGAGTTCTCCCCGGCAGGCGCTGCGTCTGTCGCCTGCTCCTGCGGCTTTTCCTCTGCGCCCCAGACAGCAGTCAGACTGATGTCTCCTTCCAGCACAAAATCATCCGGCACAAGGCCTGCAGCCGCGCCTTCCTCCGCAAAAGGATTCCCTGCGGCCATGCCTGCTGCAGCAGAAGTCTCCCCGGCCGCATCCAGCACCGCTGTGCCGTCCACGGCAGGTCCTTCCGCAAAAGGATCCACCACGGCTGCGCTGTCCACAGCAGAACCTTCCGCAAAAAGATCATTCGCGGCTACGCTGTCCACAGCAGGTCCTTCCGCAAAAGGATCCGACCCGGCTGTGCTGTCCACAGCAGTTCCTTCCGCAAAAGGATTTGCCCCGGCTGCGCTGTCCACAGCAGGTCCTTCCGCAAAAGGATCCTTCTGCAGACTCCAGCCCAGAAATACCAG
>CAMNFJ010000078.1:0-13468 GCA_946536955.1 uncultured Lachnospiraceae bacterium
CGTTGAAGACGATTCTCCGGCAGAAACTGCGGTGGAAGCGGCCGATGACGAAGTGTTGGCAGAAACTGCGGTGACGGAAAGCGCTGACGGCGATGCTTCGGCAGAAACTGCGGTGGAAGCGGCCGATGACGAAGTGCTGGCAGAAACTGCGGTGACGGAAGACGCCGAGGGCGATGCTCCGGCAGAAACTGCGGCGGAAGAGGTCGATGACGAAGTGCTGGCAGAAACTGCGGTGACGGAAAGCGCTGACGGCGATGCTCCGACAGAACCTGTGGCGGAAGAGCCCACGGATTCAGAAGAGCCGAATTCCAATATGGAAGAAGGCTCTGTCATTGAAGAAAACGAAGATTATTTCGACACCCCTGACATAGATGCGGATGAGGCACCTGTCGAAGACGAGGAAGAGGAAGAAACACCACTGGTTCCGAATACTGTCTCTCCTGACTGGGAGGCAGCCCTGGAGGATACCCTTCTCTCTGAGTGGCAGGAATCCGCTGCCTTTGAAAACATGTCGGAAGACGCCATCTTTGAGGCTGCTTACGACCATATCCGCGAGGCTCTGGAAGTGCCTGCGGAAAATGCTGTAGAAGTACCCGCAGAAGATACGGAAGAAGAACCTGCAGAAGATACCCGGGATGAGTCTTCGGAGGATACAGAAGAGACGTTTGCGGAAAATACAGAGGAAACACCCACGGCAGAAATTCTCTCCTTGCAGGAATCGCCTGATGCGGAAGAAGTCTCTCAGCCTGACACATCCGAGACGGAAGAAGCCCCTTCGACTGACACGCCTGAAACTGAAGAAGTCCCTTCGGCTGACGCTGCCGAGACGGAAGAAGTTTCTTCGGGTGACACGCCTGAAAAGGAAGAAGTTCCTTCGGCTGATGCAACAGAGCCGGAAGAAGCCTCTCAGGCTGACGCTGCCGGAACGGAATCCGTTGCCGAAGAAACTCCCGGGCAGGATGTCACCGGAGTAGAGGAGATTTCCGAGCCAGAAGAGCCCGCTGCTCAGGACAAGATTTCCGGACCTGAAGAGCCCGCTGTTCAAGACGAACTCTCCGCTCAGGAAGAGCCCTTTGTTCGTGAAGAACTCTCCCCCCAGGAAGAAGTGTCCGCTCAGGAAGGACCTGTACTTACAGAAGAAACCACATTTGATAAGACGATCTTCACAGGTGATGTCCAGCCTCGCGACGGTGACCCTGATCTGTCCGGGGAGAAATCTGCCGCTATCCCCGAACCCCGGGGAGAAGTCCCGGAGGATACCGAAACAGAGGGCACAGGGGCGTTGACGATGGAAGAAGAACCACATCCCGCTGTAACCATGCCGCTCACTGCGTTTCGCAGGATGGAAATAGTCTCCGCTCCTGTTCCTGCTCCCTTAGCCGAAACACGCGAAAGAGGAATCGCAGGAACTGAGCAGACTTCGCCACTGCCCGCCATGCCGCTGGCAGAGCATCCTGCTGAAATGAAGGAGGAGGTCCCCGCAGAACTCTCCGAAGCGAATGCTGAGATGGAGGCCCCCGCAGTCCTTTCCGAGCCAAATGCGGAGTTGGAGACACCCGCAGACCTCTCTGAGGCGAAAGCTGAAACAGAGGGTCCTGAAGACCTCCCCGAGGCAAATGTGGAAAATGAAGTCTCCGCAGGCGACCTCTCCGAAGTGAATGCGGAAACTGAAATTCCCGCAAATCTCCCCGAAGAGGCCGCGTCTCCCGTCAGCGAGCATTTTTCCAGCCACCTGTGGTGCGGAGTTCCCCGCTATTCCTCCGGTCCCCGGCGCACATATTCCAGAAGTTATGTCAGCTGTTCCTTACAGCCGGATCCGGTCTGGATGCGCCTTCGGATGGAGAGGCTCTGGGCACGGAGACGCCGCTGACCGCATATTTCCGAATTCATGATATCTGAAAACACGGTGCGCTCCGGAAGCTTCTGCCCGGTGCGCACCGTGTTTTATTATTTTTACAAAATAATATTTTATACAAAAACGCTTTGTTAAAAATTACAGGAATACACAGCAGTAGATATAGTCGATCAGGGGAATGGTAAACATGCAGCAGATCATGCCCAGCAGGTTGTAGATGCCTGCCTTGACGGGCTCCTTATCATAGACGGTCGCCAGCTGGACGACGTTTGCTCCGGGAGGCGCAGCGATCGCCAGGAAGGAGATCCGGAAGACCGGTATGTACTGAGGGAAGCGGGCCGCGAAGCCGCTGATCCACAGGGCGCCCATGGCCAGCAGGGGCAGGGCGATGAGTCTGAGGAAGATGACCAGGTAGGCTTTTTTGAAGGTCAGCACCTTCATCAGGCTGCTTCCAGCCATAGTCATTCCGATCACCAGCATACTGGCGGGACCGACCATATCAGACAGCATACGCATGGCCGTATCTGCAGGGCCGGGGATGCGGATCTGGGTCAGCAGAAGGAAGATTCCCACCATGATCGCGATGATATTGGGATTGAGCAGGGCCTTTTTCCAGTCTATCCTGCCGCCGCCCTCTATTTTTCCGGCCGCGTGGGTCCAGAAGAGCAGGTTGTAGGTTATCTGATAGGCGCTCCCGTAAAAGACCATCTCCTCACCCAGGGTCATGGCTACGATCGGCAGGATCAGGTTTCCGCAGTTTGTATAAATGATGGAGAGTTCCTCCACCAGACCCAGGAGCCCGAGCCGCCCCAGGAGCCCGGCTGCCAGGATGAATCCGCCCTGGACCAGGGTCGAGAAGATAAGAGCCAGCAGATAGCCCTTGATCTTTTCCGCTGTCAGTTCGACCTGGAAGGCCACAATGATCAGGCAGGGCGAGAGGACATACATAGAGAGCCTGGCCAGCTGCTTCCCGTCCCTTTCCTCCAGCAGGCCGGACCGGATCGTCACATATCCCACTGCTCCGATGATCATCATGGAGATCAGCTTGCTCATCAACACCAGACTTGTATTCATTGCTCTTCCCTGTTCCCCGGTCTGTTCTTTTTTCCGGGTTTCCCTGTTTTTCTCGTTTCTCTCTCTGACACATCCGTCCACCGGGCAGGTTCCCGCCGCAGACTTACCGGGTGCCTGACGGCAGCCCGGCACACCCGCAAATACGCCGAAACACTGACATTTTAGTGAGCGGAGCAGGATGTGTCAACAAAAAAACAGTCCTGCCTTCCCGGTCCCGCGGAAACTCGCAGGGACTTAAAGGCAGGACTGCCCGGTCAGGGCTTTACGGCGGGAATCCGGTCATCCCGTCGGCATCCTTCTGTGGAAAAATCCGATCGCGAAGGCGCCGGGGCCCGAATAGGTGCCGACTGTCGCGCCAAACTGCATCTGGTGGATGATGTCCTCTTTTCCTTCGAAAATCTCCCTCTCCTTTTCCATATATTCCAGCATGTTGGCATCGCTCACCCCGGCGTAGGCCATGCAGACCGGGAGGCCAAAGTCGATGCCGCCGGTCTCCCGGACCAGGTCGGAAAATAGTTTGAAGCCCTTCCGGGTCCCGCGGGCCTTGCCGATGATCCTGACCTTGCCCTCCTCGTCCGCCGTGATGATGGGCTTTATGTGAAGGAGGTTGCCGGCCAGGGCCTTGGCCTTAGAAATGCGGCCGCCCTTCTGCACATATTCCAGGGTATCCACCAGGGCGATCACGTGGAGCCTTCTCTTGTCGCGCTCCAGGCGATGGACGATCTCCTCCCGGCTCTTTCCCATACGGACCAGGCCCTCCGCATAGCGGACAAGGGCATACTGGGAGGCGCAGACATTCAGGCTGTCGACCACATCCACCTTGTCGCCGAACTTTTCCGCGGCGATGCAGGCACTCTGATAACAGCCGGACAGGCCGGAGGAGCAGGTGATGCAGATCACGGTATCCCCGGCCTCCACGGCCTCCTCAAAGGCTTTTTCAAAATCATAGGGCGGGACCTGGCTGGTCTTGGGAATCTCCCCCGTCCTGATCATCCTGGTATAGAGCTGGTCCGCCGTCAGAGTGATGTCATCCAGGTATTCCTCATACCCGAAGCGGACCGTCAGCGGCAGCACCCGGATTCCCCATTTCTTCGCCGTTTCCTGTTTAATATCGCTTCCGGAATCTGTGATGATTCTGATCGTCATGGAATCTTCTCCTATAAATACGCGGTCTGCAGTGTCTCTTCTGCCTTTCCGGCCGGGCGGACGGGCCGGAAAGGATCCTGCTGGTTCCCGATGGAAGTATTTTTAAGTTCTCCGACATCTGGTTTTAAAAACCACTTGCTTTTATTTTATAACGATTTCCGCTTTGTTGGAATAGGTATGCCCGTTTTTTCGAATTATTCTGCATTGTTTTTAGTTGCTTTCCCGCTTTCAGGGGCCGGGGCCGGCATGTCCGGGTGCGTCCTTGCGATGGTCCCGGTTCATCGATATAATAATTTTTAAACATTGAAAAAACGGGTGGCTGATCCTGCGAAATGACCATAGAAAAGAAAATCCAGAAAAACGAATCTCCTGAGAGGAATCAAAAACTTCTCAAACGCAATTTAGACAATATTGGTGTCCATTCTACAGGGTACAGTTTATAGAGCGCATCTCCTAAGAGGGATTAAAAACTCCTCAAGAGGGATGAAAAAAGAAGAAGGGAGACAGATCCTATGGCACAGAAAAAGGCACAAAAAAAGACCGGCGGGACCGGCACGAAAAAAGCCGGTGGTTTTTCACACCCCGACTACGATATGGCTGTATTGAATTGTTTTCTGGAAAAGCAGCTGCAGCTCTTCCCGGAGGAGGTGGCCTCCACACCGGAGGAGGCAGCGGATTTTCTGGAGATGTGCTTCGCTGTCGTCGCGAAGTCAAAAAGAGAAGTGCGCCAATACTTTGAAGAGGTCGGCACGGACGTGGAGGGCGAGGATGTCCTCTCCGCCGCCGAGGTCTTTCCGGTCGGCGACGGGAGGTACCTAATCGTAGAGGGATGACCGGAAAACAGCGGGATAAGCCGGCGGTGTCCGGCCCGCGGCTGCCCCTGACCGGGAGAATGCGCATGTCTGCGGCCGCGGCGGCTGTTCAGGCCGGAGAGACCGGTCATGCCTGCGGTCGACCTGTCCGGTCACAGCCAGTCAGGCCAGATTTTCCGGTCCGAACCCCTCCGGCAGGAGCTGGTCCAGGGTATATACGCTGTAGTGGTCCCTGTCCCTTGCCAGAATAACATGGAAGCGGTCCGGCCTGCAGAATTCCCGCATGACCTGGCGGCAGGAGCCGCAGGGGGCGGCATAGGAGGACGGGACCTCCTCTTCGGCCTTTCCCCCGATGATACAGATGGCCTCAAATCCCCGCACGCCCTCGCTGACTGCCTTGGCAATGGCGGTCCGCTCCGCGCAGATGGTCGGGGAGAAGGCGGCATTTTCAATATTGCAGCCTGTATAGACAGTCCCGTCCTCAGCCAGCAGGGCGGCGCCTACCAGGTAGCCGGAGTAGGGCGCATAGGCTTTGCGACGCCCGGCTGCCGCCTCATCGATCAGTCTCTCTATCTGTCTGCTGTTTTCATCCTGCCAGGTCATAACCGCCCCTTTCTCCGGTTCTTCCGATCTTTTGTCTGATCCGTCCCTCATACCTGAGGGATCTTTCCTGACGCATATCAGCCTTCTGTCATGTTTCCGGAATCTGCCCCGCTGTGCATCTGTCTCACGTCATGCATCCGGAATCTTCCCGCCATGTGTCTGTCCGTTGCTACGGTTCCGGAATCTGCCCCGTCGGGCATCTGCCTCACGTCTTGCATCCGGAAACTCCCATCTACATTCCTGTCCGGTGTTTTTCCCGGAATCTCTTCTGCCGCCCGTCTGCCGCCTTGATTAAGAAAAACTTTCCACTTTCGTATGACACAGTGCCTGTCCCCCTGTCACGTCCTTCCACTTTCGTGTGACACAGTGCCTGTCCCCCTGTCACAGCCCGTCAGGCTCTGTCGCGGCGGATCAGGATGCGGGCGGCCTCGATGGCGACGCGGATGGCTCTGTCGGTATCGTGGACGACCGGGTTGTAGAGGCCGAGCTTTTCTCTCTCCTGGTTGGCGACCGTCAGCAGGCAGGTGCCCGCTCTGGCCCGGAGCCTGGCAGAGACGATAAAGGCTGCGGCGGACTCCATCTCCGAGGCCAGGCAGCCCATTTTTTTCCAGGCCTCCCATTTCTGCATGAGTTCATAGCCGACAGGCATCAGCTCCGGCTCATGCTGTCCGAAAAAGGAGTCCTTGCTCTGGACGACGCCGACATGGTACATGGGAGTGTCATCCTCTGCAGGCTCTGTTTCCTTTCCGGCAAGAGGTGACGGAGCGGTCATTCCCAGCCCCCTGGCGGCCTCCACAAAGGCATTTACGACATCCAGTGAGGCGACGGCGGGATATTCGATCGGAGCGTACTCCCTGGTCGTGCCCTCCATGCGGACCGCGCCCGTCGCGATGACGATGTCTCCGCTGCGGACCTCGGGCTGCATGCCTCCGCAGGTGCCGACCCGCAGAAAGGTGTCCGCCCCGCACAGGCTCAGCTCCTCCAGAGCGATGGCCGCCGACGGGCCGCCGATCCCGGTGGAGGTGACGCTCACCTTGACGCCGTCCAGGCTTCCGGTATAGGTCACATATTCCCGGTTGTCGGCGATCAGCCGCGGATCATCAAAATACTCAGCGATCAGTTTGCAGCGCTTGGGGTCTCCGGGCAGCAGGACATAGCGGCCCACATCCCCGGCTCCCAACTGTGTGTGATACTGCTTATTGGCATCTGTGGAATAATTTTTCATGTTCAACCCTTTCCCTGCCCTGCTGTTTGGAGATCATTCCAGAAAATGTCTGATCCGGGGAATGATCCTGCCAAAATCCACAAAACAGGTTCCTCCGGATACACCCACCGGCACGCTGTCTTCGAAGGAATACTCCTCCGGAAGAAATTCACCCGCAGGATTTTTCTCAAAATCAAAAACATAGACCTTCAGCCCTGATGGATTGACGATCCAGTATTCACGGACGCCATGCCTGCGGTACAAGTCCCGCTTTCTCCACAGGTCATTCTCCGGATTGGAGGGCGACAAGACTTCGACCACATAATCCGGGGAGCCGCGGAAAGGACCGTCCCCTTTATCCTTTTCTTTGTCACAGTGAACATAGAGATCCGGCTGGACAACTGTGTCCCCCTCATTCCCCAGGGCCACATCCGACGGAGCGGTGTATAAAAAGCATTCCTTCCCTTGCTTTTCTATACAGTCCTCCAACTGCCTGGCAATCTCAAGAACCACCCGCTGGTGAAGTCTCCCGGGTGAAGCCATATCGTAGAAGACGCCGTCGATCAGTTCGACCCGCAGATCCTGCGGCAGGGCGAGATATTCTTTTTCTGTATGCCGGCCGCCCGCCGGTGACTCCCCAAGGAATAATTTGTCCTTCCTGCCTTTTTCATATTTATCTCCGGTCATTCCATTTCCTCCCGTCCGCGCCGGAAGCTGCCGCCCTATGCGCGCTCCCTGCGCGTTATGTGTGATCATGGGATTTCATCCAGGTATTTCACGTATTGTGCACATGTACTGTCACTGGCCTGACTCTTCGGAGACTGCCCCCTTCTGTTTTTATCTCTCAGGTTATTGTACCATAGAACCGGAGCCAGGAGACAAAGCCTCAAAAAAATCACGCATAGGGCGAACATTGTGATAAAGTACTAATTATTGAAAGAGCGGTCCGCCGCTCCTTTACCGGGACTCATTTTTCGAAAATTGATGGAAAAAAGCGAGGAAAAAGGCACATTGAACAAGGATATGTCTCCGGACCAGTCCGGAAGCACACCATCAGAAGCTGAAAGAAGGACTGAGAGCAGGCCAAAGCGAACCGATATAGAACTCATCGGCTTTTCTGCACCTTCCGGACACCGCAGGACTTCCGGCGGCCAGAACCGCAGAAGGGGATCCTATGCAAGGGATGCACAGGGCGCCGATGCAAAGAAATCCTCTGCAAATGGGACCAGTGCAGCGGGAACTGATGCAAAGAGAACAGGTGCAAGGAGATCCGATGCAAGGAAAACCGATGCAGGGCGTCCCGTTGCAAAAAGATCCACCAGGCAGGGCTCCGCAAACAGGCGAAGCCGCAGGTCCGCGCGCCGGTCTGCCCCCGACGGGCCCCGCCTGCTCCTGCGTGCCGCCGCCGGCCTGGCCCTGGTCTTCCTCCTGGTCGTGGTCGTGCGGGGGATCCTGATCCCGCTCCTGAAAAAAGCCGGCAAGGACACCGTTCCGCCCGTCATCACACTGGAGTCCGACCCGGACTACGTAGTCTGGCCGGGCCAGGAATATGAGGAGGAGGGCTGGACCGCCACCGACGACAGGGACGGCGACCTGACGGACCAGGTGAAGCAGTCTGTCGACGGAGACGAGATCCGCTACACGGTCAGCGACAAGGCGGGCAATTCCACGGTGGCTGTCCGCCGCATCCCCTATGCGGAGGTCTCCGCCAATATCAATGAGGGCAGCGTCTCCGCGGAGGACCTGGCAGGCATGCGGGAAAGCTTTCCGGACGGGGACAGCGCTGCCTCCGGGTCCGGCAAGACCGTCTACCTGACCTTTGACGACGGCCCCGGCAAGTACACGGAACGGCTGCTGGACATCCTCCGCCGCAACGACGTCCACGTGACCTTTTTTGTCACAGGGGCCTTCCCGGCCTACGAGGACATGATCAAAAAGGAATACGAGGCCGGGCACAGCATCGGGATCCACACCCAGAGCCACGATTTTGACAAGATCTATGCCTCCACCGATGCCTTCTGGAAGGACAACAACGCCATGCAGAAGATCATCGTCCGGCAGACGGGCCACCCGACCGACCTCATGCGCTTCGCAGGCGGCAGCTCAAACTCCATGGGCACCTGGCAGAAACCCGATATCATGCAGACCCTGGTCAACCAGACCCAGAAAAAGGGCTTTCAGTACTTTGACTGGAATGTCTCCAGCGGAGACGGCGCCGCGGAGGGCGACAGCGCCATGGTCATCTCCCGGATCACCTCCGGCATCAGCGGCTTCGATGAATCCGTCGTCCTCTGCCACGACACCAAGGAATACACCGTCAATGCCATGGAATATCTGATCCCCTGGCTGCTGGACAACGGCTATACGATCCGGCCCCTCACCCGCGACAGCGAGCCGGCCCACCACCTGGAACCAGACTGAAAAACGGCGTTTTTTCCCGCCGGGTCATCTGTCCGCGTCCCCCATTGTCCGCGCCCCCGTCCGCGTCTCTCGAAATGCGCGGACATGTGACGCCACACCTGCGACAGCTCCATCGCCCAGTACCGGGATGTCGAGAGCACCAACTACTACCGCATCCTGCGGCCCTACGAAGCTGTTGCCGTCCTGCAGGAAGCGTGAACACGCAATCCGGTTCCCCTGATCTCCTGTATCGCAGCCACCCTGACGCGGCGTATCGGCCCGCGGTCAACAGCATTCTCTTGCAGCCGGAAGGTGGTCAGACCGGCGGGAAGGCATTCATCTATTCTCTCTTTTACGGTTGCTATGAATAAAAAATAGCATTATAATATCCGTTAATACCGGGGACTGAATAAAAATCGTATAATATCCAGTTGCCGGTATATGAATATCCATTCCAACAGGAGGTAACATGTTATGAAAAAGTTTTGGAAAACAACTCTTGCGGTTGCCATGACTGCATGCATGGCAGCTTCTCTGGCGGCCTGCGGCGGCGGCTCTTCAAGCAGCGCCCCCGCCGCTGACAGCGGCGCAGCAGACGGCGCCATCAAGATCGGCGGATCCGGCCCGCTGACCGGCCCCGCGGCAGTGTACGGCAACGCCGTCAAGACCGCGGCCGAGATGGCAGTCGAGGAGATCAATGCAAAGGGCGGCGTCCAGTTCTCCCTGCAGTTTGAAGACGACAAGCACGATGCCGAGGAGGCGGCGACCGCCTACGGCACCCTGAAGGACGGCGGCATGCAGATCTCTCTGGCGACCGTCACATCCGCTCCCGGCGCAGCGGTTTCCCCTCTCTATCAGGAGGACCAGACCTTCGCGATCACCCCTTCGGGTTCCAGCCCCTCCGTCATCTACACAGACGGTGAAGGTCAGACCGGCGCCTACGGCAACGTCTTCCAGATGTGCTTCTCCGATCCCAACCAGGGTTCCGGAAGCGCGACCTACATCGCAGCCCACCCCGACCTCGGCTCCAAGATCGCGGTCATCTACAAAAACGACGATCCCTATTCCAAGGGCATCTTCGATACCTTCAAGGCTCAGGCTGAAACCGATGGTCTCGAGATCGTCTATGAAGGCACCTTCAAGGGCGAAGAGAGCGACTTCAACGTCCAGCTGGCTGACGCACAGGCGGCAGGCGCTGACCTCCTCTTCCTCCCCATCTACTACACTCCCGCTTCCCAGATCCTGACCCAGGCCAACACCATGGGCTACAAGCCCACCTTCTTCGGTGTCGACGGCATGGACGGCATCCTGGGCGTGGAAGGCTTTGACACCTCCCTGGCTGAGGGCGTCTACCTGCTGACCCCCTTCGTCGCCACCGCAGAGGACGAGCAGACCAAGACCTTCGTAGAGAACTACAAGGCCCGCGCCAACGGCGAGGTCCCCAACCAGTTCGCCGCTGACGCCTATGACTGCATCTACGCCATGGCCCAGGCCTGCGAGGCTGCCGGCATCACAGCCGACATGAGCAACGCCGACATCTGCGCAAAGATGGTCGAGCAGTTCACCTCCATGACCTTCAACGGCCTGACCGGCTCCGATATGACCTGGAACGAGAACGGCGAAGTCACCAAGGCTCCCAAGGCCATGATCATCGAGAACGGCATCTACGTTCCCGCCGCGGAATAATCCCGGCCGCTCTTTCATATTTTAGTCCGACGGACACCGGCGTCCGGCTCCCTGCGGGGAGCCGGACGTTTTTTTACACTGTCCACCGGAACGAAAAATCTTGTATCGACAGGATTTTTCGTTCTTTTTTCATATAGCATTTTTCCATGCGCCCCGAACGTGCTATAATAGTCCCTAATCGGGTCTGTGCACCCCCGTTTTTGTGCACATGCCTGCCGCTTCCCGCCGGATCCGGCCGGAATGCCGGCAGTATGAAAATCTATTTCTACCATATCTGAAAGAGGGGAACTGAGTAACAATGAGATTTCTGTCCAATCTGGTAACCGGCCTGGGACTGGGGAGTGTCTACGCGATCATCGCTCTCGGTTATACCATGGTCTACGGCATCGCCAAGATGCTCAATTTCGCCCACGGCGACGTCATCATGGTCGGCGCCTACATCGCTTTCTTTGCGCTCACCAAATTCAACCTGCCCCTGCTGCCGGGGATCCTCCTGGCCATCGTCTTCTGCACCGTCCTGGGTGTGGTCATCGAGCGGCTGGCCTACAAGCCGCTGCGCCAGGCCTCCAGCCTGTCCGTCCTGATCACGGCGATCGGCGTCAGCTATTTCCTGCAGAACGGGGCCCAGCTTCTCTGGAGCGCTTCTCCCAAGATGTTTCCGGCTATCATTTCCACCGGCACGCTGACGATCGGAGGCCTGTCGATCGCCTATCTGACCCTCCTGACCATCGCGACCTGCATCGTGGTCATGATCTGCCTGACCCTGTTCATCAACCGGACCAAGACCGGCAGCGCCATGCGGGCCTGTTCCGAGGACAAGGGCGCCGCGCAGCTGATGGGGATCAATGTCAACCAGATCATTTCCCTGACCTTCGCGATCGGCTCCGGACTGGCGGCCATCGCCTCCGTCCTGCTCTGCGCCAACTACCCCACCGTCACGCCCACCCTGGGCTCCATGCCCGGCATCAAGGCCTTCACCGCAGCCGTCTTCGGCGGGATCGGCTCCATCCCCGGAGCGCTCCTGGGCGGCCTCCTGCTGGGGATCATCGAAATTCTCTCCAAGGCCTATATTTCCACCCAGCTGTCCGATGTCATCGTCTTCGGCGTCCTGATCGTCATCCTTCTGGTGAAGCCGACCGGCCTTCTGGGAAAGAAACTCAGTGAGAAAGTCTGAGGACCTGCAGGGAAAAAATCCGCAATTCATTCTGCGCAAAGCAGGCAGCTGATTCTGCTGCAGTTCCTATGGAGAGTATGAACATGAAAAATAATCAAGGAATTTTCGGTTATCTTCTGAATAAACGGCATCGCTCGCGGACGATCTCCTACACGATGGTCATCGCCGCCTACATCATCCTCGAAGCCATGCTGCGGACAGGAAATCTGTCCAATCTTTTTACGGGCCTTCTGGTCCCCGCGACCTGCTACCTGGTCGCCGCGATCGGCCTCAACCTCAATGTCGGCGTATCCGGTGAGCTCAATCTGGGCCAGGCTGGCTTCATGGCCGTCGGCGCCTTCTCCGGCGTCTGCGTCTCCGGCTTCCTCGCCGGCAGCATGCCCGCCATCCCCCGTCTGATCATCGCCATCCTGGTCGGGACGCTCCTGACCGCCCTCGTCGGCTTCCTGATCGGCATCCCGGTCCTCAAGCTCCAGGGCGACTACCTGGCCATCGTCACCCTGGCCTTCGGCCAGATCGTCATGAACCTGATCATGAACCTCTATGTCGGACTCGACAGCAGCGGTCTCAAGTTCAGCTTCGTCGAAGCAAAATTTGAACTGGGCGAAGGAGGGAAATTCCTGATCAACGGCCCCATGGGCGCCACTGGCACCGAGCGCATCGCCAACTTCACCGCCGGCACCCTCCTGGTCATCTTTGCCCTTGTCATCGTCTACAACCTGATCTACTCCCGCAGCGGCCGCGCCATCATGGCGGCCCGCGACAACAGGATCGCCGCGGAGTCGATCGGCATCAATATCGCCAACACCAAGATGATGGCCTTCGTCATCTCCGCAGCCCTGGCCGGCGCCGCGGGCGCCCTCTACGGCCTCAACTACTCCACCATGGTCGCCAGCAAGTTTGACTACAACACCTCGATCCTGATCCTGGTCTACGTGGTCCTGGGCGGTCTCGGAAACTTCAACGGCACCCTGATCTCCACCGTCATCCTCTTCCTTCTGCCGCAGCTGCTGCGCGGCCTGCAGGATTACCGCATGCTGATCTACGCCGTGATCCTGATCCTGATCATGCTCATCACCAACAACGAAGCCCTGCGGATCAGATTCGAGACCCTGCGCAAGAAAAAGACCGCCTGACCGGATGGACAAATGATCCGCAGGACGGACCTGATGACGACACTCTGAAAAGTCCCCCGGGTCAAAAATTCCCGGATCAGAGCATCCGCTGAAAAAAAGAGGAAGATATGAACAAGAACGAAACTCCCATTCTGGAAGTCAAAGAGCTGGGCATCGACTTCGGCGGCCTGACCGCCGTCAACGACCTGGATCTGGCTATTTACAATAAAGAGATCGTAGGACTCATCGGCCCCAACGGCGCAGGCAAGACCACCGTCTTCAACCTGCTGACCAAGGTCTACACCCCCACGCGGGGCACCATCCTGTTTGACGGCAAGGACACCGCCGGCAAGACCGTCGTGGACATCAACAAGGCCGGCATCGCCAGGACCTTCCAGA
>CAMNFJ010000079.1:0-13465 GCA_946536955.1 uncultured Lachnospiraceae bacterium
GGACAGGCACTCTGTCACAGCAGTGTGACAGAGTGCCTGTCCCCTTGTCACACCTGACCCTTGTCACACCTGTTCCCTGTCACACCCTTGTCGCTCCGTCCCGCGTCATTCCGCCGCTTCGCGCGCGGGCAGAATCGTCATGTCAAAGGTGAATTTCTCATCATCAAAGCGGTATTTTTTCTGCGGGCGGGGTCCGCAGCTGTTGGATCCGATCCCGTCCTGGCGGGCGTCCAGGCACAGGACCGTACTGCCGCAGGGCTCCAACTCATAATTGTGGGCTCTGGCGGTCAGCTCCTCCTGGGTGTAGACCGAGGCGTTAAAGGAAAAGGGCACCGGGCTGTAGGCCGTGATGGAGCAGGTGTTGTCGCAGAGGGAGACGTAGTCGCAGCCGCAGTGGCTGCCGTTCTCCTGGGGCCGGATGTAGTCCTCGTGCAGGTCCCGCACAGGGGCGGCGAAGAGGCCGTGCCAGGAGGCGCGGTGCTTGTCGGCGTAGCTCTCGAGGGGCCCCATGCCGTAATAGACGACATTTTCCATGGTCTCGGGCAAAAAGAGGCGCAGGCCAAAGCGGGGCAGCTCCGGGAAGTCCATATTGCGGGTGACCTCCATGCGGACGGAGATCTGGCCGCAGGAGGACACGGCCCAGACCGCGTCGATGTCCATGATGCGCTGGACGGTCACCGCTGTCATGGCCATATGGCTGCGGATCTCCAGGAGGTCTCCCGCCAGCTTGTAATCCGTCGTGTAGGCCCGGGACGAAGCCCTGTCGTACATAGCCATTTTCCATTCCTTCCGTATATACATATCATTGTCCGTCGGCGCCCTCCAGATATTGACTTCCATGGGGCGGTCCAGCAGGCTGCGGCCGGCAAAGGTCATTTCTTCGAAGGTTCCGGTCCGCTTGCTGTAGACGTAGACGAAGTATTCTCCGCTGATGATCAGCTGGCGTTCATTTTCCTCGACCTGGACGGCCTCCATCTTTTTCGATTTCGCCGCCGCGGCCTCCGCAATCCGGCGGACCGTCTGGTGGGCAAAGACAGGCTCCCTGTCCCCGGCGGCCGAAGGGCCGCCGTCCCTCTCCTTTTTCGCGGAAGGGATCCTGTCACTCCTTCCGGCACCAAAACGATCACTCTTTCCGAGGGGGATCTCGTCGAATCCCAGCAGCATGCCCTCCTCCCGGAAGGGGTCGGCTTTTTTCAGGTAATAGGACACCTTCATATAGATCCGGCCTGCCGCCGGCAGGGCCGGCAGCGTCAGGTAGACCTTGCCGGTCTGCCGCGGAGGAATGGAGGGGATCTGCGGCGCGGCGATCACGCCGCCCCCGATCCGGGTGTCATCGCAGGTGACTTCATATTCAAGAGACAGGTAGTCGCGCAGGTCGACATAATTCATCTCGTTTTTCAGGGTCAGGATGCAGGAGCTGTGGCCCTCGCCGTCTCCGCCGTCGGCACCCTGCCCGGCATCCCTTATGCCGCGGCCCTCAGTCCCGGTGTCCGGAAGGCGGCCTTCCGTCCCCGGCGCGGGCTTTCCCGGCGCGCCGGCCAGGATCTCCTGCATGGAGGTCCCCATGGCAAAGGCCGTCACCCTGGCGGGCCGGTGGACGTTTTTATATTCCAGGAGCCCTGTGTGGGGCGTGCGGTCGGGATAGACCAGGCCGTCCATGCAGAAATTCCCGTCGTGGGGATACTCCCCGTGGTCGCCGCCGTAGTAATAGATGGCTCTGCCATCCTCTGCAGTCCCCTTGTAGACGGCGTGGTCGCACCACTCCCAGACGAAAGCGCCGCAGATGCAGTCATATTTGTCGATCAGTTCAAAATAGTCCTCATAGTCCCCGGCCCCGTTGCCCATGGAATGGGCGTACTCGCAGAGGATATAGGGCTTGTCGGGACCGCTTTCGGCATAGCGGACGACATCTTCGAAGGCAGGATACATCCTGCTGTAGAGGTCGATGTCGGAATAGTCGTATTTCCTGGCAAAGCCGCGGTAATAGGCGCTCTCGTAGTGGGTCAGGCGCGAAGGATCATACTCTTTGGTCCAGCGCAGGGCATTTTCAAAGGTACAGCCATAGCCGCACTCGTTGCCCATGGACCAGACCACCACACAGGGCCGGTTCTTGTCGCGGTGGACCATCTTGCGCGTGCGGTCCAGGGTCGCCTCGTTAAAGGCCGGATTGTCCGAGATCATCTCGTTCCAGCGGCCCGCCCGCACCTCGTCAATATCATTTTCATAGCAGAGCATCCAGGGGCCGTGGCTCTCGTTGTCCGCCTCATCGATGACGAAAAATCCATAGCGGTCGCACATCTGATAAAACATGGGCGCGTTGGGATAATGGCTGGTCCGGATGGCGTTGAAATTGTGGCGCTTCATCATTTCCAGGTCCCGCTTCATATGGGCGGTATCGACGACAGGGCCCGTGACCGGGTCTGAGTCGTGGCGGTTGACGCCGCGAAACTTGACCGGCATCCTGTTGATCACCAGGACATTGCCCTCCACGCCGACCTCCCGGATCCCGATCTGCTCCTGGATGACCTCTCCGGCCGTTTCCATATAGAGGGTATAGAGATAGGGATCCTCACTGGTCCATAGATGGGGCGCCTCAATGGTAAAAGACGTGTCCCCCTGGAAAATGAAGTGCGCGGTCTCCCGCCCCTCCGCGTCCAGGACCGTGGCCGCTGCCGGGACCTCCCTGTCCAGGTACTGGACCCGGATCGAGACCTCCGCGCTCAGGGCCTTTGGCCCCGTTCCCGGGCCTGCCTCCTCATCCCAGTCGATCCTGGTATTGATGAAATAATCATAGATACACTGGTCCGGACGCCGCAGCAGATAGACATCCCGGAAGATCCCCGAGACACGGAACTTGTCCTGGTCCTCCAGATAAGAGCCGTCGCACCACTTGAGGACCAGAACGGCCAGGACATTGTCCCCCTCCCGGACCAGGTCCGTGACATCGAATTCCGCGAGGGCGTGCGACACCTGGCTGTAGCCCAGATACTTTCCATTCAGCCAGGCATAAAAGCAGGAGTCCACCCCCTCGAATTCCAGATAGGTCCGGGGCGCCGCCTCGCTCTTTTCAAAAGTAAAATGCCGGATATAGGCGCCGCATGGATTGTCCAGCGGCACATAGGGCGGGTCGGCGGGGAAGGGATAACGGATATTTGTGTACTGGTGGCAGTCATAACCGTAATTCTGCCAGACCCCGGGGACGGGGATCTCCTCAAAACCGCCGGCGTCCGCCCCGGGCTTCCCGCCTTCCTTTCCGGCAGCCCCGGCTTCCCGGTCCGCCTGTTTGTCCTGCCATTTTCCGGCCTCTGTCCCGGCTTTTTTCAGGGCATCTGTCCCGGTCTGAAAGTCCGGCTCAAAAAACTTCTCCTGCAGATCATAAATACTGTCATAATAGCGGAACTGCCATGTCCCGTTCAGCATCCGGATCCGGTCGGACGCCTCCCTGTTTTCCACAGGGTCCTCCATGCGCATCCCTGCCGGTACATAATAGGCGCGGTCCGGCATCGTCCCCTCGTGAAGAACAGACAGATTTTCATAATACCTGGGTACGATCACTGTTTCTCCTCCTGTTTTCCATAAAACAACGAATCCTTTTTCCGCTTCCATGCACAAAACGAAAGCATATTTACAGGTTTCCCCGCGCAGAACCGGAATGTCCATGTCCGCCGTCCTTTCATGGACAAAATGCGACAAATCACAGGGCAGGCAGGTTTTCCCGCCGGCTGTCCGTCCGCGCCTTTCATGCGTCACAAGTTGCAGATTTGTGGGTAAACAAATTTACTTCTGTGTTGATTTTGGGTCTTACTGTGTCTCTGGTTTAATCATACGACAGGAGATTGGCTTTGAACATAAACTGTGATAGACAGAACATGCACAAAATGATACAATTTCACAAACTGTATTGGAAATGAAGGAAGGCCCGCGCTACCGGAAGGAGGAATGCAGAAATGTTTGTGGACAATGCCTACTGGCACAACTCAAGAATTGATTTTAAAGACAGGAAACACCCTCTGTTCGTGGGCAGCTGCGGCACCTACCGCCTGATGACCCTGACCAAGCTGCCGACCCACCGCCCCCGCGGCCGGGTGGACTTCCAGCTGCTCTATGTGGCGGCCGGAAAGGGACATTTTTATTTTAACGGCAAGGAACACATCGTCCCCGCCGGCAACATGGTGGTCTACCGCCCCAGGGAGGAACAGCGCTACTATTATTACGGCGCGGACCACACGGAGGTCTTCTGGGTCCACTTCACCGGGAGCAACGTCACCAACATCCTGCGCCAGTACGGCTTCAAGGACAAGGAGCACGTCATCCACAGCGGCACCTCCCTGGAATACAACCACATTTTTCAGCAGATCATCGAAGAGCTCAAAAACTGCCGGCCCCACTACGAAGAGGCCTGCATCTACCGCCTCCACCTGCTCTTCATCCTGCTCAGCCGCCTGGGCGAAAAAAAAGCCCGCCGCAGGTCTCCCCACATGGCGGGCCAGATGAACATGGCTGTCAACTATTTTCATGAACACTACAGCGAGGCGATCTCCATCGGCGACTACGCCCAGGAGCTGGGCCTGAGCGTCAGCTGGTTCACCCGGTCCTTCCGGGAATACACCGGCTCCTCTCCCGCCCAGTACCTGATCTCCCTGCGGATCTCGGCAGCCCAGAGCCTGCTCGAGACCTCCGACCACAACGTCACGGAGATCGCCGAGCTCGTCGGCTACGACAACCCCCTCTACTTCAGCCGGCTCTTCCGCAAGCAGACCGGCATGTCCCCCTCGGACTTCCGCCGCCGGCTCCAGGCCTGGAACGAGGAAAATCCCTGAGAAAAGACTCCTTTTCAGGAGATGCTCCTTTTTGCCGCCTCGACCACATGACCGATCAGGACACAGGAGGTGACGCTGCCGACGCCGCCGGGCACGGGGGTGATGGCCTGGACGACGGGCTCCACCGCCGCAAAGTCCACGTCGCCGGAGATGCCGCCCTTTTCCTCGTCCCAGTTGATCCCGACATCGATCACGACCTGGTCCGGATGCGTGTACTGCTCCGTGACACTGTGGAGCCGGCCGGCCGCCGCGACCAGGATGTCCGCCCGGCGGGTGAAGGCCCGGACATCCCTCGTCCGGGTGTGGCAGTTGACGACGGTCGCGTTCTCATGCATGAGCATCATGGCGACCGGGCGGCCGATGACGAGGGACCGGCCGATGACCGCAACATTTTGCCCGCTGACGGCGATCCCGTAATGATGCAGGATCTCCATGACCGCCTGGGCGGTACAGGGCGGGAAGCCCGTCTTTGTATTGGTGAACACACCTGCCAGGGACAGGTCCGTGCAGCCGTCGATGTCCTTGGCCGGGTTGAGCATCTGCCTGGCCTTTTCATTGTCCAGCTGCTTTGGCAGCGGCCGGAACAGCAGGATCCCGTGGATGGAGTCATCCTCGTTGACCCGCGTCAGCTCCCTGTCAAACTCCTCCTGCGTCACATCCGCCGGCAGGACGACATTGACCACCTCCACACCGACTGTCTGCGCCCGCTTGGTCGCGCCGCGCTCATAGGCGAGGTCATCCGGACGCTCCCCGACGCGGAAAATACAGATCGTCGGCGTGATCCCCTGCTGCTTGAGCGCTTCCACATCCCGCTGCATTTTCACAGTCAGGGCATCCGCGACCTCTTTTCCCTTTAATATTCTGGCCATATGAACCTCTCTTTCGACTTACTTCCGGATCGACTGTATGACTTATTTCCGGATCGACTGCATGACCCCTGCGTAGATGGCGTCCGCGCGGGGAGGCCATTCGGCCAGGAGGCGGTCCGCCTCTTCTTCCAGGGCCTGCGCAGTCCCGCGGTCCTTCATGGACTTTGTGTTGATGTAGATATTGAGGGAGGCTGCCTGCATGGCGGCCTTGCACAGGACAGCTCCGCAGCCGGCGTCGGAGACGGCCAGGCGGGAGCCCTTTTCGGCAAATTCCCCGATGATGCCGATGGCCTCGGCGCAGGCGCGCATGATCTCCATGGGCACGCCGCAGGCAGTGTTCAGGGCCTCCTCCATGATCCTTTCGCGGTCCGGGTCATCTTTGGGAATCCCGTAGGCTTTGGCCAGGGGCGCGAAGGCCTCGGCGTCACCGTCGACCAGGTCCAGGAATTTTTTCCGGAGGCTCTGGGCCCGGACCATCAGGGCCTTGACATCCTCCTCGACGTCCGCGTATTTCTTTTTCCCGACGGTGAGCTCACCGACCATGTCCCCCAGGGCGATGCCGATGGCGCCGGCCAGGGCGCTGGCCCCGCCTCCGCCGGGCACCGGGGCCGGGGATGCGAGGACTTCGGTGAAGGAGGTAACTGTATTGTCGATCAATTTCATTTATTTTGCCCTTTCCCTGCAGATTGTATGATGCAAAAATGTCTGCTTGTGACTTTTTTTACAGTATAGCATGCCGTCAAAAACATATGCACCTCAATGTGGGCGGAAAAATCAATATGATAAAAAAACAGGTGAAATGCACAGCGCATGTCTGTCCATTTCACCTGTTTTCATACAGTTTCCGTGGTGATCAAATCCCCTTTAGAGGAAGGGATCTGATCCCGGAGATCAATACAGGCCGATGCTGAATACGAACGCGATCAGGACCGCGAGAGGGCCTGTGACGATTCTGGAGAAGAGAACCGCGGGGACACCCATTTCGATGGTCTCCGGCTCGGATTCTCCGAGACTGAGTCCGACGGGGACGAAGTCCGCGCCGACCTGGCCGTCAATGGCGAACAGGGCGGGAAGGGCGTACCTGGCCGGAATGGCTCCGGTCGCGAACTGGGCACCCAGGAGGGTTCCGACGACCTGTGCGATGACAGCGCCGGGGCCCAGGATCGGGGAGAGGAAGGGCAGGGAGCAGACCACGGAGATCACCAGCATGCCCGGCAGGGTTCCGCAGAGGGGCGCGATCGTGTTGGCGATGACGTTGCCCAGTCCGCTGGCACTGATGATACCAAGCAGGGTCGATGTGAAGGCCATGAAGGGCAGCACGTTCTTGATGACCATGTCGATGGTGTCGCGACCGGCCTGGAAGAATTTGCTGACCACTTCGCCGACGACCTTACCGATCCTGACGACGATGCCCTGCTTTTTGCCTTCGCTGGCCTGACGGATCTCTTCCTTGGCCTGGTCCTTGGTCTTGGGGCCGTCAGTCCTGACAGGCTCTGCGGGCTGCGCTTCCTGGACAGGCTGGGCGGCTGCCTCGCCGACGACCTCGATGTCCCTCTCCCTGACTGCCGAGACATAGATCTCGGGCTTGATAAAGGCCGCGAGAGGTCCGGACTGGCCGACAGGCATCAGGTTGACGGTAAAGATCTTTTTCTTGGGATAGACGCCGCATCTGGCAGTGCCGCCGCAGTCGACGACCGCGATCAGGATCTCATCATCGGGAAGACTGGTCTTCCATCCGTCCACGGCCTCTCCGCCGCACAGATCTGCAATCTTCTGCGCTACAGGGTGGATCCCGCCGCCGGTGACGCTCAGGATCGTATGGCACTTAGTTGTGGGAGTCACGACCAGAGGTCCGCCCCATCCACCTTCTCCGGCTTTGATTCTGATAGTGTTGTACATACTGTCCCCCTTCCCTTATGCTTCTTTATTCCTGCTGGTCATGCCGATGTAGATCCGCTCTGTCAGGAGACCTCTGATCAGGATGACGATGACGCCGACGATGAAGTAGCGCAGCGCGAGACCTGTAGTGACATAGCCGGCCTCCTGCAGGCCTGCAGCGATTCCGGTATAGACGAAGAGCTCACCGGCATTGGCATGCGGGAAAAGTCCGGTTACCGGGTGGACGAAGCTGACTGCCGCGTCATAAAAGGCGGGTTTGTACTTCTCATCCACAAAACGTCCGAAGGTGTAGCACATGGGGTTTCCAAGGAAAAATACGGCCATGATCGGAAGAAGTGTATATCTGAGTATCGCAAATTTTGTGATCTTCGCCGCAAAGTTTTCCACTCTCTCCGTACCGACCAGCTTGATCACGGAGTTGACAGCGGTCATCAGGCAGACAACCGTCGGTATAATGCCGGTCACCCAGCCCATAAAGGTTTCGCCGCCGGCTGTGAACAATGACATGAAGCCCTGCGCAAGATTTGTAATCAGTTCCATTCATTCCCTCCTACTATGTAGACATTTGTTACCTGAATCGTGTTTACGTTGCATCTATGCGCGCCGGTATCCAGTCATGGCCCGGGATGACCCGATCCGGTTTCACATCCTTCCGAACATGCCGCTCGTCAGAGCGGTAGCGCGAGGAGTCAGATCACTTCTTCTTTTTTTCCATATATTTTTCCTGCTCTCTGGTGAGTTCTTTGCCCTGAAGCCTGGCTTCGAGAGCCTCCAGCGCTCTGACATATCCCTGCCAGCGCCTGCGCTCGCCCTTTGTAAATCCCTCCGCCATTTCCAGGAAGGGATAAATGCTGTTTCCGACCAGCTTCTTTCCCCGGAAGGAGTCCACCTTGTGGAACCTGGACCAGACCCCGATCCCGTCCAGCACCTCCGCGCCGGTGATGATTCCCTCGCTGTTGCAGGCGATCATGGCGATGTGTCCGTTCAGGAAGCGCCCTCTTCTCTGGCCGATCCCCACATTACCGAGTCCATGCACTCTCCGGATGGCCCGGCGGTAATCCTGGATCTGGAGAAAGCCTCCGACTGACTGGACGACCAGAAGAACAAGGATGATCAGGATCATAATCGAAATCGCGCTAATTTTCATATTTAGATCTCCCGTCTGTGCTGTATCGGTTTGTACCGGTTCTTTAGACTGACCTGGTGCTTATGATCGAACTGGATGATGGGCTGCATTGATTTGTCTCTGTGTATCTATCTGAGAACATTTTATCCAGTGCATAGAGCAAAATCAAGATATTTGTTCTGAACATATGTGTAAGTAGTCCTATTTCTCAGAGTCTTTTCCACTTTTGCTTCTCATAAGGGCATTTTCATGCGTGAATTTAGTCATTTGCATGTATGCATTGTCATAAATAGTTGGATTTCGACTGTCCATCAGGTCAGGTCAGCTGCTTTGCGAAAAGAGATCAGTCCAGCAGCCTCGCCGTCTCCTCGTCTGTAAAGAGGGTGGTGATCAGTCCAGCAGCCTTGCCGTCTCCTCGTCTGTAAAGAGGGTGGTGATCAGACCGCCCCTGAGTGCCGCTCGGATGATCTGCGCCTTTTCCCGTCCATAGGCGATCGCGATGACCTCCCTGGCGTTTTCCCTGATCCTGTGCAGGTCGCAGGCCACGACCCTCCTGTTAAAGGATACATCCGCGATCCTGCCGTCCGGCTGGAGGAAGCGGAAGGCGACATCGCCCGCAATTCCCCGGGCCCGCATCTCCTCCACCTCCTCAGCCGTCACATAGCCGCCGCCTATGATCCTGGAATGGTCCATGCCGCCGATCCCCAGGAGGGCGATATCAGCGTGCTCCCCCTGGTCGATGATCTCCCTTACCCGGCTGTTGGACAGGACGATCTCTCTCTCCTGCTCGTCGGCGCAGCAGGCCTCCGCATGAAGGAGGCTGCAGGAGGCCCCGAGCGCCCCGGCCAGATTCGCGGCATTGGTATTGCTGAGGATCGATACCTCCGAGCCCGCGCCCCCGACGACGGGAACGATGGAGACATCCGGCAGATGTACCCCGGACACATAGGTGGTCATCTCCGCGATGGACTGGCCCCAGCTCACCCCGATCCGGTCGCCCGCCTGAATGTGGGAGACCAGGTAGCTGGCCGCCGCCATGCTGACATTGCTGTGGTCGTTTTCCGCGACATTTGGGACCACGGTCACGGCCCGGATCCCGTATCTGTCCCGGATGGCCTCCTCGATCTCCGGAGACCCGGCCAGGGGGGAGCTGATCCGTATGCTGACGATGCCCGTCTCTCGGGCCCTCTTGAGGAGGCGGGAGACCCAGGGCCGGGAGACCCCCAGCCTGTCCGAGATCTCCTTCTGCGACATATCATATAAATAGTACATTTCCGCCGCCAGCATGACCTTTCTGGCATTGAGCTCTTCTGTCTGATTCCCTTTCTGATTTCCTTTTTTCTGATTCTCCATGTTCTGATTCTCTTCTTTATGATTCATCTGTTTCTGATCCCTCTGTTTCTGATTATCCATTCCCGCCCTCCTGTAACAGAATGACTTCGCTCCTTTGCGGCATGCCGCTCATCAGAGCGGCCTCGCAGTGCGGTCACAGACGCCCGGGCCGTCCCGCGGCCAGGCATCCGCATGGAAGCGCAGAGACACCGGCTCTATGGCCTGGGCCGTCGCACACGTCTCCACTTTAACATATGTCGATCCCTGTTTGAACAGGGTTGGACTGCCGCAGCCGGATTTCCTTTTTTCCTGTCTGACAGAGCCCCGGCATTTGCGGCCCTGCTCCGGGAAAACATGACAGCTTTTCCCGTCCATATTGGTCCGCAAAAAATCGATCAACAAAATTGACATTTGTTCTTGACATTTGTTCAAGTGCACGCTATGATGTCCTCATCAGACAGGTACATAATTTACTTACAGGCACAATTGTAACAAATACGACAGAGTACGCCAACACTCGGCACCGGTGCTGGATCCACCGGGAAAGAGAAAAAGTTCCTCACCAGGAGCAGAAAGGAGCCCCCATGGCAAAAGCAGAACGTCCCTTTTTGATCGTAAATCCCAAATCCTACCTCTATGGCAAGGAGAGCCTCGAGCTGGCCAAGGCCGCTGACAGGACAGCCGCCGAGACAGGACTGCAGATCTACTTCACCTGCCCCTTCGCGGATATCAGGCTGATCAGAGAAAACACCAGCCATGTGATCGTCTGCGCACAGTCTCTCGATCCCCTCACCCCCGGACGCGGCATGGGACATGTTCTCCCCGAATCTCTCAAGGAAGCCGGCGCGGACGCAGTCTTCCTCAACCATGCGGAGAATCCCAAGACCCTGGCTGACCTCAACACCTGCATCAAGCGGGCCAAAGAGCTGGATATGATCACGATCGTCTGCGCGGACAGCACCAAAGAGGCAGCCGCAGTCGCCTGCCTGGATCCCGACATCGTGCTCGCCGAGCCCACCGACCTGATCGGCACCGGCAAGACCGCCGACGACTCCTACGTGATCGAGACCGTCGAAGCCCTTCACAAGATCAATCCCGATGTCCTTGTCATGATTGCCTCCGGCGTCTCCAAGGCTGAGGACTGCTACAATGTCATCAAGCTCGGAGCCGACGGCACAGGCGCCACCTCCGGCATCCTCAACGCTCCTTCCCGCGCCGGCGCAGTGCAGGAGTGGGCCGAGGCGATCGTCAAAGCCTATAAGGAGCGCAAAGACGCGTAAATACAGTGATACAGACCCTGGAATTTCAGCCGGGTCTGCATTGTCACTCACAGCTCCGCGAAAAAGATTCTCAAAAACGCACAGGAAATCATAAAAGCAAAGGAAAAGAAAGGCAGGAAGGAAAGATGGCAATCTATAAAGAGCAGATCAATCTCAAATCCCACGGCGGAACTCCCACATTCATCAACATCACCAACGAAGTGAAGCAGGCGATCGCCAACAGCGGCATCAAGAGCGGTATCGTCACGATCATCTCCCCCCACACCACCTGCTCCGTGTTTTTTGAGGAATATGTCCACGACACGATCGAAGACGGCACGGAGTTTCTCCAGCTGGATCTGAACGCCGCTCTGACAAAGATCATGCCCGACCAGACCCAGATCCCGCCCGCAGGCGAGTACATGTATCCGGGTCCCAAGCACTACGCCGACGTAGCCTCCTGGCCGGATGCGGAAGCCTATCTGCCCGGCGGTGACAAGACGGCCCTCCTCAACTGCGACGCCCACATGAAGGCCACCCTGATCGGCAACAGCGCGACGCTGGAGGTCGAGGACGGCAAACTCGCAGTCGGCTCCACCGGCTATGTCTATTTCGTCGATTTTGACAGGACCCGCGAGCGTCCCAGAAAGTGCAGAGTCGTCGTCATGGGCGAATAAACCAAGGGCTTTCCCGGGATCATACAATCCGGATCCCGCCGCGCAGGATCCTGCCTTCAGCGCAGGCTCCTGCCGGAACCGCAATGATCCGCAGTTATCACACAGTTGCCATAACCCCCGCATAAAAGGAGAATACGCATGCTTGTCAATTCCAAAGTCTTATTCAAAAAAGCACAGGAAGGTCATTTCGCAGTCCCCGCAGCCAATTTCCTGGATATGGAAAGCATCAAGAACCATGTCCATCTGGCAGAAAAGCTTGGTCTGCCCCTGATCGTCGGCATCGCCGAGAGCCATCTGGGTGACAACATCTGCCTGGAGGATGCCGCCCTGGTCGGCAGAAAGTACGCCGCCGAAGCCAATGTCCCGATCGTCCTTCACCTGGACCACGGCGAGAGCTTCGAGACCTGCAAAAAGGCCATCGACCTTGGATTCACCTCTGTCATGATCGATGCCTCCATGAAGAGCTTTGACGAGAACGTCGCCACCACCAGCAAGGTCGTCGAGTACGCCCACGCCAGAGGCGTCACGGTCGAGGCCGAGATCGGTCACGTCGCCAGCAACTTCAATGAGAACGACACCGAGACCCTCTACACGACCGCGGAAGAGGCTTCCGCCTTCGCCGCCCAGTCCGGCTGCGACTCCCTCGCGATCTCCATCGGAACCGCCCACGGCGTCTACAAGGCCAAAGCCATCCCCGAGATCAGCTTTGATTCCCTGGCAGCCATCCGCCAGGCCACCAATGTCCCGCTCGTTCTCCACGGCGGCTCCGGCTCCAGCGATGACAACCTCAGCCGCTGCGCGAAGGAAGGCATCTGCAAGGTCAACATCTACACCGACCTCTACCTGGCAGCCATGAAGTCCCTGAAGGAAGAGGACGCCTCCGACTACTTCAAGGTCCGCAGCGCCCTGCAGAAGGGCATGAACGAGTGCCTGGAGCACTACTACAAGGTATTCGGCACTCAGCCCTGCTGAGATCCAGATCCTGCCGCCTCTTGGTGATCCGGCAGATCCGGCGCAAATGGCCCGGCACCGGATCTGCCCCCGGGAGCTGATCTTTTCCGGAGTTATAAACCGTAAGCCAGTCTCCGGACAGGACCGGCCATCGGGAACAGATCCATTAAAAAATAAAAATCAATAACAAGAGACAGACCGCACCCCCGCCGGCAAATCCGGCGGGGGTGCGGTCTGTCTCTTTTCAGCGTACCTGCTGCCTCCCATTTCCACTCACTCAATCGCCCGCTGCTCTCCTCCTGTACGCCTGGTTTCTTTTTCCTGCGCGCGTGTATATCCATCCCCCCCTTGCTGCTTGAAGGAAGACAAAGGCAGTGCCCATCCGGCAAACTGCACAGGCTTGCCGGACGGGTGATTGTCTCCCTTTTAAGAGCCCATCTGATGCCTGAAGAAGTCACGACGGGTATTGCGCGATGATGAATAGGGTAGAGGGGAGCCAAGCGGCTCCGCCCTCCCATTGCACCGGACGTAC
>CAMNFJ010000080.1:0-13394 GCA_946536955.1 uncultured Lachnospiraceae bacterium
ATTATATTAAAATATTTGAATAAATATTAACGATATTAATATATTCCATAACGTTTTAGCATGTAGAATAGATATGTGAAATACCGGCAAACGGAAAAGATAGCAAAAGACTCGCGGAAAGGAGAGGCTATGAAAAACAAAACCGGAATTCTCGCTCTGATCATCGCGTGTGCGGCTCTGGTCCTGTCGATCTTTAACATGACAAGGGCAGGGGCGCCGGCCGCAGAAAATGCGGGAGATGTCCAGTACGTGATGTATCTGGGAACCAACGATAAGGATACCAATCTGCCGAAGTTTATGGATCATGACCAGGCGAAGGAAAAGCTTGACAGCATCCTGACGAAGCATTTTGAGGGCTTCACCATCCAGGAGGCCAACGGGGGATGGACCAACGAAGACGGAACGGTCAGCCATGAGTACACCCTGGTGATCTACCTGAGCGATACATCCTCGGAAGCAGTCCATGCGGCGGCGGATGATCTGCTCAGTGAGTTCAACCAGAGTTCTGTCCTGATCCAGGAGAACAAAACGAAGACCGAATTCTATTCCGGCCAGTAAAAAGGAATGGTCACCCGCCTGAATCTTGGTTGAAGCCACCGGCAAGCGGCGGGCAAATCGTGTTACAGCTCCCGCTCCTTCAAAGAGTGTGAACCTTTAAGCAAATTTTCAAATGCTTCATGGCATGAAAAATCCGGAGCTTTCTCTTTCAGGGAGAGCTCCGGATTTTTATGTCAAATCAGATTTTCATATGAAAGCGGTTTCGTCCGGGCAGGACCGGGTGCTTGGCCGCATTTCCCACAGGTCAGAACTGCATGTACCAGGCTCTGGGGAAAACGTGGTATCTGGCAATGTCAGCATAGGTAACTTCGTCTCTGAAGAATTGTCCCATGACTTCGAAGCTCTCGGTTTGACCAGGCTGGATATCCGTGAGGTTGGTCCCGGAGATTCCGATCACGTTGTCATTCTGATCGTAGAAGATCACATTTACATAGATCAGGTTGATCTCCTCATCCTTTGTATTGGTAATGCGTCCGGATACCATGCATTTGGCCATTGTATCTTCTCTGATTCCCAGATCACTGACTTCGTAATCAGTCACTTCATATCTGGCTTCCTCCACCTTGTAATGAGGAGCAAACACAATGCCATTGGAGGTATCCACATCTGTGAGGTCTATATAATTGGAGTAAAAATATCCTTTTTCTCCAGGAAGAATGACATCGGGGCAGGCGCTGACCAGGCCCTGGGATGTGAGCAGGTGACCGTTGTTATCCTCAATGTCAAATTTCGCGTCATGCAGATAGAGGTTGGTCGTGCCTGTATTCTCGATCTCCACGAAGCCGCCTCCGGTGTGTCTTCCAATGACATTTACAGAGTCCGTAAAATAGTTCTGAAGGACCTTGTAGTCCACAACCTTCTGAGCCTGAGCCGGCTCCTCCGCCGGTGCCTGGGCAGGGGCTGCCTCCGTTTCCGCGGGTGCTTCCTCAGCGGGAGCTTCCTCAGCAGGTGCCTCCTCAGCGGGAGCCGCTTCCGCCTGGGCTTCTGCCCCGGCCTGATCCTCCGCCCCGGCAGCTTCCTCCGGAGCTGCCTCCGGCTGGCTGTCCTCACCATGGTCTACGGCCTGTGAGACAGCGCCGCTCTGTGTCTGTTCACTGCTCCCGCCTGAGCTCCTGCCGAAGAGGACCCCGCAGGATACAAAGAGGACGGCGACCACGAGGACAGGGATCAGGCAGCCGGGTCCCTTTTTCTTTTTCCGGGGACCTTCCTGCTCATAGGCAGGCTGACTGACAGGTCTGCCCGAATCCTGACCTGCTGAAGGCCCGCCCGGTCCGGTCTTCACTTCCCGGGCCGCAGGGCCCGCAGGCGCGGGAGCTCCACAGTTGGGACAGAATTTCCCGTCAAACTCAAATCCGCAATTCTGACAAAACATACTCTTTCCCTCCTTATGATTTTTTCAGGTACCATAAATTATAGCAAAAGCGTTTTCGACATATTCCCACCGAAAAGGTGGGAATATGCAAAAAAAGAGCCCGCAGGGAAAGTTTTTTTGCCCCTGCAGGTTCTCTCTCGAATCCGTATTCAGTTTTTGGGGCTTTCACTGCCCTCTCCGGTCATCTGAGCTATTATCCTGTCTTCTGTACCAGAGTGAATAGATTGAGTGAATATATTCTTTGCATGGCCTGGTCTGCAGGACCCCGGGCTCACATGGACACGCTCAGGACCTGGCAGATCACGTTCTGGTCGAAGGGCAGGTATTCCTCCGGCATGGAGGATGTCCCGCGGTCAAACAGCTCGTCGATCCGGCTGTAGTATTCTTTTTCCGTGACGGTCCTGCCCGCCCATTTGTAAGTGAATTCCGAGTCAGACTTCTCATCGACGGCATTGCGCTCGCCCTCGCCCAGGAGCCGGAAGCCGGTCCGGTCCAGGTTGTAGACCTGGTCCGAGCCGTATCCCATGTGCATGACCGAATTGTAGAGACGGTCCTTGAAGGGATGGTAGCGGACTCCGCCCAGCCTGGGCAGGAGCAGGTCGACGACCCGTCCCTTCTGGAAGGAGAGGATCCGGGTCCCCAGGGCCTCGACCCCGTAGCTGATCAGGATCTCCGGGACGTGGTCACAGTCGATATAGATCATATCATAGCTCGTATATTCAGTGACGTCCTTGTCCGCCTGGATATATTTTTTATAAGCCTCCCGCCAGCCCGGATCGGGATAGATGGAATAGCCCGCGGCCCGGCCCCTGATCTTGCTGACGGTGTCAGATATGGTCCTGCCCAGCAGCTCCAACTCCACATTGGAATCGTCGCCCCGCAAGCCGTACTCCATGACCGGCTCCCTGATGACCGGGGTGGTGAATTTCCTGCCTTTAAAGCTGCCGTCAAAGCAGCCGTAGGCGGTCCTGGTCTGGTCCCCTGTCTCACTGTCCGGATAGCCTGCCACAATGACCACATCCTTTTTCCCTGACCTGTGCAGTTTCAGATTATAGATGTCTTCGTTATTGTCATTGCAGGCAGCCTGCTTGATCGTAAGGACGCGCTCCGCCTTTTTGTTCCGGATGGTATAGACAAAGCCCTTGTAATCCTTTTCCTTTTCGTTCTTGCAGACAGCCAGGAGCTCACGGGCACCCTCTCCGTCCATGTTCAGGAGGGCCAGGCAGCAGACCCCGTCGGCCTCCCGGACCTTGAACTGGTCAGACCGCATAGTGGAATCAGAGACGCGGAGTTTGCCGTATTTCTTTTCCAGTTCGCTGATGACGTCCACATAGGGGCGCAGGGCAGCGGCCTTTTTAGCGTCAGTTTTCCCGGCAGAAGTCTCTCCGGCAGCGCTTTTCTGCGCGGCGGCCTTTTGGCCGGCGGTTTTCTGTGCAGCTGCTTTCTGTGCAGCGGCCTTTTGCGAACCGGTTTTCTGCGCAGCTGCCGTTTGCGAACCGGACTTTTTCGCGGTGTTCTCTGGGGCTTCTGTCTTCTGACCGGTGTTCTCTGGCAAGGAGCCGCTCGGCGTGGCCGCCTCGGTCCATGAGGCCGCCGCAATATTCATGACTATAAAGACCACCAGGATGGTGGCTGCGATCTTTTTCATTTTCTGTCTGTGCCTCCCGGTCATTCCGGTCTGTCAGCAGGGATCATTGTCCCCCTTCATGGACAGCCCGTAAAAAGATGTGAACAACTGAAAAAAATAGTGACGTATCCGTTTTTCTCTGGCAATATAGAGAATGCATGCCGCCTTTCAGGCCGGCCTGAAAGATGTCTTCTCGTATTTATTCAGAGCCTCTGTATTCGAGATGTTTTTGCGCTGCTTTTCGCGCAAAAACTCGAGTTCAGCGGCGAAAACCGCCGCGCTCAAGCGCATTGGAATGCGGTTTTCGCAAGTATCTGTTCAGAACCCTGTGGGGTTCTGAACAGATGCATCTTCTCTTTATAAACACGCCGTCCAACGGCAGCCGGTTACGGAGAAAATCAATGAATACTGATCATAAGACAATGAATGCTGAAAATACTACTGTTGATAATAGTACTGTTGATAATAGTACAAAGAAACTGTACGGGACGATCACCATGGTCGGCGCCTCTCTGTGCTTTTCCCTGGGAGGGCTCCTGATCAAGATGATTCCCTGGAGCCCGTTTGCAATCAACGGGATCAGGAACCTGATCGCCGCCTGCGTGATCGGTCTCTATGTGCTGGTCACGCATCACGGGCTCAAATGGAACCCGACCGTGATGGTGGGGGCGGTCTGTATGGCGGGGGTCACGACGCTTTTTACAGTCGCCAACAAGATGACGACGGCCGGCAACGCGATCGTCCTGCAGTACTCGGCCCCGATCTGGATCATCCTGCTCATGTACCTGTTTTTCAAAAAAAAGCCCGACCGGCTGGCCGTCATTACGATCGTCCTGGTCCTCGCCGGGATCCTCTGCTTCTTTTTTGACAGTCTCTCCACGGGAAAGATCCTGGGCGACCTGCTGGCCCTTCTGTCGGGCCTTTTCTACGGCAGCCTCTTCATGCTCAATCAGTTCGAGAAGGGCGACGCCCTGTCCTCCATGTTCTTCGGGCAGCTCCTGTGCGGAGTCTGCCTGGGTCCGCTGGTGGTCCGGGAAACCGTCTTTACTCCGCCGGTCCTCCTGGCGGTTTTTGTGCTGGGCGCCGTTCAGGTCGGCCTGGCCTATATCCTCTTTTCCATCGGGACCCGGCTGACCGATCCTGTCACGGCATCGATCCTCAATGCTCTGGAGCCTGTTCTCAATCCCGCCCTGGTCGCGGTCTTTTACGGAGAACGGCTGGGCCGGCTGTCCCTGGTCGGAGCAGCCATCGTCATCGGCAGCATCCTTCTCTATAACCTGATGTCGGCAGGCAGACAGGAGGAGCCGGACACGGAGGGCGCAGAGGTCTGACGGTCTCCCTTTCAAACTCATATCCGCTGAATCGCGACAGGAGCCGGACGCGGAGGGCGCAAGGGCCTTCCTTCTGATCCCATGTCCGCCGGCATGCGGCAGGGGCCGGACCGGTATTTACTCATCTGGTAAGTTCAATCTCCTCTCCCTCGCCGATGATCAGACGGTCCGGCGCCTCAAACTGCTCCGCCCGGTCTCTGTCAAAATAGACGCCGTCCTGCGCCGCCATATGGTAGGGGATGTTGTGCTTCGCCTTGACCATCTCGGCGCACCTGGCGGCCTCGTCCAGATCCATGTTGTAGACACCGTCGCAGCAGTAGAAGGCGTAGTCAATCTCCTTTTCCGCCAGGGCGGGCATCTGCTGTGTCGTCGAGGTGTCTCCGGTGACATAGATGGAAATGCCGTCGGAGAGGGTGACGATATATCCCACGCAGGCATTCACGTCGTGGAAGCTGTTGTAGCCGGCTTCCACAGCCTCCACCCTGGCAAAGTCCAGGTCGAAGGTCTGGTGCTGTCCGTCCGCCAGGGCCTCCTTCCAGGTGATGGTCCTGCAGCCGGGATTTCTGTTGGCGACCAGGTCCGGCGCGTTGTGGTCGTAGTGGTCGTGGGTGATCAGGATCAGGTCCGCGGCAGGTTCATAGCCGCTGCCGCAATAGGGGTCAATATAGATTACCTTACCCTCGGGCGTTGTGATCCTGATGCTGGCCTGGCCCATGTAGAGCAGGCGGGCTTTCGGCATGTCTGCGGCCTCCTCCGCAGCAGGGTCCTGCCCGGTTGGTTCGGCCTCCTCCGCGGGCTCTGCGGTCCGGTCCTTCCCCCCGTCCGGTTTTGCATCCTCTGCGGGCTCAGCCGTCCGGTCCTGTCGCCCGGTCGGTTTGGCCTCCTCGGAAAAGATCTCTGTGGTCCCGGCCTCCTCCAAAAGGAGGGGTTCCTCAGAGTCTGTCTCTCCGCTCTCCACTTCCTGCCCGCTTCCGGCAGAGCCGACGGTCGGGTCCTGCCCGCTTCCGGCAGGGTCTGCTGTGCTCTCCTGCCCTGCGTTTTCACCCTGGTCTGTAACAGGATCCGAGCTTTCGCTCTCGGATCCTGCAGTCTCCGCTGCCGGGCCGGCAGAGGCGGCTGCCTTGTCCTGCCCGCTGTTTCCGCCGCAGGCCGACAGCAGGACGGCCAGGCCGATCGCTATGATAAGGATCTTTCTTCTTTTCATATCTCTCATATCTCACCTCTCCTGTCAAAGTCCCGGCCCTGAGTCACCCGGGGGAAAATCCACATTTAAAGGCCTTTTCGTTACTGATCTATTCACAGTCCCTTGAGAACTGTGATAGTAGCATGCGAAAATCGTATTCCACAATGCGAAGCTTTGTATGCGCTATACGCGCACGATTTTCACCGTCTCACTCGGGTTTTTGCATGAAAAAGCCATGCAAAAATGCCTCGTTTTTTCTGGCTGTGAATAGAAACGCCTTTTCCATGGGAACTGTCAGGCCGGCGGTTTCCGCTGGGATCATACCCCCTCCCTGCCGGACTTTTTTCCAGGCAGTTTCAGGCGTAAGGGTATTCTTTTTTCAAAAGTAATTCCAGTTCCTGCAGGGTATTGACCTTGACGATCATATTGCGGACGCGGGCGGCCGAGGGAAAGCCCGTGATATACTGAGCGGCGTGGGCCCGCATCTCGCGGATGCCGATCCGCTCCCCCTTGCACTCGCAGAGCATGCGGGCGTGGCGGAGGATCATCTGGACGATGACGCGGCGGACCGGGCGCTCGGGGATGGTGCGGTCGGTCAAGTAGCTGTTCACCTCGCGGAAGATCCAGGGGTTGCCCCTGGCGGCGCGGGCGATCATGACGGCGTCACAGCCGGTCTCCTCCATCATGCGGAGGGCGGAGGGTCCGTCGACGATATCGCCGTTGCCGATGACCGGGATTCTCAGGGCCTCCTTGACCTGCGCGATACAGGTCCAGTCCGCCCTGCCGGAGTACATCTGGGCCCTGGTCCTGCCGTGGACCGCGACTGCGGCCGCTCCGCCCTGTTGGGCGGCGAGGGCGCACTCAACCGCATTGTTGCTGTCCTCCTCATATCCGCGGCGGATCTTGACCGTGACGGGCCGGCTGGTCCCGGCGGCAGCGGCCGCGACCATCTTTTCGATCAGGGCCGGGTCCTTCATCAGGGCCGATCCCTCGCCGTTGGCCACGACCTTGTGGACCGGGCAGCCCATATTGATATCCAGGATGTCAAAGGGTCTGTCCTCGATCATCTGACAAGCCCGGGTCATGATCTCCGGCTCGCAGCCAAAGAGCTGGAGCGAGACCGGCGCCTCCTCCGGGCTGGTCGCCATCAGGTCCGCCGTCCGGGCATTTTTGTAGGTGATGGCCTTGGCGCTGATCATCTCCATGCACACGAGGGCGGCTCCCTGCTCCCGGCACAGGAGCCGGAAGGGCAGGTCGGACACGCCGGCCATGGGAGCAAAGATGGCTCTTCCGGGTATGGTCACATTTCCGATCTGAAAGGGGGTATTTCTGTTTTCTGTCATCATTTCCACTTTTCCAACTATGCCGCTCGTCAGAGCGGCAGCGCGAGGAGAAAGCCCGGGACGGGTTTCTCCGATGCGATCACAGGTGCCTGGGCCCGCGGCACAGGCACCGGAGTGAAAAATCTTGTATCGACAAGATTTTTCACTCTTCTGCGGTCTGCTCAGGGCAGATCTTTTTTTGCATCATTTTATGCACTGTACAGGTCCTGCTCCCGGGATTGTTAACTGCGGCAGCTGAACCTCTGCTTATGCGGGGCCGATTACCGGATCAATTATTCATCATCTTCTTCATAGCCTTCGATCAGGTCCGCGGGATCCTGGTGCAGGAAGGTCACCCGGAAGTAGATGGAGAGGGCATCCAGCATCTCCTTCTTTTTGCGGCGGATCTCCTTGATCAGGAGACGGGCGCTGATCTCGTCGTAGAGCAGGTCCCCCTCCTCATGCCTTGTGTCAAATTCAATATGTCCGAAGGGGGTGTAGGAAATGGTAAAAATGCCCCCCGCCTCTTCTGTAAAAAGGACACAGATGATGTGCAGCTCCTCCTTGATGTTTTCGGGGAGCCTGTCAAATTTTTTGTTGAAATAGTATTTTTTGTCGTAGGAATTCGCGCCGCAGATCACGATGCGGTATCTGTCCTGGCCGGCGAACTCCTCCGGTCTGCTGGTATTTTCTTCCATTAAAACAGGTATCCTTCTATTGGTTATTTGATTATGCTGCTGTTTTTGATTATGCTGCTGTTTTCAGGTCAAAATGTCCTATTGCGGGCCGCAGGGCATGCTGCCGGCTTAGGTCAGACACAGCCGCTGACGCCCCGGACAGACACAGACGCTGACGCCCCCTCGCGGAGACAGCCCTTACCGGGTCCGGGTCAGACACAGACGCTGACGCCCCGGGTCAGACATAGCCGCTGACGCCACGGACGGAGACTTCTCCGGACCCGATCTCCCGGACAGGTCCCCCGTCGTCGGGACGGACCAGGAGCTCTCCGCTGTCGTTGATGCCCAGGGCCTTCCCCGTAAAGGGTGTCCTGGGGTCGAGCACATGGACCTCTCTGCCCAGATTGACCAGCATGGATTCATAGGCCGGGCGGAGACCGGAAAAATCGCGGGTCTTCTCAAAAACGGCGTAGTTTTCTTCAAAATGGTTCCAGACAGAGGCCGTCAGGGCGGCGCGGTCGATGACCCTGCCGGTGCAGAGGCGGAAGGAACTGGCGTTTTCGGCGATCTCCGGAGCGAAATCCGTCTGGTTAACATTGAGGCCGATCCCGATGGTGATTGCGCTGATCTCCCGGTCCTCCATCCGCATCTCGGTCAGGATGCCGCAGAGCTTGCGCCAGGAGCCCCCGTTTACCGACCCGACGATGTCATTGGGCCATTTGATGCCGAAGCGGCAGGACGCAGCGGTAGCATCGCTTCCCTCACCGCCCGCGATCTCCTGAGCGGCCTGGCAGGCGGAGAGGGCCATGACCACTGTCAGCATGGGGGTGACATCCGGCGGCAGGTCCGGCTTTAAGAGGATGCTCATGTAGATATTGCCGGCCGGGGGAGAGATCCAGGTCCTGCCCCGGCGGCCCTTTCCGGCCGTCTGCCGGGCTGCGGTGACCAGGGTGCCATGGGGATAACCCTCCGCCGCCAGGGCGAAAATATCCTCGTTGGTGGATCCGGTCTCGTCTTTGAAAACCAGAGGCCTGCCGGCCCAGGCAGTCGTCAGCCCCGCCTCGATCCGGTCCGGGGTGAAGATGTCTGTTTCCCCCGTCGAAAGAAGGCGGTAGCCCTTGTTGGTCACCGCCTCGATGGGATAGCCCTCGTCCTTCAGCTTTCTGATATTTTTCCAGACGGCTGTCCGGGAGACCCGGAGCAGCTCACAGAGCTCCTGGCCGGAGACAAAGTCCTCCGCTTCCGTCAGCCTGCGCAGTATTTCCTGTTTTCTGTCCAATCTGCTGGTTCCTCCTGCTGAGTCAATGGGGAAGTGAGTCAATGGGGACGTTACAGACGGACTCATTTTGTGAAACCCCGAAATGAGTCCGTCTGTTACGTCCCCATTGACTCATTGACTCAGCCATTGACTCACGTTCCCTGTCCCGCCTTCTCAGGCGGAACGAGAGGCTCTTTTATACGAGTGTCGCGGCGATCACGGCCTTGATGGTGTGCATGCGGTTCTCAGCCTCTTCAAAGACGCGGGACTGAGGGCCCTCAAAGACTTCGTCGGTCACTTCGAGCTCGCTGAGGCCGAATTTTTCATGGATCTCTCTGCCGATGGAGGTTCCGAGGTCATGGAAGGCGGGCAGGCAGTGCATGAAGATGGCATTGTCCGCCGCGGCGTCCATGAGGGTCTGTGTGACCTGGTAGGGCTTCATCTGTTCGATGCGCTCCGCCCAAGCTTCCATGGGCTCGCCCATGGAGACCCAGACGTCCGTGTAGAGAACGTCGGCGTCTTTTGCGCCTGCCAGGGGATCCTCTTCGAGGGTGATGCTGCCTCCTGTCTGCTCAGCGATGGCTCTGCACTCCTTCACGAGCTCTTCGTCGGGGAAGTAGGCAGGGTTGGCGCAGAGAGTGATGTGCATGCCGCACTTGGCGCCGGCCACCATCCAGGAGTTTGCCATGTTGTAGCGGCAGTCTCCGAAAAAGCTGAGCCGGATGCCCTTGATCCGTCCGAAATTCTCCCTGATCGTCAGGAGGTCCGCCAGCATCTGAGTGGGGTGGAACTCATTGGTCAGTCCGTTCCAGACAGGGACCTTTGAATATTTTGCCAGGTCCTCCACGATCTCCTGCCCGAAGCCGCGGTATTCGATGCCGTCGAACATGCCGGCCAGGACCCTGGCCGTGTCCGCGATGCTCTCCTTTTTTCCAATCTGGGATCCGGAGGGATCCAGGTAGGTGGCTCCCATTCCCAGGTCGTGGGCCGCAACCTCAAAGGCGCAGCGGGTCCGGGTGCTGGTCTTTTCAAAAATGAGGGCAATGTTTTTTCCTTCGCAGTAGCGGTGGGGGACCCCGTTTTTCTTTTTTTCCTTCAGATCCGCCGCGATGTCGATGAGGGCGAAGATCTCTTCGGGGGTAAAATCAAGGAGTTTCAGAAAATCTCTGTCTTTGAGGTTGTACATGACGCCGTCCTTTCTGTTGCTGATGGCGTTGGCTGGTTACTGATGCCGGCGGCGGAGCATGCGCCCCGCCGCCGGGATTTAAATCTCACGGGAGGATCCCGTTCAGAAGTATCTGTGCAGTTCGCGGCCGATCCCGCAGTGGCCTGCCGCGGCCGGTCAGGTCACGCGCCCGCGGGCTTGTTCGTCTCTGCCGGTGCTTTGGAGCTTTCCGCGATTCCCTTGAGGGAGGCGGCAAGGCCCGCGATCCCCTGGATCTCGGAAGGGATGATGATCTTGGTCGACCTGCCGTCGGCGGCCTTGGCAAAGGCCTCCAGGCTCTTGAGGGTCAGGACGGCGTCATCGGCACCGGCCTCCCGGATCATGCGGATGGCGTCCGCGTTCGCCTCCTGCTCCATGCGGATGGCCTCGGCGCGGCCTTCGGCCTCCTTGAGCATTTTTTCCTTCTGGGCCTCGGCAGCCAGGATGGTCGCCTGCTTGTCGGCCTCGGCCTGGAGGATCAGGGATTCCTTGCGTCCCTCGGCCACAAGGACTGCGGACTTCTTTTCACCCTCTGCCTTGAGGATGGATTCACGTCTCTCGCGCTCCGCCTTCATCTGTTTTTCCATGGCCTCGCGGATGGCTGCGGGAGGGGTGATGTTCTTGAGCTCGACACGGGTTACCTTGATGCCCCAGGGGTCGGTCGCGACGTCCAGGGATGCCCGCATCCTGGTGTTGATGGTCTCGCGGGAGGTCAGGGTCTCGTCCAGCTCCATATCGCCGATGATGTTTCGGAGGGTGGTCGCCGTCAGGTTCTCGATCGCCATGATGGGATTCTCCACGCCATAGGTGTAGAGCTTGGCGTCGGTGATCCTGAAGAAGACAATGGAGTCGATCTGCATGGTGACGTTATCCTTGGTGATAACGGGCTGGGGCGGGAAATCCACGACCTGCTCCTTGAGGTTGACACGGCGGGAGACCCTGTCAATGAAGGGGGTCTTGAAATGGAGGCCGGCAGGCCAGGTGTCCTGGTAGGTCCCCAGGCGCTCGATCACATAGGCGTGCTCCTGCGGGACGATCTTGATGCAGGAGGTGACGATCAGAAGCATGATAATAATGACAAGAATGAAAAAAATCAGGGATGCCATAATTTTCTCCTTTCCGGATTATAAAACCTTTCTTTCAATAAAAATAACTGCGGATCCGTAGTCTGTTTCCGTCAGGTTTTCCCGCTGTTCACTGCACCGGCTCCGCCTTCCGGGCCGCAGGGTGCCCTGCGGGCTGCCCCGGCTTTCTGCTGACGATCAGCTTCACACCCTGGATAGACCGGATGATCACGACCTCACCCTTCTGGAAGGTCTCCTCGGCATCAGCCGCCCTGGCCATCCAGAACTGGCCGTCGATCTGGGCCTCTCCGGTCCCGCGGAGGTTGTCGATCTGCTCCGTGACCAGAGCTTCCTGGCCGATCATCCTGTCCAGGCTGTTCTTGCCGCTCCCTCTGCGCATATATTTGAGGGCCAGCGGCCTGGTCACCAGCAGGAGAACGAGGGATACTGCCGCAAAGACCCCGGTCTGCAGCCAGACAGGCCCTCCGAGAAAGGCGCAGATCAGAGCGGCGGCAGCGCCTCCGGCAAACCAGATCGTTGTCAGTCCGGCTGTCATCGCCTCAACCAGCAATAGCAGGGCGATCAGGATCAGCCATGTATAAATTGCGTTCAAGCTCACCTCCTTCCGCCGCCTGCGGGCGGCATCTGTATGATGATAAGACTGCTGCAGGTCTCCGGATTGTCCCGGCAGAAGCAGGATCCATGGCCCGCATCCGCTGGAAGACCGCCGGACGGACTCCTCCCCACGGGCTGAGCCCTTTTACTGCAGCTCCTTAGATAGTAGCACAAGTAAATATTGCACTCAATTAAAAGAATGAAAAATCCTGTCGATACAGGATTTCTCCTCGCGCTGCCGCTCTTGCGAGCGCCATGGTCGGAAAGAGTATAAAATCCAATCTGCCTGCTTACTGGTTCCGGCGCTGGCGGGCAGCCTCAAAAAGCAGGATCCCGGCAGCCATGGCCGCGTTGAGGGATTCCGCCCCGCCGGCCATGGGGATGATGATCTTTTCATCCGCCTGCGCGGTGAGCTCCTCCGACAGGCCGTTCCCCTCGTTGCCGATCAGAAAGGCGGCCGGCCCGGTCAGGGGCAGGGCGTCGTAGGGCCGTTTCCCCCCCAAGTGGGCGGCATAGCTGCGGATCCCGGCCTTCCTCATGGCAGTGAGCTCCTCGCCGAGGCCGCTGCTGATCAGGAAGGGCATGCGGAAGACCGCGCTCATGGTGGCGCGGACCACCTTGGGATTGAAGAGGTCGACTGTTCCGCGGCTCATCAGGATCCCCGTCGCTCCGGCCGCCTCCGCCGTCCGGAAGATGGTCCCCAGGTTTCCCGGATCCTGGATATCCTCCAGGACCAGGATCAGAGGACACCGGCCGGCCGTCTCCCCGGCCGCCGTCTTTTTTCCATTTTCTCCGCCAAAGAGGTCCTCCCTGGTCCAAGACGGGATCCGGGCCGCGCAGAGAATGCCCTGGGGAGTCGAGGTATCCGCCGCTTTGGCCATCACCTCCTCGGTGACGATCGTGAGAGGGGTCCCCTCAAACTTTTTCCGCACCGGTCCCTCTGCCTCCTGCAGCCATTTTTCGGTCGCGTAGGCCTCCCGGATAAACTGCGCAGGTGTGTCCGTGCAGAGCCTGGTGCCCTCGATCACGAACAGACCGGTCTCCCTGCGCAGCCTTGCCTTTTTGCGCAGATCGACCAGGCGCCGGATCCTGGGGTTTGCGGCAGAAGTGATTTTTTCTGTCATGGCAGTGTTCACAGCCTCCTCTTATCCAAAAATGTATCCGGTCCTCCCGGCCTCCCGCC
>CAMNFJ010000081.1:0-13393 GCA_946536955.1 uncultured Lachnospiraceae bacterium
AGCTGCGCAAGGCCCTTCGGCTGTTTGTGCAACTTGACGAGTCTCAGAGCCTTTTTGATACTTTTGACCCTTACATCATTTTATGGATTCCGGAGCCTCCCGGAGGCTCAGATATTTGCATGGGAAAAACTTGTTTTCATCAGAAAAGATTTCGTGAAAAGTGTTTGCATATTTTTCCAACAGGGGTATTATAAAACTGTTTTAATAAAGACTATGGAAATGTACAATAAAGCCTGAATGTTTATGGACAGGAGGTTATTTTTACAATCATGAGACGATATAAACTGTCAGCGGTTTTATTATGTATGATCCTCTTGACTGCCCTGTTTTCAGAGCAGGCCGCCGCCTCTCAGGCGCAGACTGAGGCCGCTCAGGCAGAGGCTGCCCAGGAGGCGGGAAATCAGGGAGCCGGGCCCGCGGAGGGCCAGGCTGTATGCAGGATCACCCTGCCCCGCGGCCAGGAGGGCTTTGCCGTCCGTCCAGCGGGATCAACGGAGGTTCCCCCCGGAGGAGCCTTTACTTTTTATGTCACGATCGGGAAGGGCTACCGCAAGGGACCTGATTTCGCTGTCCGGGCCGGGGATGTCCTACTGAAGCCTGTTCCGCCTGAAAAGGAAAAAGGCAAAGACGGCGCAGCAGAGGCTGAGGCCGGAACAGAGGGACAAGCCCCGCAGCAGCAGGACAAAACAGATGGTCCCGCGGCGGAAGCAGGGACCGCCCGTACGCCCGGAATGGAAGAGGGCGCGGAAAAATATGTGATCAGCGGGATCAGCGGAGACCTGACCGTGACGGTCACGGGCGTGGAGAGCCTGACGGCCCCGGCTGTGCCCGATGGAGGGCAGGAGCCTGCCCAGGACCAGCCTGCTGAGGAAGCTGCTATGGAGCCCGCCCAGGACCAGCCCGCAGAGGAAGTCCCCGCGGAGCCCGCCCAGGACCAGCCTGCTGAGGAAGTCCCCGCGGAGCCTGTCCAGGACCAGCCCCTTGAGGAAGTCCCCGCGGAGCCCGTCCAGGACCAACCCGCTGAGGAAGTTCCCGCGGAGCCCGTCCAGGACCAGCCCATGACGGCAGACGGCCAGGAGGCCTATGCCGGTGAGCCTGTCCAGGCCCCTGCGGAGCCCGCTCAGGATGTTCCCGCGGACCCTGCTCAGGACCAGCAGCCCTATGATCCCGGCCAGGAACTCCCCGCCGAGGCCTATGCGGGACAGGAATATCCCGGACCGGAATACATGGACCAGTTTCCCGCGGAGGAGGTGACCGACGGGATCCCCGCCGCCTATGAGGGCGCCGCAGCAGAGGAAGGTTCGGAGACCGGATCGCAGCAAGGCCTCTCCCAGGGACAGCAGGAAAATAATCAGGAAGCCAGTCAGGCCGCCCGGGAGAGCGGCGAAAACGCGGCCGCCGCTCAGGAAGGCAGTGGGTCCGTGTCCGTATCGGAGCCGGCTGCCGGCGAGCAGAGCTCGGAGGCCGGTCAGAAGGCCGGGACGGAAACGGGGGCCTCGGATTCCGGAGCTCAGGCCGCCGCGGGCGATCAGGCTGAGGACGGATACCCCATCTGGGTCGGCGGCGTCCAGGCAACGGCCAAAAACCAGGCCGATATCCTGGGGGACAAGACCCTGTCCTTTGATCCCGCCAGGCATATCCTGACCCTCAAAAAGGCCGCCATCAAAAAGACCGGCAGCCAGCCCGCCGCCATCTACTACACCGGCAGCATGGCGCTCACGGTCCGCTTTACGGGCAACTCCAGCATCAGCGCGGACGGCCAGGCCTGCGGGATCCTGTCGGAAGCCGCCTCCGTGACCCTGGAGGGACCGGGTACTCTCACTCTCAGCAGCAAGGCTGCCGCGGACTCCGCCTGTGTCCATGTCAAAAAGGGCGACCTCACGATCGCCGGCGGCACGGTCACCGCAAAGAACCAGGGGGCAGGCGCCGGCTTCAGGGCCGCCAATATCATCATCAAAAATGAGATCGACAAGGTGGAGGCATCCTCTTCAAAGACAGCCTTTTACGCCGCCACCAAACTCTCCATCCAGGACGAGCTGGGGATCACGACGCCGGCAAAGGGCAGGATCTCCGATAATCAGAAAACGATCGTCAATGCCAACAAGAAGACCGCCGCGGCGGCTGTGATCGAGCCCCTCCCGGTCTACCGTGTGACCTTCTCCGCCAACGGCGGGAGCGGGTCCATGGAGGCGGAATCTGTTGTAAGCGGCAAAAAGCTCAAGCTCCCGGCCTGCGGCTTTGAGAGCCCCCGATGCAAGAAATTCAGCGCCTGGAGGATCAATGGCAAAAACTATAAGGAGGGTGCCTCCATCACCGTGACGGCCCCCCTCAAGGCCGAGGCCCAGTGGGTCGACGCCCACACCCTGCAGAAGATCCCCCGCAAGGCTCCGGCCTGTGAGACAGACGGCAATATCGAGTACTACAAGTGCAGCATCTGCGAAAAATACTTTTCCGACAGCGAGGCCAAAAAGCAGATCCAGGCCAAGGACACGGTCCTCAAAGCCATCGGGCACAAGTGGGGGGCCCCTGTCTATCAGTGGACCTCCGACTACAGCAAGGCCAGGGCCAGACGGGTCTGCCAGAATGACTCGTCCCACGTCCACCAGGAGATCGTCTCCTCCAACCGGACCGGCACAGGCCCCACCTGTGAAAAAGAGGGACATTACACCTATACCGCCATTTTCTCGGACACGGTCTTTAAAGACCAGACCAAGAAGGTGACCCTCAAGGCCCTGGGCCATATCTGGGAGAAATACGAATTCATCTGGGACCAGAACAAGGACGGCAGCTACGAGGCCTCCATCCGCTTTACCTGCAAGCGGGACAGCAGCCACAAAAAGACCGAGGACGCGGAGGTCAAGACCTCTGTGACCATCCCCGGCAAGAACACGGACGGAAAGATCAGCTGTACGGCAGTCGCGACCTTCAACAACAAGAGCTTCAAGGATATCAAGGAAACCGCCATCTCGCCTGCAGGGACCAGCCACTATAAGTACACAGAGGCGAAGGATTCCTGGACCAGGGACAGCGGAAAGGAAATGAAGTTCACCATCAAGCGCGACTCCTATGACCTGCTCACCTACAATGCCTTCAATGCCGTGGCTGTGGACGGCAAGGCCGTCAACAAGTCCTATTACGGCACGGAAAAGGGAAGCCTCAAGCTTACCCTGAGCCCTGAATTCCTCAACTCCCTGGCGCCGGGCAATCACACCCTCCTGGTGGATTTCAAGGACGGAAGCGCCCAGAGGGACTTCACCGTCAGGGAAGCCTCCGCCTCCTCGGGAGAGGTCTCCAGGACCAGCCCTCCCACCGGAGATGACAGCTCCGCCGCCCTCTGGCTCCTGACAGCCGCCGGCTGCGCCGCCGCGGTCCTGGTCCTGATCCTGGTCTTCAGGCGCAGGGACCTGCACTGAGGATCCGGAAATCGTTACAGCCCCACCTGAAACGCGAGGCGTTTTGCGCACGCTCTTTGCGCAAAACCCGAGTTTAACGGCGCGCGGCGCACGCAAAGCGTATTGGAATCGCCGCGCGCAAGGATACTGTACACGCCCTTCGAGGGGGCGTGTACAGTATCCTGAAATCCCGGGTATAGATTGGTAAAATGAATCTTTTTCTTTTCAATGTAAGGCTCATCTGTTAGAATATTAAGTTGTGCGGCCGGTCTGCCAGAGTATACCGGCCCTGTACACCTTCCTTTTTCAGCCGGCAGATCCGGTTTCATGAAAAAGAGCAGGAGAACTGGATGGGAAGCGCCGCAGTTTCTCCGGTCGACCATAAGAGAATACATATACAGACAGGGCGCTTCGGCATGGAGGATCTATGAGTAATAATGAACGCAGAGTCGGTACCGTTTCCAGGGGAATCCGCTGCCCCATCATCCGCCAGGGAGATGACCTGGGCGCGATCGTGACGGACAGTGTTCTCGAGGCCGCTGAAGCGGAGGGGTTTGCCCTCCGTGACAGAGATGTCATTGCGGTGACGGAGTCGATCGTCGCCCGTTCACAGGGAAATTACTGCAGCGTTGAGGATATTGCGGCAGATGTGAAACAGAAGCTGGGCGGGGAGACCGTCGGTGTCATTTTCCCCATCCTGTCCCGCAATCGCTTCGCGATCTGCCTCAAGGGAATCGCCATGGGGGCGAAAAAGATCGTGCTGATGCTCAGCTATCCCTCGGATGAGGTCGGCAATGAGCTGGTCAGCCTGGACAAGATCGATGCCGCCGGCATCAATCCCTACAGCGATGTCCTGACTCTGGAAAAATACAGAGAACTTTTCGGTGTCAACAGGCATGAATTCACCGGCGTCGACTATGTTGAATACTACGGTGACCTGATCCGGTCCTGCGGAGCGGAGGCCGAGATCATTTTCGCCAACCAGCCTGCGGCCATCCTGCCCTATGCGGACCACATCCTCAACTGTGATATCCACACCAGGAAAAGGACCAAGAGGATCCTGCTGGCAGCAGGTGCCAAGGTCGTCTGCAGCCTGGATGAGATCATGAACGCTCCCGTAAACGGCAGCGGCTGCAACGAAATGTACGGACTTCTGGGCTCCAACAAGTCCACAGAGGACAAGATCAAGCTTTTCCCCCGCGACAGCAGGGACCTGGTGCTCAATATCCAGAAGAGGATCCTGGACAGGACCGGAAAGCATGTCGAGGTCATGGTCTACGGCGACGGAGCCTTCAAGGATCCCCAGGGCAAGATCTGGGAGCTGGCCGACCCGGTCGTATCACCCTTCTTTACGGATGGCCTGATCGGCACCCCCAACGAGCTCAAGCTCAAATATCTGGCGGACAATGACTATAAGGACCTGTCCGGAGAAGCACTCAAAAATGCCATCTCCGACAGCATCCGCAAAAAGGACGCCGACCTCAAGGGCAATATGGCCTCCCAGGGAACGACTCCCCGTCAGCTCACCGACCTGATCGGCTCTCTCTGCGACCTGACCAGCGGTTCCGGCGACAAGGGCACACCCGTCGTCCTGGTCCAGGGCTATTTTGACAACTATACCAATGACTGATACATACGGATATTCCGGATAAAAAACACCGGACAGGAGATGGAAAGCCATCGCCTGTCCGGTGTTTTTTATCTCATGATCTTAAAGCAAACAGCGGTCTCAGAGGAAGAACCCGCCCACGAGGCGGACGACCAGGGCCCCGGCCCAGGCCACGGCGCACTGCCAGATGACGAGGGCGACTGCCCACCTGGTGCCGAGCTCCCGGCGGACGGCGGCGATCGTCGCGACGCAGGGGGCATACAGGAGGGAGAAGACCAGGAGGCCCGCCGCGGTCAGGGTGCTCATGACAGCAGTCACGCCGCCATTTCCCGTATACAGGATCTCCAGGGTGGAGACCACGCTCTCCTTGGCCATGAAGCCGCTGATCAGGGCTGTGCAGATCCGCCAGTCACCCAGGCCGACAGGCCTGAAGAGGGGGACCAGGAAGCCGGAGACCCTGGCCAGGATACTGACCGAGGAATCCTCCACCATGTTGAGGTGCAGGTCAAAATTCTGCAGGAACCAGACCACGATGGTCGCGATCAGGATGACCGAGAAGGCGCGGTGCAGAAAGTCCCTCGCCTTTTCCCAGAGGAGCTGCAGGGTGTTGCGGGCTCCCGGAAGCCGGTAATTGGGCAGTTCCATGACAAAGGGGACTGCCTCTCCGCGAAAGAGGGTGCGCTTGTACAAAATGGCGGCCAGGATGCCGGCAAAGATACCCAGGACATAGAGTCCGATCTTGATCAGGGAATCCTTTCCGGGGAAGAAGGCGGCCGCAAAGAAGCCGTAGATCGGGATCTTGGCCGTGCAGCTCATAAAGGGGGTCAGGAGGATCGTCATCTTGCGGTCTCTCTCACTGGGCAGGGTCCGGGTGGCCATCACGGCCGGGACGCTGCAGCCGAAGCCGACCAGCATGGGGACGATGCTGCGCCCGGAGAGCCCGATCTTCCGCAGGAAGTGGTCGCTGAAAAAGGCCACTCTGGCGATATAACCGCTGTCCTCCAGAAGGGACAGGAAGAAGAACATGATCACGATGATCGGGATAAAGCTCAGGACGCTGCCGACGCCCTCGAAGATCCCGTCGATGACCAGGCTGTGGATCACGCTGTTGACCCCGGCGGCCGTCATGGCCCGGTCCACCTGGTCGGTGAGGGCGGAGATCCCCATGTCCAGCAGGTCCTGGAAGAAGGGTCCGACGACATTGAATGTCAGGTGGCCGACCAGAAGGAGGATGGCGATAAAGACCGGGATGGCTGTATACCGCCCGGTCAGGATCCTGTCCAGCTTCCGGCTCCGGATGTGCTCCCTCGATTCGGAGGGCCGGATGACCGTCCCGCTGCAGACCCGGAAGATAAAGGAATAGCGCATGTCCGCTATGGCGGCGCTCCGGTCCAGGCCCCGTTCGTTCTCCATCTGCAGGATGATGTGCTCCAGGGTCTCCTTTTCATTCTGGTCCAGATCGAGCTGGTCCAGGACCAGCCGGTCTCCCTCGATCAGCTTGGAGGCCGCAAAGCGGACCGGGATCTCTGCCTTTCTGGCGTGGTCCTCGATCAGGTGGGCCGTCGCGTGCAGGCACCTGTGGACGGCACCCCCGTTGTCGTTTTCATCACAGAAGTCCTGGCGGAGGGGCCGCTCCTGGTAGTGGGCAACATGGACGGCATGCCGGATCAGCTCCTCGATGCCCTCGCCCTTTGCCGCGGAGATGGGAACGACAGGAACCCCCAGGAGGGATTCCAGGCCATTGATATCGATGGAGCCCCCGTTCCCGCGTACCTCGTCCATCATGTTGAGGGCGACGACCATGGGGGTGTTCATCTCCAGGAGCTGGATGGTGAGATAGAGATTGCGCTCGATATTGGTGGCGTCCAGGATATTGATGATGGCATGGGGGTGCTGCCTGAGGACAAAGTCTCTCGAGATCAGCTCCTCCTTGCTGTAGGGGGACATGGAGTAGATCCCGGGCAGGTCTGTCACCAGGGTGTTTGGGTAATGGCGGATCACACCGTCCTTGCGGCTCACGGTGACGCCGGGGAAGTTCCCCACATGCTGGTTGGAGCCGGTGAGCTGGTTAAAGAGGGTGGTCTTTCCGGAGTTCTGGTTCCCGACCAGGGCAAAGGTCAGCTGCGTGTCATCGGGAAGGGGATCGCCGTCCCCCTTGCGGTGAAAACGTCCCTCCTCCCCCAGACCCGGGTGCTCTTTGTGATGGCGCTTTTGCTTTTTCTTTTTTTTCTTTTCCTTTTTTTCTTTCCCGGCCTCCGGGAGCTCAGCCCGGGCGGTGCTCTGTTCGGAGGGGCTTCTGAGGGAGGGAGCGCCGGTGACTTCCTCGACCGGCAGGACCCTGATCAGTCTGGCATCGTCCATGCGCAGGGTGAGCTCATAGCCGTGGATGCGGATCTCCATGGGATCCCCCAGAGGCGCCAGCTGCATGACCGTGACCTCGGACCCGGGGAGAACGCCCATGTCCAGAAAATGCTGGCGGAGGGCTCCAGCGCCCAGGACCTCGCTGATCAGGACCGTCTCGCCGGGCCTGACATCCCGGAGCACCCTTTCCCTGCCGGCCTCCCGGCCGGAGCCCCTGATGCTGTGATTATCAGACAATCTTCGTTTCCTCCTTGTATGGCTGGTTTACTTACGCCCGGCAGGCTGGACACTCTGTTCATAAAAAAGGAACAAGGACAGTGAAGATCTGAGCAGACCGGGCGGAAATCTTTTAGTAGAAAATAGTTAGAACAGGCTAATGATAGTACGGATAAGACCAATATGCAAGTACAAATTGCGGATATGGACCGCCAACAGGTCCGGCATGGACCCGGGATCGTATTTTGGCGTGACGAAATGGACAACATGTCCTATAATAGGTCTTGATATTCCGGCAGGCCTTGGTGCCGGCGGAAAAGTTTAAAGACGAAAGGAATAGTATTGCAATGAATACAGAAAAAAAGGACCGCAGTATCCTGCTGTGGATTCTGGTGATCGCGGCCCCGGTCCTGGCCGGATGGATCCTGGGCCTGGTCTCCGGGACAAGTCCGCTGAGACTGGATGCCTGGAATACAGGCTGGAACGATGAAAACGGATATTATCGTGTGATCCGCACCCTGCGCTTTTACGGGCTTCCCCGCGGGCTGACCGGGTTCAATGAGATCACATCCGGGAATATCCCCTATGGTCCCTACAATATTTTTACTTATCTGCCCTATTTTCTCCTGTCCTTTCTGACCGGATGTGAGAGCCACAATTATTTCTACTACTGCAATATCATCCTTGCGGTCCTTGCCAATCTCTTATTTGTCCTGCTGGTCAGGCCCGGAAAGAAGGATTCCTTCCTGCTCGCGGTCTTTTTCCTGACCCAGCTCATCGCGGCCAGGTACACCTGGTCCGGCATGGCGGAGGCGAGCTATCATTTTTATATCGTCGTTTTCATGGGGCTTGTGATCGGATACCTCCGCTTCCCGGAGGCCTCCGGCAAAAAAAAGTTCGCGCTGCTCCTGGCCATGGTCCTTCTGACCTTCTTTTTCAGCGTGATGCGGCCCTACTTTGTCCCCCTGTTTCTGATCCCCATGTACCTGCTGATCTTTAAAAATGACAGGATAGGTGAGGCCGGCCGCTTCCTGTTTGCCCTTTTCATGCTTGCGGCCATGATCGGGTCTCTGGTCCTCATGTATTTCTTCATGGGCTATATCGCCGAGTATTTCGAGATCGCCCCGGCCATGCGTCTGGCCCAGATCATCCGGAGCGGCAATCCCGGAGAGATCTTCAGGGGCCTTTTCCAGGCCAACAAGGACAGTGTCCGTTCAGCCATCGGCCTGGTGAAGGAGTACCGGTGGGCAGGCGGAGTCGCCTTCCTGTTTTTCTTTGAATGGATCCTCATGCTGGCGGCCTTCCTCCATTCCCTCTTTACAAAGAAAAAGGACGGCAGGACGGCAGTGCTCTTCCTCCTGCTCATCTCCGGAGCCATGATCTATGAAGCGACGATCATGCTCTATAAGGCCTATCAGCTCCACAGGATGCTGCTGGCGATCACGATCGCCTACAGCCTCTTTCTGATCGCCTGCAGGGGACCGCTGCGCTGGATCAACGCGGCGGCTGTGATCGGCCTGGTCGCCTTCTATGTCGTCATGCAGCCCTCGTCCTTTGCCCTTCCCCAGATCGATGAGAACACGGTCACGGACGAGCAGCTCACAAAGTATAAAAAGGAGCTGATCGCCGCCATGCCCTGCAGGGAGATCCCGGGGGCTGAAGGGGCCGGCCTTCTGTCCGCCTTCAAAAAGCCTCAATCCCTGGACCCCTACTGGGAGAACACGGTCGCCAAGATCACGGAGGACAACCACATCCAGCTTTCCTTCGTTCTCCCCGACTACCTGTCCCTGAATTTCTGCACGGAGAAGTTTATGAAGCAGTCCGTGAAGAATGACAGCTTCAGCAGCCGCTATATCATGGTGAAATCGGATTCCGAGGTCGACAGGATGTGCGGCGAAAAATACCGTCTCCTCTGGAAGGAGAGAGGCCATTCCATTTACGATTCGACAGCGGCTGCAGGCCAGCCCTGATGAAGGCATTGCCTGATGCAGGCATGAATATAACTAGAGAGTGTGGTTGTTCATTTGTTAAACAGTAAAACAGAAATCAGAAAAAGGCGGACGCGGGCCGGCAGCAGGCAATGCCGCGCCGTAGCTCTGGGCCTGGCCGGGATCACCCTGACTGCCCTGCCCGCCGGGGCGGCTGTCCCGGCCCGGGCGGTCCGGGAACCTGTCCGGCAGGAGGACCTGGCTCTGTCCGGGGACGTAAAGTCCGGCGGCAAAAAGTCCGGAAATATGGACCCGGAGTCTGTGCTGGCGGCCTGGGGCCTGGATCCCCATAGCTTCGGGGAGGAAAATGATCCGGGGCTTTCCGGGGAGGAGCAGGATCAGATCCCGGAGGACCTGGTCCCTTATTTTCAGGCGGCCGTGCAGGGAGCCGTGGGAGCCTACGGGGGCTCCGTGCCCCCTGTCTTCGACATGGGAGCCTACACGCCGCAGGCGGACAGGATCCGCGCGGCGGTCCGCCAGAAGGCAGTCTCCATCCTGGAAGAGGAAAAAAGGCGGATCCTGGGAGGACTAAGGGTCTATGCCGCAGGCCTTGGCGGCAAGGCCCTGCCTGAGGTCGCGGCCGGTCTTCGCGGGGGCGGCCCGGTCCTGTCGGGGGACGGGCAGGAGAGAGAACCCGGCTTTGCCGCGGCAGCGGCTCAGGACGGGACCGGCGCTGGCAGCGCAGCAGCCCCGGCAGGCCCGGAGACCGGGTTTTCCCTCTTCCTCCACAGGGATGACGGAGACCGGAAGAGTACCCCTTCCTTTCCTCTGCACGCCGCGGGGCACAAGACCCCGGCCGGCTCTGCCGGCTCAGAGGAGGCCGGCAGCTCTGCCGGCACAGTGGAAGAGACCGGAGGGGAGCGGAACACAGAGCCGGAGGAGGCCGTGACCGGACAGGCTCAGACTGACGGGAAGGACCCGGTGCTTCCGCAGGACAGTCTTCTCCGGGAGACCTATCTGTTCTCTTCTCCGCCCGGAGCCGCGGGCTTTCTCCAAAATCTGCCGGACAGGCCTCAAAAGACGGGGGAACCGGAGGAGAGAGCGGATGCGGCAGAGACCCTTCCCGGCCCGGACCTCCTGTCCCCGGCTGAAGACGGGGAGGATGCCGGGACGATCGACCTGGTCCCCTCGGGAGAGGACAGGGCGGAAGAGGAGCGGGCCTTTATTCCCTTCAGCAGCCAGGCCCTGGCCTCGGGGGCAGCCGGATCACGAAGATGGGCCCTCCCGGCACAGGAGAAGCGGAGGACGGTCTATATCGGCGACTCCAGGACCGTCGGCATGCAGATCTATGTCGGCGGGGAGGAGAACGAGTACTGGTCGGCCAAAAACAGCATGGGCTACAGCTGGATGGTCAACTCAGGCACGCCCGCCGTGGAGGACCTGATCGGCAGCGGCACGGACGTTGTGATCCTGATGGGGGTCAACGACCTGGGCAATGCCGGCCGCTATGTCGACTACATGAACGCAAAGGCGCAGGAATGGAAAAAGCGGGGGGCCAGGACCTTTTTTGTCTCCGTCACGCCCGTTGTCGATTCCAAAAGCCCCAATGCCAAGAACAGCCGGATCGAGGCCTTCAACGAATATGCCAGGGCCAATCTCCGGGATGTATACTATATCGATGCCTACAGCCGGATCCGGAATTCCTTCGGATCGCCGGACGGGATCCATTTTGACGGTGCCACCTATTGGGAGATCTACAGGATCATCCATTTTTACCTCTACCGCGGCTGGTATGAGGAAGCCGGGCTCCGTTTTTATTTTGACGCGGGGCGGCCGGTGACAGGCTGGCATTATCTGGACGGCCAGTGGCAGTACATGGACGGGGCCGGTGTGCGCTGGGTCAGCGGCAGCCGGGTCGGGGATGTCTGCCTGGCTCCCTACCCCTTAACGGAACTGACCGATCCCGTGCGGGCCCTTGGGGCCGGGATCAGGTAGAAATTATCAGTTACATATCTACAATCATGAGGAGGGACTACTATGCTTCGTGAGAACAAAATCTGGGTGGCAAATGACGAGGAGGGCCAGCCGGTTTTCCTGCTTCCGGGCAAGGCCAACAGACACGGCCTGATCGCGGGGGCGACCGGGACCGGCAAGACTGTGACGGCCAAAGTCCTGGCGGAAGCATTCAGCGGGATGGGGGTTCCGGTCTTTATGGCGGATGTCAAGGGCGACCTGGCCGGCATCATGGCGCCGGGAGCCGATTCCGCCGACATGCAGGAACGCATCGGGCGCTTCGGCCTTGCGGAGCACGGCTTTTCCTATCAGGGATATCCCGTGGCCCTGTGGGATATTTACGGGAGCAAAGGCATGCCCCTGCGGACCACGATCTCGGAGATGGGTCCCATCCTCCTGGCCAGGATCCTGCAGCTCAACGAACTCCAGTCCGATATCCTGAGCATCGTATTCAGGATCGCCGATGACAGGGGCCTGCTCCTGATCGATATCAAGGACCTCAAGGCCATGCTCAACTATGTCAGCGACCACGCCAGGGACTTTACCGACCAGTACGGGCGCATGAGCACAGTCTCGATCGGGGCCATCCTCAGGGCTCTGGTTGCCCTGGAGGGGCAGGGAGGAGATGCCTTCTTCGGCGAGACCGCCATCAATTTCACCGACTGGTTCCAGCAGGGGGCCGGGGGAAAGGGTGTGATCAACATCCTGGATTCCTCCAGCCTGATCAACAACGGCAGACTCTATTCGACCTTCCTGCTCTGGTTCCTCTCGGAGCTCTTCGAGAACCTGCCGGAGGTCGGCGATCTGGACCGGCCCAAGATGATCTTTTTCTTCGATGAAGCCCACCTGCTCTTCAAAGAGACCAGCAAGGTCCTGCTGGAGAAGATCGAGCAGGTCGTGAAGCTGATCCGGTCCAAGGGGGTCGGCATCTATTTCTGCACCCAGAATCCCAGGGATATCCCGGACGGGGTCCTGGCCCAGCTGGGCAACCGCATCCAGCACGGCCTGCACGCCTACACTCCCGCCGAGCAGAAGTCGATTAAGGCGGCGGCCCAGTCCTTCCGCGAAAATCCGGCCTTCGATACCCTGGAGACTCTGCAGAATCTGGGCACCGGGGAGGCCCTGATCTCCCTGCTGGACGAGGACGGCATCCCGTCCATAGTCCGCAAGAGCAGTGTCCTGCCGCCTCAGAGCCGGTTCGGGGCGCTGACCGACCAGGAGAGGGACCAGGCTGTCAAGGGCCATATCCTCTACTCCAAATATTCGAATGCCCATGATCCCGAGTCCGCCTATGAAATACTGGAGAGGCTGGGCTTTGAGGAGGCTCAGGCCGCAGAGGCCGCCAAAGCGGAAGCGGAGAGGGCGAAGGAACTGGAGAGAGAGCAGAAAAGGGCCGAACAGGAGGCTGCCAGAGAGGCCGCAAGGGCCGGCGCCGCCAAAAAACGCGCCGCCAAATCAGTGGGCAGCTCCGTGGCCGGTACCGTCGGCCGCGAGGCCGGAAAAGCCCTGGGAGGAACCTTCGGCGGAAGGTTCGGCAAGACACTCGGAGGAAACCTCGGAGCCAGCCTGGGCCGCGGCCTGATCGGGACTCTTTTTAAGAACTGACCGGCCTGACCTCTGATCCGTGACAGGCAGTCCGGTGTTTTGCAGTAAATTCGGCAAGACGCCCGGAGGTAATCCCGGGGCCAGTCTGGGCCGGGGCCTGATCGATACCCTGTTTAAAAGATGACACGGAGGGCCCGGGATCCGGGTCATTCGTATAATGTTTGAATTATTGTACAGGCCGTGGAGGTTTTTGGACCGCGGCCTGCTTTATAATTGTATGATGTAAAGGTCAAAAGGTATCCAATGGCTCTGAGTCTCGTCAAGCTGCA
>CAMNFJ010000082.1:0-13230 GCA_946536955.1 uncultured Lachnospiraceae bacterium
TCTGGATACGGGGAAGGAGCTCCTGGCCGCCGACGAAATCAGCGCCTGCTGCCTGAGCCTCATCCAGCTTCGCGCCCTTTGCGAAAACGAGCACGCGGACCTTCTTGCCGGTTCCGGCGGGAAGGACAACAGCGCCGCGGATCTGCTGATCAGCGTGACGGCCGTCGCAGCTGGTACGGATATTGATTTCGATGGTCTCATCAAATTTTGCAGTTGCAGTCTTTTTTACAAGGGCGATCGCATCAGCCGGCTCATAAACAGCAGCGCGGTCGACGAGCTTCGCCGCATCAGTATACTTCTTTCCGTGTTTCATTTCCAATTCCTCCTATCGGCGATTCTCATTCTGCTACAGTGATGCCCATGCTTCTGGCTGTGCCGGCGATCATGCTCATGGCAGCCTCAAGGCTTGCCGCATTGAGATCGGGCATCTTGAGCTCGGCGATCTCCTTGATCTGGTCCTTAGTGACCTGACCGACCTTTTCCTTGTTCGGAACACCGGAGGCCTTCTGGAGGCCTGCAGCTTTCTTGAGCAGAACTGCCGCGGGGGGTGTCTTGGTAATGAAGCTGAAGCTTCTGTCCGCGTAGACCGTGATGACAACAGGGATGATCAGGTCACCCTTGTCGGCGGTCCTGGCGTTGAACTCCTTGGTGAACTGAACGATGTTGACACCGTGCTGACCAAGGGCAGGTCCTACCGGGGGAGCGGGAGTTGCTTTGCCGGCCGGAATCTGCAATTTGATGTAACCAGTTACTTTCTTAGCCATTTTTCCTCCTTTGTGGTATACGCAGCATGGCTGCTGCTCCCACGAACGTTAAACTACTATATACCGGCCTGCAGACCGGCACATCTCACGAATTTCTGCGGATCTCGGCAAACCCGATCTCGACGGGCGTCTCGCGCCCGAAGAGCTCCACGTTGATCGTGGCGGACTGTTTGCTGTAATCCATTTTCTGGACGATGCCGACGGTGTCCTTCCAGATGCCCGCGACGACAGACACGCTGCTTCCCACCTCGAAATCGACAGATATATTTTTGACCCGGATGCCGAGCGGCTTCATCTCCGCTTCCGTCAGCGGGACAGGCTTGCTGCCCGGACCGACGAAGCCGGTGACGCCTCTCGTGTTCCTGACCACATACCAGGTGTCGTCGTTCATGATCATACGCACCAGGACATAGCCGGGGAACATTTTTCTGGAGACATTCTTCTTCTTGCCGTCCTTGATCTCGACCGCGTCGTGCATGGGCACTCGCACCTCAAAGATCTGGTTCTCCAGATGACGGTTTTCGATGGTCTTCTCAATATTGATCTTGACCTTGTTCTCGTATCCGGAGTAGGTATGGGCGACATACCACTTGGGTTCATCCGTGATCGCGCTCTCATCGAGCTGATCCTCTTCCGGTGCGCCCTCCTGCGCCGCAAGGGAAGCCGCGACTGCCGCCGCCTCCTCCGCGTCCGCCGAAGCAGACGGTCCGTCCGTGCCCGCCTCCTCCAAAAGCGCCTGTGCCCTGGCCTCCTCGGCCTTTTCAATGTCCGCCGCGTGAGCGGAAAAATCAGGGCGTCTGATCTGGCGCACTCCGGGGAGAATACCGGGCTTCAGCCTTGCCTTCGCCGGCTTTGCATCGAAGTTGTTCTCTGCCATTCATCTACCTCATCAAACTCAACCGCAGCTGTCCGTCATGCAGACAGCCGCACTCAGCCTTGTTCCGATACTGCCTTCACGCATTGATCTTTACGAGCAGATCGATCAGATTCTGAGCGCCGTAATCGAGGACTGCGATCAGCAGCGCAGTGATCGCTGTGGCGCACACAACTGCGATCAGCTGTTTGACTATGGTCTCGCGGCCGGGCCAGATGATCTTGGCGAACTCTGTCCTGACTCCTTTAAAAAAGGATGTTTTACCGGCTTTATTTGCCTTTCCATTCTCATTCGCTGCCATGAATGACTCCTTATTTAGTCTCTTTGTGAACGGTGTGCTTCCTGCAGAATCTGCAGTACTTCTTCATCTCAAGACGCTCCGGATGTGTTTTCTTATCCTTAGTTGTGTTATAATTTCTCTGCTTGCACTCAGTGCATGACAATGTGATCCTTGTACGCATGCCGAACCTCCAATATATAAGATATATATTATGCGTTGAGTTTTCTTTCCTTCGCGGAACCGCCGCGCCGGAGAATCGTGCCGCTGCAGCGTCGTCTCACCGGCTTTTCGCGCAAAAAAAAAAGACCTTTTGCAACCTTTGATATACAATAGCACAGAAGGCCACACCCGTCAACCAGAAAAAAAACAGGAATCGCTGCCATGAAAAAAAAGACATCACTCGCATGGGAAAAGATACGGAATCTTCTGCTGGTCCTCCTGCCCGTCCTCATCCTGCTGGCCCTGGCCCGCAATGCCGCCATAGCCCACAGGGCCCGCCGGGAGATCCTCGACCGGGACACGACGCCCCCTCAGATCTTTCTGACCAGGGACCACAGATACTTTGTCGGCCCCGGCGAACAGTACGAGGAGGAGGGCTACGCCGCCTACGACGACCGGGACGGGGATATCACCAAAAAGGTGGAGATCTCCATCTCAAAGGATATGGTCCAGTACAAGGTCCGGGATGAGGCCGGCAATATCACGATCCGCTGCAGACGGATCCCCTACGCCGGGCAGGAGGAGGAAAGAGCCTCCCTGCCGGAAGAGGATACAGCTGCTTCTCAGAAGGGGGAGACAGCTGATTCTCAGAAGGAGGAGACAGCCGCTCCGCAGCAGTAAAGCAGCAAAAAGCCTGCCCGCCGTCAGAACTGACGACAGGCAGGTTTTTTATCCGGCTTTCTATTTCAGACTTTTTCTGTTCACCGCTCAGCGGTCCCGGGATCAGGCCAGGGCAGCGGTGATGATCGCCATGGAGTAGACTTCCAGAGCGTTGCAGCCTCTGGACAGGTCATTGATGGGAGCGTTCAGACCCAGAAGGATAGGGCCGTAGGCATCGAAGTTACCGAAACGCTGCGCGATCTTGTAGCCGATGTTGCCCGCGTTGATGTCGGGGAAGATGAAGGTGTTGGCGTGACCGGCGACGTCCCAGCCGGGAACCTTGGTCTGCGCGACACGAGGGGAAACCGCTGCGTCGAACTGGATCTCACCGCAGATGGGAAGGTTGGGATATTTCTCCTTGGCCTTGGCAGCTGCATTGTGCATCTTGGTGACATCAGGATCCTTTGCGGAGCCGTTGGTGGAGAAGGAAAGGAAGGCGACCTGAGGGTCTACGCCGAAGACCTTGGCGCACTCAGCGGTCTCGCCGCAGATCTCTACCAGATCATCCTCTGTGGGATGGATGTTGATGGCGCAGTCACCCATGGCGACGACTTCGTTCTCACCGGTCGCGGAAGGACGGACCAGGATGAAGCAGGAGGATACGATGCTGTTGCCGGGCTTGGTCTTGATGATCTGCAGAGCAGGACGGACCGTGTCAGCCGTGGAATAGGTCGCTCCGCCCAGCAGGCAGTCAGCGATGCCCATCTGAACCAGCATGGTTCCGAAATAGTTGCTCTGGGAAAGAATCGGGCGGGCCTTCTCAGGAGTCATGCCCTTGCTCTTTCTGATCTCGCAGAAAGCATCTACGACTTCGTCGAATTTCTCATAGTTCGCGGGGTCGATGATATTGGCGCCGCGGATATTGTAACCCTCTACCTCAGCGGCCTTCTGGATCTCATCCTCGTTGCCGAGCAGAATAGGGGTCAGGAAGCTGCTGGCCAGAAGTCTGGAAGCCGCCTCAAGGATACGAGGATCGGAGCCCTCGGTAAAGACAATCGTCTTGGGGTTCTTTTTCAGCTGCTGAATCATAGAGCCAAAGCCATACATAATGAAACCTCCCTTACAAAACAAATGACTGTTAATAATGCAGTAAATCAGTTACAAAAAAGCTTCAGGTCAACCACTACCGGAGAGCAGGCCGCTTTGGAGGCCCGTCTCTTCTTCATATTACCCTTGACAAACATTTTAGCATGAACTTTCCAAACTGTCCTTATTTTTTCCTCTTTTTTGATTCGAATCTGCACAGAATTGTATACAAATATGCGGTTCCAGCCGGGACCTCCGGATGGTCCGGACTTGTTTTTTCCTTTCCCTGTGCTATACTTCTCCAAAGCTATGAACATGTATATCAGCTTTTCATTACAATAATAAGGAGAGAACCATTGAAAAAGATCGCCATTTTAGGTTCCACAGGTTCTATCGGCAGGCAGACCCTTGACGTCGTCAGGCAGCAGGGAGACCTGGAGGTCACCGCCCTCTGCGCCAGACGCAGCGTGGATCTGATGGAGGCCCAGATCCGGGAGTTCCACCCCCGCAGGGCAGTCCTCTACGACTCCGATGCGGCCGCCGACCTCCGGGACCGGGTCCGGGACCTGGACGTCCAGGTCCTCTCGGGCATGGAGGGCCTCCTGGAGACAGCCGCCATGGACGACTGCGAATATTTCGTCACCGCGATCATGGGCATGGTAGGCGTCCGGCCGACCGTCGCCGCGATCGAGAGCGGCAAAAAGATCGCCCTGGCCAACAAGGAGACCCTGGTCACCGCGGGGCATATCATCATGCCGCTGGCAGCCGGAAAGGGAGTCCCCATCCTGCCGGTCGACAGTGAGCACAGCGCCATTTTCCAGTGCCTCAACGGAGAGGCGGGCAACCGGATCGCGAAGATCTGGCTCACGGCATCGGGCGGCCCCTTCCGCGGAAGGACCCCGGAGGAATTGAAGGACATCCGGCCCGAAGACGCCCTCAAACACCCCACCTGGGCCATGGGCCCCAAGATCACGATCGACTCCTCGACCCTGGTCAACAAGGGGCTGGAGGTCATCGAGGCCCGCTGGCTCTTTGACGTCGACCCCTCCCGCATCCAGGTCCTGGTCCACCCGCAGAGCGTCATCCACTCCATGGTGGAATATGAGGACGGCGGGGTCATGGCTCAGCTGGGCGTCCCGGACATGAGGCTGCCCATCCAGTATGCCCTCTATTATCCGGAGCGCCGACCCATGCCCGGCCAGAAGCCCGACTTCTATTCGCTGGGACAGATCACCTTCGAGCGCCCCGACACAGACACCTTCCCCGCCCTCAGCCTGGCCTACGAGGCCATCCGCAGGGGCGGCAACATCCCGACCGCCCTCAACGCGGCGGATGAGTTCGCAGTCAGCATGTTCCTCTCGGGCAGGATCGCCTATCCGGAGATCGTCGACATGATCCGCCACAGCATGGAGACCTGCCGCTTCATCGAGTCTCCCAGCCTGGACCAGATCTTTGAGACCGAGCAGGAGGTCGTGGAGCTCCTGTCCGGATGGAAGTTCCGGGGCTGAAACAGCCATTCACGGTTTGTCAGCGTCGAAGCCGGGCGGATCACAAATAGAGAAAAAACGGATAGAGAAGGCAAAAAGCCTCTTCTATCCGTTTTCTTATTGTCCTTCCATATTCCTGCAGTTCCGCTCTTTTGCGGGAACCTATGCGGTTTTCGCAATTATGCAGGGCTGCGTCAGGCCCCTGTCCTGTCCAGGATCCTTTTCGCGACAGACTCCGCGTCGAGTCCCAGCTCTCTGCTAAGAAGGTCCGGGGCCCCGTGCGGGACAAAGCGGTCGGGAATGGAGATATTGATCAGAGGGACCTCGACCCCCTGGTCGGCATACCAGGCCGCGACATGCTCCCCGAAGCCTCCGCTCCGGACATTTTCCTCCATGGTGACGATCATCCGGTACCTGGCCGGCGCCTCCCGCAGGAAGCCCTCGTCGATGGGCCTGACGAAGCGCGCGTTGGCGATGGAGCTCTCCACCCCGCGCGCGGCCAGGAGCCTTCTGACCTCCTCCGCCGTCTTCACCATGCTCCCCACGGCATAGAGCAGGACGCCGCCCTCTTCGCAGATCATCTCGGGCTTTCCCAGCTCCAGCGGGGTGCGGTGGTCCGCCAGCCCCTCGTAGGCCGCCCCGCGCGGATAGCGGATCGCGGCAGGCCTCCCCAGCGCCAGCGCGAAGCGGAGCATGTCCTCCAGCTCCTGCCTGTTCTTGGGCGCCATGACCGTCATCCCGGGAGCCGAGGACAGGTAGGACAGGTCAAAGATCCCCTGGTGGGTCTCTCCGTCCGCCCCGACGATCCCGGCCCGGTCGACCGCGAAGACCACCGGCAGCTGCTGCAGGCAGACATCCTCCACGATCTGGTCATAGGCCCGCTGCAAAAAGGTCGAGTAGACCGCGAAGACCGGCTTGAGACCTCCCGCCGCCAGACCGGCGGCAAAGCTGACCGCATGCTGTTCCGCGATCCCGACATCGAAAAAGCGGTCCGGGTAACGCCTGCGGAAGCGGCTCAGGCCGACGCCGTCCTCCATGGCGGCCGTGATCCCGACCAGGCCGGGCTCCTCCTTTGCGAGCCGCAGCATGGCCGAGGAAAAAACATCCGAGTAGGACTTTTTCCCGCTGCCGCCCGCGGGCTCTCCGGTCTCGACCACAAAGGGAGGGGTCCCGTGAAAGCGGGCGGGGTTCATCTCCGCCGGCAGATAGCCGGCCCCCTTCTTGGTGCAGACATGGATCAGGACCGCCTTGTTGACGCGTTTGGCATCCTCGACCGCCTTTACGATATGGCGGACATTGTGGCCGTCGATGGGCCCCAGATAGGTGATCCCCATGTCTTCGAAAAACATGCCCGGAACCATCAGGGACTTGAGCGAGTGCTTGGCCCTGCTGATCCCCCGGGCCACCCTGGGAAGGGTCTCGTCGAGCGAGTCATGGATCTTTTCCCGCATCTGGATATAGCCGCTGCAGGTCCGGATCTCACTGAGATATTTGGGCAGCCCTCCCACGTTCTGTGAGATGGACATGTTGTTGTCATTCAAAATGATGATCAGGTTGGAGTTGAGGCGGGAGGCATTATTGAGCGCCTCGTAGGCCAGCCCTCCCGTCATGGCCCCGTCCCCGATCACGGCCACGACCGTCTTCTTTTCCCCGGTCAGGTCCCTGGCCCGGACCAGGCCCAGGGCCGCGCTGATCGAGGTGGAGCTGTGGCCTGTGTCGAAGGCGTCGCAGTCGCTCTCCTGACGCTTGGGGAAGCCGCTCATGCCTCCCCGCTGACGCAGGTTCTCAAATCCCTCCCTGCGCCCGGTCAGCAGCTTGTGGGTATAAGACTGGTGTCCGACATCCCAGACGATCCTGTCCTGCGGAAGATCCAGGGCGATATGCAGAGCCATGGTCAGCTCGACGGCTCCCAGATTGCTGGCCAGATGCCCTCCCGTGACACTGACCTTTTCGATCAGAAAGCTGCGGATCTCCTCCGCCAGCTTCCCGTAGTCCTCCTGCGGAATCTTCTTTATATCATTCGGCCCGTTTATGCGGTCGAGCAAAGTCATCGGGTATTCTCCTTTTTCCGTCCATCTATCCTTGTGATCATGGTCCCGCGGCACCAGGCATGCAAGGTCAAAGCCGCGCGCGGGTTCCTGCGTTTCGTTTTTGTAAAACCGGGTGCGGGCTCCTGTGCTCTGCTCTGTAAAGCCAGGCGCGGGATCCCGGATTTTCGCTCTGTAAAAAAAAGCCGTGAACACTTTGTTCACGGCTTTTGCATCGGAGTGACGGGATTCGAACCCACGACCCCTTCGTCCCTAACGAAGTGCGCTAGCCAGCTGCGCTACACCCCGATCTGATATTATCAGTGCCCGTCGCGGCTCTCCGCAACACGCAAGTAGTATATTACCTCCCTTTGTCCAAAAAAGCAAGCCTTATTTTTAAAAAATTTCAAGTTTTTTTCACGGCATGATTCCCGCCCCTTTCCGGACCCTGCGCGGACACGATCCGAAGACAGGTCCGGCCCGGGCTCACATCACATCCTTGAGGGCGTCCGCCATGGGGACCGCCCGGATCTTGCGGATCTCAAAGGCGGCGACGACCAGGAAGGTCGCCGTTCCGATCAGGAACATTTTTACAAAGAGGTCCGGCGGTATGTCGTAGGTGATCCATCCCGACATCCTGGCCGCCAGATAATTGCGGAAGATGAATTCCATGATCCGGTCCTCGGCCGGTATGGTGGCCGCCAGCATGATCAGGGTCACGATGCAGGTCGTCACGATGTAGAGCCGGGCGATCTCCAGGTCGGTGTAACCCAGGATCTTGGTCATGGAGATGGGCTGGGCATTTTTTTCAATGATGATCTTGGACAGGAGGTAGAGCAGGATCATAAAGAGGACGACGGAAAAGATGTCCACCACGACCATCATGCCGCCCATGGACACGTCCAGCTGCCGGCTGATTTTGATCAGGGTGTCGTAATCCACCACGGTCGCGACCATGTCCCTGCTGATGTCGGTGATCGGCGTATCCGAAAAATAGCCCGCCGTGTAGTCCTCGAAGAGGCCGAAGGTCCTGCACAGGTCCTCCCTGCGCATGAACATACAGAGGGCCCCCTCGTAGTCATAGATCCCGTCCACGCGGAATTCATAGTACTTGTCCTCGTAGGGCTCCCTGAGGCGCAGGATATCCCCGGTCTTTTTGCGGCATTTGTCCGCATAGGCGGAGGAGATCCAGACCTCCCCCCTGCCGATGGGGGCCCTGACGTAGCGGCTGTCCTTTTTGACCCCGTAGATATTGATATTTTCGACCCGCAGGGCCTCCCCCTCGGGAATCTTGAGGGTATAGGAGGAAAAGGGCTCCGCGTCCGGATTGGAGGTCATGGACGACAGCCGCAGAAAGGTCGAGGACAGGATCTTGTCCATCTCATAGTCCCGGTCCATCCTGTAGGCCGGGATCTTCAGATAATACTGATAATTGCAGAGCATGTTGTCCTTCATGGACTCCTGGTAGCGGTCCAGGACGACCGGCAGGGCCATGCCGAAGAGGAGGAGGAGATTGGCAAAGAGGATCCCGATCAGGAGAATGGCATAGTTGCCCAGGTTCTGGAAAAAGATCCGCAGGCGGAACCTGACCATAAAGGGGAGACGGCCGCTCAGCGGCAGGGCCCGCCCCCTCCCGCCTCCGCGCAGGTCCCTGCGCAGAAAGCGCAGGGGGGAGAGGGAGAGCCGGTGCCAGAGCGTGAAAAAGGTGATCACCAGCATGATCAGGCCGGGCACCAGGGTCGTCAGCCGGAAGGCCTCGGCGTTCCAGACCGTCACATAGGTCGGCAGGCTGTAGCTGCCGTAATAGAGGCCGGCGCAGATATCCTTGAAAAAGGTATAGCCCAGAATGTTTCCGACCACGGCCGCCGCCAGGGTGACCAGGAGGGGGAGCGTCATATAGTGGCGGACCAGCTCCATCCGGGTAAAGCCGGTCGCCCGCAGGGTCCCGATCACAGGCGCCTCCCGGGCGATCGTATCATTGATCGTGATCACAAAGACAAAGGCGATGATGACGATCACGATATAGAGCAGGATCAGCATCATGGCCCGGTCCCCGCCCATATCCTCGCCGGTAAACTGAATGGCCTGATTCATATACCGGGGGATGAAATCCTCAATGTAGACCTCCTCCGCCAGATCCTCCATCAGGTCGTCCGCCAGGACCTTCTCCTCCTCTTCGGAGGCCGGCGCGGTCCTGTACTTCCAGCTGTAGCACCAGACCCGCTCATCCGAGGGAAAGAGCCGGAAGTCCTCCCTCCCGATGGCCGCGATCCCGAATTTGATCGCGTCGAACATGGTGTCATTGTTGTCCTGAAAGAGGGCGCTGTAATCCGGAAAAGCCACCAGGCCCGTCACGACAAAATCATGGCCGCCGAACCGGATCCTGTCCCCGGCCGCGATCCCGTTGTTGTCGGCATACATGCGGTCGAGGACCATCTCTCCCGCCGACTGCGGAAGCCGGCCCTCCATCAGACACAGGAGGTTGACCCGGTCCCGGAATTCGAAGACCCGGAGGGTATTCCCGCTTTCGATCTTCTTTTCTATATAAAAATTGTCGAACAGGTCTATGCCCAGGGACTCGATATCCCGGCGGTTGGACCTGGAGATCTCCTCGTCCGTCCTGAAATTTCCGTCCTCGATCCGGTACTTGTCAAAGCTCTCCCTGTAGGCGATGATCATGCTCCCGTCCGCGACCAGAAAGCCGGAGATCAGGCCGATCGTAAAGACCAGGAGCAGAAAGATGACCAGGTACTTGCCGGCCTCGCTCCTGAGTTCCCGCGCAAAGCGCCTGTGCAGGGGGTTTTTCTGTCTATTTTTCATTCTGTAAAGGTTCCCTCTTGTGTGGCGGCCGGAAAGGGGTGAGCGGAGTGACGCAGCCGGCAGGTCCCCCGGCCCGCTCCCCGGCTTCCTCCTACCACTCCAGTTTTTCGGCCGGCAGCCGGGTCTGGTTGACGATGCGGTCACGGATCTTCCCGTCCCTCAGGCGTATGATGGTGTCCGCCATGGCTCCGATCGCCTCGTTGTGGGTGACCATGATGACCGTCGTGTGATACTGCAGGCTCACCCTCTCAATGAGCTGGAGGATCTCCCTGGAGGTGTTGTAGTCCAGGGCGCCGGTCGGCTCGTCGCAGAGCAGGATGTCCGGGTTTTTGACAATGGCCCGCCCTATGCTGGTCCGCTGCTGCTGGCCGCCCGAGAGCTGGCCCGGCAGCTTGTCCCTGTGCTCATAGAGGCCCAGGGTGTGCAGAATCTCTTCGACGTCGAGGGGCCTGCGGCTCAGAAAGGCCCCCACCTCTATATTTTCCCGGACTGTCAGGTTGGGGATCAGATTATACATCTGAAAAATGTAGCCCAGATGCTGCCTGCGGTAGCGGGTCAGCTGCTTTTCCTTCATCGCGCTCATGCGGTCCTTGCCGATCAGAATCTCTCCGCTGTCGGCGGTATCTATGCCCCCGATGATGTTGAGCAGGGTCGACTTGCCGGACCCGGACGGGCCCAGAAGGACGCAGAATTCCCCCCGGTCCACGCCGAGGCTGATCCCCCGCAGGACTTCTACATAGCTGTCTCCGTGTCCGTAGGACTTTCTGATGTCTTTTAGTTCCAGAAGCATTGGGCTGCATCTCCGTAGTGGGTGGGGGCTGGCAGCTATTAGCTTTTAGCTGTTAGCTTTTAGCTTTTAGCTTTTAGCCGTTAGCTGTTAGCTGTCAGGTGTCAGGTTAAAGCTGGCAGCGATCGTGTGTTAGCTGCCCGCCGATGTTAGCATTGTTTAACCATTATAACAGTTCTTTCGCGTTTTTCCAGTGGCAGGCGTAGGGAGAGCCGGGGACGGCGGGTGAACAGGGGCGAACGAGTCAGCTGGCAGGTCCCCGGCTCTCCGCCCACGGCTTATCCCGGCTCTCTGCCGCCCACGGCAAAGCGGGCAGGAAAGCAAAGTCTGCTTTCCTGCCCGTCCTGTATCCGGGTCCTTTCCCTTTCCTCAGTATGCTGCCCGTCAGAGCGGCACCCCGGGGAGAAATTCGCGGTATTATGCCAGAGCAGCGCCCAGGGCCTTGCAGTCTGCCTCGCCCTCGTCGTCGGGAGCGCCGTTGACCATCAGGCTGTCGGCGGCAAGGACAGCGCCGGCCTCTTTGGCCTCATCCTCCCAGAGGCGGAGCCACTCGCCGTCTCCCCATCCGTAGGAGCCGAAGAGAACGATCTTTTTGCCGGAGAGCTCGCCCTTGACTTCATCCCACATAGGCTGGTACTCGGCCTCCTCCAGCTGTTCCGCGCCCATTGCGGGGCAGCCGAAGGCGATCCCGTCATATCCGGCCACTGCCGAAGCACCAAAATCAGAGGGGCCCATGACGGTGACATCGGCGCCCTTTTCCTGTGCGCCTGCCGCGACGGCGTTTGCCATTGCCTCTGTGTTGCCGGTTCCGCTCCAGAATACTACCGCTACTTTGCTCATTTTTGTTTACTTCCTTTCCTTGTTTTTGTGATGATCTTTATGATTTTTAAACAGCCACGGCGAGGCGCACGAGAGGCACCCCGTCAGACCACTGTTTGCAGTAACTCTCGGTACACCTGCGGTACCTGTCAAAGATTTTCCGGGCCCTGTCCGCGTCCCCGTAGACCCTCCAGGTCCCGATCAGCTTGCAGCCGGCCTCGCGGTGGTCGATAAAGCCCCTGACATCCTCGGGGGGATAGCTCAGAAAGAGGCCGATCTCATGGGGGAATTCGCTCTCCAGGTCATTGAGGCGGTGGATGAGCTCGATCACGCACTGGTTGGCGTTTTCGTGCCTGTAGCCCGCGCGCTCGAGAAGCTCGGCCGCCTCGCGGGAGGAGAGATCCTTCTCCAGCCGGTCCGGCCTGTACAGGTAGACCAGGACCCGCTCCGCGGAATACCGCAGGGGCAGGATCCTCAGGCCTCTGGGGACCAGGGCGCGGTTGAGCCTGCGCATTTCCTGCATGGTCTCCACGCGGTCCGTGAAGGGACATGTGAAAAGATTTCCGGTCTTGATCCCCGCCAGTGTCGGGGACCCGTATTGCACGAGCATTTCATCTGACATCTTTGTCTTCCTCCGGCTCTCCCAGGCAGCTGCCGTAACTTCCTGTGGACAATGTCCCTCTGGAAATTCCAGTTGTTTTCCGTCTGCCAGTCTCTCAGGCGCTGGCCTGGGCCGTGTGCTTCTCAAGGATGCTGCGCAGGGCCGCCATCGAAGCGGTGCGGGAGTGTTCCACCTTGGTATCCAGGCCCTTGATCTCATTCTGGGCGCATTTGAGCACCTTGTGGGAGAGGGCTCCGGTAAAGCAGATCATCAGGTCCGGGTTGCCCAGCTTGTTTTTCAGGCTCCCCGAGGGCTTGATGAATACCTTGGCCCGGCACTTGTATTCCCGGCACAGATCCTTGTACTGTCGTTCCATACATTCATTTCCGCCTAATATGATGACACTCATTTTGTCCTCCTCTGCCGCTCCAGATCTGACGGCGGCTGCCAGACAGGTCCCCGCGGCCTTCAGTTAGCTATCATTAACTCAACCTGTAAAAAAAAGCACCGCCGGGGTGTATATACAGGTGTGCATATTCCGTAAGGGCTTTCACTCCCCGCTCCGGTATTTCCCGGATCCATGGGAGTTATGCCTATCTAACCTGCGTGATGGGTTAATTATAGCTAACCCGCCCCGTCTTTACAACTCCAATCAGACACAGATTCGCGGCAACCCCCGCCTCCTGCACAGCACGGTCATGATACAAAGGCCCCGCCTCCGTGCAGCACGGACATGATACAAAGGCCCCGCCTCCGCGCTGTATCCATGCTGCGCGGAGCGGGGCTCTTCAAGCTTCTCTTGTTATGACAATATTATGATGTAAAGGTCAAAAGTATCGTAAAGGCTCTGAGACTCGTCAAGTTGC
>CAMNFJ010000083.1:0-13071 GCA_946536955.1 uncultured Lachnospiraceae bacterium
GTGCAACTTGACGAGTCTCAGAGCCTTTACGATACTTTTGACCTTTACATCATTCTATATGCGGTTTTTTCCTCAGGATGCCGCTCCGTCGAGCGGCATGATTGGAAAGAAAGGAAGATCATGAAATACAATTATGTGAAAAAACCCCTGGTCCTTCTGCTGGCCGCCACCCTGGCCCTGGCTCCTGCAGGCTGCTCCAGTGCCTCCGCAAAGGACAATGCCGGTACAGCATCGACAGAGCCTTCAAAAGAAAATACAGGAAAAGAAGAGCCCGCCCCTTTGCTGGACGTGACAGAGGACGGAGGCTGCATCGCGACCTTTGACAAGACGGACAAGGGGACCGGAGGAGGCACCGGGATCACGATCGGAGACGGGGAATACCTGGTCATTGACACAGCCCTGACAGCCGGTCAGGTCCAGGTCAGAGTGGTCAGCGGCGGATCCGATATGGAAAAAGTGCCGGTCCCGGACAACAGTCAGCCTGCCACGATCGACTATGTCTTTGAAGGCAGCGGCACGACCGAATACATGGAGATCCAGCCCGGCAACTATATGGTCAACGTGATGGTCGAGAAAAAGGCCTCCGGCACCATCCTCTTCTCCATAAAGAGCAAGGATGCCGCGTCTGAAAAAGCAGCTGACGCAGCTTCGGCAGCCGCTTCGGACACTGCAGCAGCGGCTGAGACGGCGGCTGCAGCCGGCACGGCAGCGGAGGCGGCCAGAGCCACTGCCACATCGCCCGACATGTATTTCGGAAGCTGGGTCAACGGCGACTACCTGCTCAACATCGGCGAGTCGGAGGACGGCATGTATGCCTCTGTCCACCTCCAGCCTAAGGACGGCCCGATCGTGGAATGGCTCTACAACGAAGTCCTCTTCGATGAAGTGGCCGACGAGATGAACACATTCGAGACCGGCATCAAGACCACCTACACATTCGACGCGAAAGGCCTCATTGATACCGTCGAAGAGGAATTTGACGACGGCGCCGCCGCCTTCCGCCTCACCAAAGACGGCAGGATGATCTGGGTCGATTACAAAGAGACTCCCGGAAAAAACGAGATCACCTTCAAAAAATCTCCCAAGCTCATCCCGACCCCCTCAGTCCTCGAATGAGTCATTGGGGACGGTTCTGCCAACTCATCTGAAAACTGCGTCAGATTACAAGGAAAAAGAAACCTGCTATTAAGGAAAACCAGGGGCGATCGCGCGATACGTTGCGGTCGTCCCGTTGTTTTTTTTACCGGAATATGAGATTATAGAACAGGCGGAAAAAACATCCTCTGCCGCCCCTGCAGCGCGGGAATCTCCTGCACAGGACACTGATCTGCAGCATACCGATCTGCAGACCCTGAGATGAAAAAAGAACGGCGCGGACAGCGCCCCGGAGATAAAAAATGGTTAAACTATCGATCGACCTGCCGGAAGGCTTTCTGGATGAGGAAGTCCGCTGCGGCTACACCGTCACCACCAAGATGAAAAAGGTCTGGGCCGTGGAGCTGGACATGCTCCACCAGCTGGACAGAGTCTGCAAAAAATACGGCCTGCGCTATTTCGCTGACAGCGGGACCCTCCTGGGTGCCGTCCGCCACCACGGCTTTATCCCCTGGGACGACGACATCGACGTCGTCATGTTCCGCGACGACTACGAGCTCCTCAAGAAGTGCGCCGCAAAGGAATTTCAGCACCCCTACTTTTTCCAGACCCTCTACAACGATGAGAAGCTCATCCGGGAGCACGCCCAGATCCGCAACAGCGAGACCACGGGCTACCTGCCCAACGAGGAGGACCGCCCCTACAACAAGGGCCTCTTCCTGGACATCTTCCCCCTGGACATCCTGCCCGACGACGGCCTCAAATACAAGCTCCACATGGCCAAGATCAAACTCCTCTGGCGCACCATCGAATACGGCGGCTACGTCAGGGACTACCCCCACGAGCTCAAGGGCAAGATCTTCCTCCAGGGCACGAAGCTCCTCTACAAATTCACCGACTACAAAAAGCTCTTCAAAAAATACGAAGAGCTCTGCGCCAAATACAACGACAGCGGATATGACCGCATCAGCTACGTCTGCTTTTCCCGCGGAAAAGAGAAAAACATGTTCCGCAGGGAATGGTGGGATGAGACCATCGAAATGCCCTTCGAATTCACCACCATCCCCTGTCCCGCGGGCTACGACGGCCGCCTGACCCAGGAGTACAAGGACTACATGACCATCAAAAATATCCCCTCCACCCACATCGACGCCTTCGGCGGCACCATCCAGAGCGCCGAAAAGCCCTACGATGAATTCATCAGGGACAAAAAGGCAGCGGCAGCCGCGGCGGACCACAACAGCGAGGACAGTGACGCGGGGACAAATGCCGAGTCACACTGACGCGCCAAAGCCACGCGATGACAGGACTGCCGGACGGACATGTCCGTGCATCGATGCAGCCCCCACCGCATACCTGAAAAGAAATCTGCAACCTGTAAGGAGCTAACATGAAAGACAACTTCGTGATCGGCGTGCTCGGCGGAATGGGCACCTATGCGACCATTCATCTCTTTAAGCAATACGCGGACGTATTCCCTGCGGAAAAGGAATGGGACCGCCCCCGGATCATCATCGACAACCGCTGCACCATGCCCAGCCGCGTCCTGGCCTTCCTGCGCCACATCAAGGAGGACGAGCTCGTGGACCAGATGAGCGATTCTATGCGCCACCTGGTCGAAGCCGGCGCCACCCGCATCATCCTGGCCTGTAACACCTCCCACCTCTTCCTTCCCCGGATCTACGAAAACGTCCCTGAAGCGGAGGAAAAGGTGGTCCACATCATCCGGACCTGCGTCGACCGGGTCAGGGCCGACGGCAGAAAGACCGTCTACCTCCTGGGCTCCGAAGGGACCATCGACTCCCACATCTACCAGGACGCCCTCGCCGCTGAAGGCATCGAGTGCCTGGTCCCCGCCCCCGAGGAATACGCCGACCTGCGCGAATGCATCGAGGCCGTCAAACAGGACAAATATACAGACGAAGCCAAAAAGCTCTTCCTGGGCCTCGTCAACCGCTATGACGCCTGCATCCTGGGCTGCACAGAGCTCCCCATCCTCTATGAAAAATACGCGGAGGAAGTGACCTGCAAAAAGATCTACGACCCCCTCATGACCGCCCTCGAAAAACTGAAGGAAGAATACGACCAGTGAGCTGACTGAGACAGGAAGGACGGTTCGTTACAGTTCAGACCCACCTGAAACTCGAGGCGTTTTGCGCACGCTCTTTGCGCAAAACCCGAGTTTGACGGCGTTCAGCGGCGCGTAAGCGCATTGGAATCGCTGAACGCAACGTTACATGTTCACGCCCTTCGAAGGGGCGTGAACTGTAACGACGGTTCTGCTGACTCATCCGCCCCCCTTCAGCTGATCGCTATATATAGGAGAAAACAAACATGGCAAAGATACTGACATTCGGAGTATACGACTACTTTCACCTCGGCCACCTGCGCCTCTTCAAGCAGTGCAAGGAGCACGCGGATTACCTGGTCGTGGCAGTCCAGGACGGCGACTACATCCTCAAGTTCAAACCCGACGCCCACATCCTCTACTCCACCGAAGAGCGTGTTGAGATCCTGGAAGGCCTGCGCGTGGTCGACAAAGTGGTCGTCTACCAGACCGTCGGCGTCGAAGCCCTGGAACAGATCGATTTCGACATCCTGGCCCTGGGCGAGGACCACAGGGGAGGACGCTTTGACGAATGCGTCAAATGGTGCGAGGACCACGGCAAGTCCGTCGTCCGCCTGAAGAGGACCCCCGGGATCTGCTCCTCGGACATCAAGAAAGAGCTGTCGAGGAACTGACGAAAAAAACTGCCGGGAACCCCGCCCGCGCGGTGCCCGAACCGGAAGCGCCCGCGGAGACGCAGGTCCCGAAGAACTGAACCGGGAGAACCTGCGGATACGCAGGTCCCACGGTGCCCGAACCGGAAGCGCCCGCGGAGACGCAGCTCCCGCGGTGCCTGAACCAGGCCCCCGGAGCAGGCCGTGGCCAATAAAGATAGGACTGATGAATACCTGACGGATACATACAGACTGCCGGATCAGCATGGACCCGGCAGTCTGTATACGTTTTTGATCCCGAAAGCCGGAAAAACCTGAAAAATTATACTTGCGGCATCCGGATGAATGTGCTAAGATATTCATCCGTGGGATTAACTCCCGAAATAATTTTTCCTTGCTCCTGTGATCGATAACGGATCACTGTTTTTGATGCAGGGGCCAGAGACCAAAAGGAGGTAGAAGAATGGGTAAATACGAGTTAGCCGTTGTTGTGAATGCGCAGATCGATGATGAAGCGAGGACAGCGGTTGTCGACAGATGCAAAGAGCTGATCGTCCGTTTCGGCGGCACAGTCGGTGAAGTCGACGACTGGGGCAAGAAGAAGCTTGCCTATGAGATCCAGAAGATGAACGAAGGTTACTACTACTTCATCAAGTTCGAAGCTGATGGCTCCGCGATCGCCGAGATCGAGAGCTTCATGCGCATCATGGATAACGTCCTCAGATATCTGTGCGTAAAACAGGAAGCGGCCTGATCAACAGAAGAAAGAGGTCATCATGAATAAAGTCATACTTATGGGGCGCCTTACCAGGGATCCCGAAGTCCGTTATACCCAGGGAGAGAACTCCCTGTGCATCGCCAACTTTTCCATCGCGGTGGACCGGCGTTTCAACCGCAACAACCAGGATGGGCAGACTGCCGATTTTATCAACATCGTGGCATTCGGAAAGCTGGCTGAGCATGTCGAGAAGTACTACCGCAAGGGCCTGAAAACGGCTCTCACCGGCAGGATCCAGACCCGCAATTACACCAACCGCGAAGGACAGAAGGTCTATGTGACCGAGGTCGTCGCAGAGGAGCTGGAGTTTGCTGAGAGCAAGAACGCAGCCGGCAGCGGCGGCGGTTCCGGAAGCTACGGCGGCGGAAATTACGGCGGATCCGGCAACGGCGGAAACTACGGCGGTTCCGGCAGCTATGGCAATGGCGGCGGAAATTATGGCGGCGGTTACAGCGCACCCGCGCAGAACCAGTCAGCCCCCGCGTCAGACGCACTGGATGGATTTATGAATATCCCGGACGGCATCGACGAGGAGCTTCCTTTCAACTGATCAGACAAAGGTCCGGATCAGCAGAATGATTGAAATGATCGTTTAATCATCAGAGAAGCCCGGGGTCGAATGTATGCCACGGCGCAGGCGGACCGGAAGGATCCGCACCCATAGGGAGTATACAGGAGGTTAGAAATGGCTTTTAACAGAGAGAATCGTTCGGATGCACCTTTCCGCAAGAGAGGCGGCTTCCACAGAAAGAGAAAAGTCTGCGTGTTCTGCGGCAAGGACAACGCAATCGATTATAAGGATGTCGCAAAGCTTCGCAAGTACGTTTCCGAGAGCGGAAAGATCCTGCCCCGCAGAATCACAGGTACCTGCGCGACACACCAGAGAGCCCTCACCGGCGCGATCAAGAGAGCCCGTCACCTGGCTCTGATGCCTTACACAGAGCGTTGATGTAACTGCTCAGACCGTCTCTGATTCGAGGAGTTTTTGCGTGTTCTTCAACGCAAAAACCCGAGTTAAACGGCGCGCGGCGCACGCAGAGCGTTTTGGAATCGCCGCGCGTATCGTTAAATGCTCACGCCCTCGATAGGGCGTGAACATTTAACGCGCTGATCGCCTGAAAGGCAGTCAGAAGACCGCACAGAGAGCTGACCTTCTGCCTCTTGTGGCAGACAGGAGCCTGACAGGGCGGTAAAATATGGATGATACAGGATCTGCCGGCAGGCTGCGGCCGGCCGGCAGATTTTGCATATCAGATGCCGGCGTGTCGGAATGGCAGACGAGGCAGACTCAAAATCTGCTGTCCGAGAGGGCGTGTGGGTTCGAGTCCCACCGCCGGCAGGAATAAACCCGCGTAAATACTGGGAATTCAGTTGGATTTTCCGGATTTGCGCGGGTTTCATCTTTATTATCGCCACACGTACATATCCCCGGGAAAGCGTGAACAGTGACATCGGCAGTGGTCCATCAACGATATTGAAAACAGGGACTTTGCAGAGTTGCTGTAATCCCACTATAATAAAAGACAAAACAGGAACTGTTGACTTTGCACTGCCTGCGGCTGGGAGACCGGAGCGAAATGGATTTTCTGAGTTTGATCATTCTGGCAGGAGCCATACTCTGCTTTATACTGGTCGCCTTTTATCTGCGGCTGTTCGACGGGATCGGAAACCTGTTCCACAAAAATACGGAGGATGAGGATCTCGAAGACGGGTTCCCGGAAGCGGCGGATCAGCCGAGGGAAGAAACCGGCCTGCCGGCGGAGGATACGGATTCCGCAAAGAACGTGCCCGGTTCCCACCTTTTGTTTATCCCGCCCCGCATGCAGGACGACGCGAGAAACGCGGACATACGCAGCCAGGTCGAGGAGACCGTCAGGGGTTTTCGCTGGGACGCGGACGGCGGAAAGACCGCCTTTATCTATGCCTGCAGGCCGGAGACGGGCAGGTGGAAATGCCCTTATTGTGAAGGCGAAAACCGCAGGGAGGACAGGATCTGCATGATCTGCGGCCGGAGTCCCAAAAAAGATGAGGTGTGATAACAAGAGCGGATGGAGTCCATGGCGGTCCCCGGATCGCTGTCAATAACCCGTTAAAGCCGGCCCGGCCGGCAGGGAGGAAGAGATGTTCTGTAAAAACTGCGGCAGAGAAATCGATGCGGACACCCTGGAGAGGCTGATCAGGAAGAAGGGGGATACAGTCCTCTGTAAAAACTGCGGAAGACCACTGGATACAGCGGAATTCTGCGGAGGCTTCTGGGGCCTCGCCGCGTCCGACGCGGAAAAGCAGGGAAGAGGAGACGGGGAGATCCCGGGTGTGACCGAGGCCGACCGGCTCTGGGCAAAAATGATCCTGGCGGACCAGACCGCCGGACAGAATAAAACTGCCGGCGGCAGAACCGGGGCCGGCGGAAGCGGCCCAACTGATGACAGCTATAGCGGAGGAACAGGAGGCGGCAGAACCGGTGGCAGCAGTGGAAACGGCGGCAGCCGCTCGCCCCGGGCCCTCACGGCCCTTCTGATGGCGGCGGCTCTGTTAGTCGGCCTCGTGGCCGGCAGGTTTATCCCGTTCGGCCGGGGCGGCGCGGGAGGCAGTCAGACTGCCGGCTCGCAGGAGGCCCAGGGCCTGGCCGGCGGCAGCGAAGCGCAAGCCGGGGACGCCGCGGCTCAGGAGGACTCCGGCGGGGACGAGCTCGATGCCCTTATTGATGGAAGGACAGAGGAGGAGGCCACGGTGGCGGAAGAGGATCCGGAGGAGGATTCCCTGACAACCGGTCTCCCCGGAGGGACGGCCGGCGCGGAAGATACAACAGCCTCCAGCTATAACACGATCAAGAGGAATCTGCGTGTTCTGGGCGATATTTCGGTTGAGGAAAGCCTTTTCTACGTCAATGCCCGGGATACGGGAATCATTTTCGCGGACGAAGCCATGCGGGATGATGATCCGGCCACAGCCGGCGGCATCGCCTATATCCGCACAGAGACGGAGACCTCCGGCGGCCGGCTGGAGAAGCTGACGCGGTTCTTCTGCGATGAAAACGGACTGGAGACCAATACCGGAGCGGGCTATTCCCGCATCGTCTGTCTCTATGACGAAAACGGCCGGCTGACCGGCAGGGAATACTATTCTGTCCGGGACGATCAGGAAGACCAGGCCGATCCGGAATACCTGGACAGGGCAGATTCCCGGGATAAGGGGACGGATACGGAAAAAGACGCTCAAAAAGACGGCGCAGAGAACGGGGAAAGGGAGGCGGTCCTGATCTATACGGCGGACTGCAGTGTCGTCGGGTCGGAAGAAGGAGAGACCGCGCAGGAAATCTACCACCTGGAAGCCGGGCAGGAGACGAATGCCCCCCGCTATCTCAGGATCGAGCGCACTTTTATGGGAGAGGACAGCGCCTTTCCCGGAGCCCTGAGCACAGTCAGATATTATCTGGGCGAAAATGATACAATGGCGGCCCGCGAGGAAGAGCATACCTATGAGAAGTCCGACAGCATGCCCAAGGGAGAGGGCCTGGAGGACGAGGGCTACGCCTATTATGTGGAAGAGAGCATCCGGGTCCAGGACAGGACCGGGACGATCGCGGAGACAGAGGAGACCTTCGGGGAGGACAGCCGGGGCCCCCAGACCGTCAGGTATTTTTTTGAGGGAGATGAGGGACAGGAACGGCTTGCGGAGATGCAGTACTGCAATAACGACGGCGATGTGACCGGAAACGCCGGCTTTGCCTGGTTTTACCGGACCTATAACGAGGACGGCACTGAGATCGAGGACTCCTTCTTTATAAGTCCTGATATGGAAAATGACGAGGCCGGCGAGGAAAGCACCGATCAGGAGACCAACCAGGAAACGGAAAAGACAGACCGGAAATCCGCGGAGGACCAGCCCGCGGCCATGACAAGCGCGGAGCCCCTTCTGGAGGAGGAATTCCTGCCGGGGATCTATTCCGTCGAATATCCGTATCTGTTCCGGATGCCCTGATTCTCCGTTTCTTTGCCGCCGCACGAAATATCACATGACCACACAGGCCTGCACACAGACAGGGAGGTAGAAGATGGTTTTTAAAAAAAGAGGTTTGTCCTATGGAGTCGATGTCGTTTTCTGCATTGACGCGACCGAGAGCATGGAGCCGCTGCTGGATGTCGTCAAGGAAAACGCCCTGAATTTTTACAATGATTTCATGGATGTCATGGAGGAAAAGAAGAAAAAAGTCCAGCGGCTGAGGGTCCGGGTCGTGGCCTTCCGGGACTATATGGCGGACGGCCGCGAGGCCATGCTGGTGACGGACTTTTTTGAGCTGCCGGACCAGTCCCGGGAGCTGGAGATGTGCATCAGGAGCATCGAGGCCAAGGGCGGCGGAGACGACCCCGAGGACGGTCTGGAGGCCCTGGCCTATGCCATCAAGTCCGACTGGAATATGGACGCGGACAGGAAGCGCCATGTGATCGCCCTCTGGTCGGACGAGGCGACCCATGACCTGGGCTACGGCAAGGCGGCCAAAAACTATCCGCGCGGCATGGCGGAAAACTTCGAGCAGCTGACGGAGTGGTGGGGCAGCAAATACGCCCCGGGCATCATGGATGAATCGGCCAAGCGCCTGATCCTCTTTACGCCCAGCAAGGAATCCTGGGTCACGATCCGGTCCAGCTGGAACAATGTCATCCACTACGAGTCGGAGGCGGGAAAGGGGATCGCCGGCTTTGATTACGAGCAGATCCTCAATGCGATCTCCAACACGATCTGACCGGCCCGGCTCTCATGCGCGGAGAAAAAGAAGGCCGCTTTTCCGGAGGTCTCCCTTGCGCTGAGGGCCCCGGGACATCGCGGGCCTGTGTCTGCGCGGAGAAAAAGAAGGCCGCTTTTCCGGAGGTCTCCCTTGCGCTGAGGGCCCCGGGACATCGCGGGCCTGTGTCTGCGCGGAGAAAAAGAAGGCTGCTTTTCCGGAGGTCCCCCCTTGCGCTGAGGAACCCCCGTGAAAGGATCAGGCCCGATGGAAACAGAGAAAAACAGCAACAAGCGGTGAAAAAGGATGAAAAGCTTTTGGCAGAAAATGGATTTCCGCTTCGTGATCTCCCGGGAGATGGGTGAGGGACGCGGGGAGGACAGCTTTTATTCGGCCCAGCTGCCGGACTCCGCGGTCTCCGCGGTGTTTGACGGCTGCGGGGGCCTCGGCTCCCGCATGTATCCGGACTACAGCCGCAGGACCGGAGCCTATATGGCCGCCAGGGCGGCCAGCGGAGCCCTGCACGACTGGTATCACGCCTCGGCGGGAGGCCGGGACGGGCAGAGCGGGCAGGCCCTGGCCGGCCGGATCACGGAGTATCTGGACGGGGCCCTGCGTGTCGTCCACGACCATGCCGGGGATCCGGGCCGGATCTTCGGGACCATGGTCAGGGACTTTCCGACGACGGCCGCGATCGCCCTGGCCCGGAGCGCGGGGGAGGAGATCGAGGTCGACTGCTTCTGGGCGGGGGACTCCCGGATCTATTTGCTGGACCGGCAGGGCCTGGCCCAGCTGACGCGGGACGATGTGTACGGCAATGACGCCATGACCAACCTCCGCTCCGACGGAGCCCTGTCCAATGTTATCTCTTCAGATCGGAAATATGAGCTGCACGCGGGCCGGCCCCTGCGGATCCGGGAGGAGGAGCCCTGCATCATTTTCGCGGCCACTGACGGGTGTTTCGGCTACCTGCCCAGTCCCATGGACTTCGAGGATGTCCTACTGCACTGCCTGCTGCAGGCGAGGGCGCCCGAGGACTTCCGCCAGCGCCTGGCTACCAGCATCCGCGCCGTGGCGGGCGATGATTTTACCCTGGCCCTCATGAGCTTCGGCTTCGGCGATTTTGAATCCATGCAAAAGGAGCTGGCGGACCGGGAACGGGTCCTGCAGCAGCGATTCATGGACAGGCTGGGACCGGACCCCTCGCTGGAGCTCCAGCAGGAGGTCTGGGAGGATTACCGGCCGGACTATGAGCGCCTCCTCCCCGCGGCCCCGGACCGGAAGGCGGCCCCGTCAGCCCCTGTTTAGGAATTCCGTCACATACGATACTTTTTTGAGTAAACAAAAGCCATCTCCGCAGACATGGCCTTGGGAGACGATATTTTGGGTGAAATGATCAACGGGTTCGAGCTCATCGAACCCCTGCAGAATAAAGACGCCGGTTTTTCCAGGTGGACCTTTGCCAACAAGGAGGGCAGGACCTTTTTCCTCAAGGAATTTCTGGACCCGGTCTACCCCCTGAACCCGGTGATCGGCGAGCGGCAGATGCAGGCGCGGATCCTGGCCTGCAGGGAGTTTGAAAAAAAGTGCGGGGCCCGCTACAGGGCCATCAATGAGGCTTCTGACGGAAACGCAGTCCGGATCGAGGCCTTTTTCCGTTGGGAATCCCATTATTACGTCGCCATGGAGCGGGTGGTCCCGGCGGGGCTCAGGATCCGGGACATCGCGGCCCTGCCCTTTGCGGACAGGCTCATGCTCTGCCGGATCGTCGCCCACACCATCCTGGGCCTGCACGCCCGCGGCCTGGTCCACGCGGATCTCAAGGATGAAAATGTCATGATCAGGCGGACCGCGGAGAATACTCTGACGGCCAAGGTCATCGATTTCGACTGCAGCTTTCTGGAAAACTACCCCCCGGAGAGCGAGGACGAGTTCAGCGGCGACCAGGTCTACCTGGCCCCGGAGGCCTGCCTCTTTCTCAGCGGGGAGGAGGACGTCCCCCTGACGACAAAGATCGATGTCTTCTCCCTGGGGATCCTTTTCCACCAGTATCTGTGCGGGGCCATTCCGGGCTTTGACCGGTCGGAATACGATTACCTGCACGAGGCGGTCCTGGACGGACAGCCCGCCCGGATTTCGGAGGAGATCGGGGACCCGGCCCTGCGAAGGCTCCTGCAGAATATGCTGGAGGCGGACCCCGCCGACCGCTGCTCCATGCGGGAGGTCTGGGCCGTCCTGATGCCGGCCGAAGTCAGGGACTACCTGGAAAAAAGAAATTCGGAAAAAGAAGAGGGTTCCGGCGGGAAGACCTGGTTTACCCGGGCGGGGGACCTGTAAGAGAGGAATGGCCAGTTTACCCGGAAAATATGAAAGAAAAATATGAGCGCAGAGACAAATAAAGCTTCCGGCACAAAGATCTATTTTGCCCCCCTGGAGGGGATCACCGGTTTTGCCTACCGGAATACACATCAGTCACTTTTTTCGGGAGTGGACAAGTATTTTACCCCCTTTGTCGCGCCCAACTATACCCATCATATGAAGACCCGGGAGCAGGAGGATATTGCCCCGCGCAACAATGAGGGGGTCCGGCTGGTCCCCCAGATCCTGACCAACCGGGCGGAGGATTTTCTGTGGGCGGCTGGAGAGATCTGCGTCATGGGCTACCGGGAGATCAATCTGAACCTGGGCTGTCCCATGCCGACGGTCGTAAAAAAGCACAGGGGGTCCGGCCAGCTGGGAGATCCCGATGAACTGGACCGGTTCCTGGAGGAGATCTGCGCGGGCATGGACCGGCAGTTCGGCCTGATCCAGGACCAGGATACCCGGGATCCCCGGCCCTCTGAGGCGGACCGGGCGGATCGTGCGGGCTGTCCGGGAGCGGATCCCGGTCCTGCGTCACATGGTCCGGCCGCAGGGGAGACAGGACCGGCCCGTGACGGCCTGCGCTTCTCCATCAAGACCCGGATCGGGCTGGAGTCCTCCGCCCGGGCGGGAGACCTGCTGGAGATCTATAACCGTTATCCCCTGCAGGAGCTGATCGTCCATCCCCGGACTCAGAGAGACCTCTACGGGGGAAGTCCGGACCTGGAGATTTTTGCCATGTTCCTGGAGGGCTCCGTCAATCCGGTCGTCTACAACGGGGATATTTTTACAGGGGAGGACTTCGCCCGCTGGAAAGACCGCTTTCCGTCCTGCGGACCGGTCATGATCGGAAGGGGAATGATCGCTGACCCGGCTCTGGCCAGGGAGATCACCGGCGGCGCGGCCCTGACAAAGGAGGAACTCAGGCGCTTCCACGACGCGGTTTTTACCGCTCTGCGGGACACCCTTCCCGGCCAGGCCCCTCTGATCGGAAAGATGAAGGAACTCTGGTTTTATATGGGCCGGAACTTTGAGGATGCGGACCGGTATCTGAAGGAGATCCGCAAGGCCGGGGACCTGGTCCGCTATGCCGCCGCTGTGCGGACGCTTTTTGCCCAGTGCCCTTTTCGTGAAAAATGATATCTCAGGGCGGTGAACTGTGAGCTTTCGTTGCCACGGTTCACCGCCTTTTTAAACCTTTTTTGCGTCATGCCCTTCCCGCCCCTGCCCTTTTGTGATTTCCGGATTGATAGATTGACAGATTGACAGATAGAGTTAGGCAGTGTAAACTGGCGGTGGCGAAGTTAGTTATTGCTATCCGCCTGAAGACTGCCGGCGGGTTAGCTGAAACTAAAATGCGCGGAGGATTGCCTGGCTTTTATCAGTTTCAGGC
>CAMNFJ010000084.1:0-12969 GCA_946536955.1 uncultured Lachnospiraceae bacterium
GTCCTGCCCGCGGGCAAGGAGGAGGTCATCCGCCTCCTGCAGGAGAAGGGCCGGACCGCCATGGTCGGCGACGGCATCAACGACGCGCCCGCCCTGACCCGGGCGGATATCGGCATCGCCATCGGCGCGGGCACGGATGTGGCCATCGACGCGGCGGACGTCGTTCTGATGAAGAGCCGGCTGACGGATGTCAGCGCCGCGGTCCGCCTGAGCCGGCAGACCTACCGGACCATCCTCTGGGGCCTCTTCTGGGCCCTCATCTACAATTCGATCCTGATCCCCGTGGCGGCGGGCTTGCTCGTCCCCCTGGGCATCACCATGGATCCCATGTTCGGCGCGCTCGCCATGAGCCTGTCGAGCTTCTGTGTGGTCACCAACGCGCTGCGGCTCAACCTCATGCAGGTCCACGACACAAGAGGGGACGCCCGCCGCTGGAAGAACAATGATAAAAATCCTGTACGCCCCGACGCGGACGGAAAACTCCTGGCCGACTACACCCGCCGGAAGGAGCAGGAGCAGGAGGAAGAGGAAAGACTCAGAAAGGAGAATCTTATGACAAAGACAATGGAGATCAAGGGAATGATGTGCCCCCACTGCGAGGCGACCGTCAAAAAGGCCCTGGAGGCCGTTGAGGGCGTGACCGCCGCAGAAGTCAGCCACGAGAAGGGCACCGCCGTCGTATCCATGGACGCCGAGGTTGCCAATGATGTCCTTAAGGCTGCCGTCGAGGCCAAGGACTACGAGGTCGTCAGCGTGGCGTAAAAAGCGGGCCCTGTATTCTGATCAACAGCTGCCCCGGCGGCCCATGCCGCAAACGGCTGCCAGAGATCATTAAAAAGCGATCATTTAAAAAGCAATCATTTCAAAAGCGATTATTAAAAAGTGATCATTAAAAAGTGAACATCTAAATACCGATCATTCAGGAAAAGGTGCACAGCCGGGAAAGGGCCGTGTACCTTTTCTGTGTGTGTCCTTTTTCATAACCCTTTTTGCGCCTGACAGCTGTGCGCCTTTTTGCGCCTGACAGCTGTGCGCCTTTTTGCACCTGACAGCTGTGTGCCTTTTTGCACCTGACAGCTGTGTGCCTTTTTGCGCCTGATAGCGGTTGTGGGACTTTGAGGGAGGAATTATAATAGCTAAAAGAGTTTCGGGAACCTTATCCCGGCCAAGAGGCCGGGGCACAGACCTGCCGGCTGACCAGAGCTGCCGGACGGCGCAAAAGATACCGGCAGGCCAAAGCCGCCTGCCAACACGAAAAGACCGGGCGGTACGAAGGCCCGGGGAATAAGGGAACAATAAAAAGGAAACGATATGAACGAAAATACACAGAAGCTGACCTTTGGAGCCCTGCTCGTCGCGGTTTTCGGCGTGCTGCTCCTCTTAAACAGACAGACCGGCGGGATGCTGGAGGACACTTTTATCTTTCTCTTTCCCATTCCCATGGTGGCCTTTTCTGCCAAATACGGGTGGAAGGACAGTATTCCGGTCTTTGTCTGTACGGTCCTGATCTCCATTTTCTGCGGGATCCTGACCTCCGCCTTCTATGCCATCACCCAGTCCTTTATCGGCGCGGTCTACGGCAGCTGCATCCATGCGAAGCGGGATCCGACCAAAACCATGATCCTGGTCATGGGGCTCAGTGTCATTGCCAATGTCCTGAGCACGGTGGTGCTGGCCTCCCTCTTTGGCTTCAACCTCAGCCAGGATGTGGCCGAGATGCAGAAGGGCATGCAGGAGATCATCAGCTCCATGGGATCCAATGTGGACCCCCGCCAGGTCGAAGCGATCAATATGCTGCTGCGGCCGGACACGATCCTTCGCATGTTCATCGTCTCCATGATCTTTATGGGGGCCGTCCAGGGCTTCATCGTCTGCCAGCTCAGCCTCCTGATCCTGCGCCGCCTCCGCTTCCCGATCCAGAAGCCCATGCCGGTCAGTTCCTATTATCCGCCCCGCTGGACCGGGCTTCTGGCCCTGATCCTCTATATCTACGGAAGCGGCTATCTGGCCATGCCGGAGCAGACCGGCAGGCAGGAGATCATCCGGGCCGTCGGCCAGGTCGCCAGCCTCTGCGCCTACATGTACCTGCTCAGCTTCGGCTTTATCGCGGCCCTCTTTCTGCTGCGGGCCTTCGGTCCGAGCTCGAGGCTGCTGAACGCGGTCATCGCCATGGCCCTCTTCTTCATGCTGGCCCCGGTCTATATGGGCCTGGGATTCGCCTATATCTCGACCGGCTTCCACGACTGGGTCGTCGGAAAAATGATGCAGAGGATCGAGCAGGACAAAAAAAGAAAGCAGGGCCGCGCTTCCTCCTTTTGACAGCGAGCGGTAAGGATTACTCCGGCTCTGCGGAGGCGGGTGGAACAGCCACCTGTGCCGTGGAGTATCCCGGTTTGATTCCCCGGCTCCGCAGAGGCGGGCAGACCTGCCTGTTTGCGGAGACAGATTCTGAAAGAGCAGACCGGAAGAAAAGTTTCTGAGGAGAAAAATTTTATGAAATTGAGAGCAGCCGTCCTTCAGACCAGGGTTTTTACGGAAAAAGAAAAAAATATAGAGCAGCTGGAAAAGATCCTGGCCACAGGAAGGATCTCCTCCGAAAGTGATCGTCCCTTGGACGGGCATGCCTCACAGGACTTTGGATGCGCCGGAGGAGACAGTAAGCCTGCCGACGGAAAGGCTTTTTTGGCAGACAACTTAAAAGGCGTGGACCTGGTCACCCTGCCCGAGATGTTCGCCTGTCCCTATGAGACCCCGAATTTCCCCCTCTACGCGGAGCCCGAGGGCGGTCCCTCCTGGCAGGCCCTGTCCGCGATCGCGAAAAAATACGGGATCTATCTGGCCGCCGGCAGCATTCCCGAGCGGGACGGGGAGGGCCGGATCTACAACACCGCCTATGTCTTTGACCGGCAGGGCAGACAGATTGGAAAGCACAGAAAAGCCCACCTCTTTGACATCGATGTCAAAGGCGGCCAGTATTTCAAAGAATCCGACACCCTTACGCCCGGGAACCATATCGGCTGCTTTGACACGGAATTCGGCAGGATCGGCCTCTGCATCTGCTATGATTTCCGCTTCCCCGAGACTGCCCGCCTCATGGCCCAGGACGGGGCGAAGGTCATCCTGGTCCCCGCGGCCTTCAATATGACCACAGGGCCTGCACACTGGGAGCTCATGTTCCGCCAGCGCGCCGTCGAGAGCCAGTGCTATGTGATCGGTACGGCCCCCGCCCGGGACCCGCAGAGCTCCTATACCTCCTGGGGACACTCAATCGTTGTCGATCCCTGGGGCACCATTGTCACACAGATGGATGAAAAAGAGGGGGTCTGCGTCGTGGACCTGGACCTGGACTATGTGGACCGGGTCCGGCAGGAACTGCCGCTCCTGGCCCACCGCAGGACCGACCTCTACGAACTGCGCAGACTGACCCAGTAATGAGTCAGCAGGGACGTTTCGATCCGACTCATTTTGGAGTCAACAGGGACGTTTCAATCTGACTCATTTTTGCGGCCGGAGTCAGCGCGGAGCCGGTGAGGATGTTTCAACCGGGCTTTTTTGCATATTGATCCGGCGGATGTTTGGGGCTATTCCGGTTTTTTGAGGTGCGGCCGGCCGGAAAAACGAAAGCCGCATCCGGATCCAGCCCCTGCGCGTGATTAAAAAACGAAAGCCGCATCCGGGCCCAGACCCTGCACGTGATTAAAAAACGAAAGCTGTTTCCGGGCCCAGCCCCTGCGCGTGATTAAAAAACGAAAGCTGTTTCCGGGCCCAGCCCCTGCGCGGGATTAAAAAACGAAAGCCGCATCCGGATCCAGCCCCTGCGCGGGATAAAAAAGAAAGCTGTTTCCGGGCCCGGTCCCTGCACGAGATTTAGAAAAGATAAATGACGAGAGATAAAGATGAGTGAAAAAGAGCGGAAGCAATATGAAAAACTGGTCTTGACGCCGGTCGGAACCCTGATCCCCTCTCTGGCCGTGCCCACGGTCATCAGCATGATGGTCACCATGATCTACAACCTGGTCGATGCCTTTTTCGTCGGGAGGCTGGGGACCAGCGCCAGCGCGGCGATCGGGATCGTCCTGGGGGTCCAGTCCATTATCCAGGCCTTCGGCTTTATGCTGGGGCACGGCGCGGGGAGTCTGATCAGCATCCGCCTGGGAAGAGGAGACCGGGAGGCGGCGGACCGGCTGCTGGCCACCTCCTTTTTCACGGCCATGGCCTTCAGCATCCTGCTCTCCGCCGTCTGCATGGCTTTCCTGACGCCCCTTATGCGGCTGATGGGGAGCACGGACACGATCCTTCCCTTTTCCAGAAACTACGCCACCTATATTCTGATCTCCGGACCGGCCCTTATGTGCAGCTGCGTGCTCAACAATGTCATGCGATACGAGGGCAAGGCGGTCCTGGCCATGGCCGGCCTGGTCGCCGGCGGCGTCCTCAACATGATCGGAGACCCCATCCTCATGTTCGGCCTGGGCCTGGGCATCGACGGAGCCGGCCTGTCCACGGCCATCTCCCAATTCATCAGCTTCGGGATCCTGCTCTATATGTTCCTGAGCAAAAGGACCATTACCCGGATCCGGATCAGCAGCTTTACCCGGGATTTCCATGAGTTCTGTCTCATCCTCAAGGTCGGATTTCCCAGCCTGATCCGGCAGATGCTCAGCAGCATCTCGACCATGACCCTCAACAACTGCGCCATGCCCTACGGGGATGCCGCCATCGCGGCCATGGCCATCGTAGGCCGGATCACCATGTTTATCGGGTCCGCCATGATCGGCATCGGCCAGGGCTTCCAGCCTGTCTGCGCCTACAATTACGGCGCGGAAAAATACGGCCGCGTCCGGGAGGCCTTCTTTTTCACCTTCAAAATGGGCCTGCTGATCCTGGGCGTTTTCGGCGTCCTCGGCATGATCGCCCCCGGCCCGGTGGTCCGCATTTTCCGGGACGACCCCCTGGTCGTGGAGATCGGCGCCCTGGCCCTGCGCTTTCAGTGCGTCGCGGTCTTTTTCCAGCCCTTCAGCGTGACCTCCAACATGATGTTCCAGGCCGTCGGCCGCAGCCGCGAGGCCTCCTTTCTGGCGACCCTGCGAAGCGGCCTCTGCTACATCCCGCTCCTGATCATCCTGCCCATGTTTATCGGCCTTCGGGGGATCCAGAGCGCCCAGATGTGGTCCGACCTGCTCACCATGCTGATCTGTATCCCCTTCGTTGTCCGCTTCCTCCGCGTTTTGCCCGCAAAGGACCGGGAGACCGAAGTCGACCGAAGATACAGGCGGGGGTGAGCCGGCGAGTCAGTAGTGAGTCAGTGGGGACGTAACAGTTTGACTCACTTTCATCTCACCGGATCCAGAGATTCAGATCCACACGCCCTTCGATGCCCGGGACGCTTCCCTCGTTGGTGTACTGCCACCAGGTGAAGTGGTAGGGGGTCTGGGGCTTTTTTTCATAGTCCGCGTACCAGATCTCATTGCGGTTCATGGTTTCTGCGTCAAAATAATGGTGTTCCCAGGGGAGGTTGGAGTAGATGTCCGTTTTCAGGTCCGGTCCAGCCTCCTTTGCTATTTCCTCCTGAAAGGCGGCGGTATTGAGGACGACCTGGTCCCGGGAAATCTCGTTGGCCCGGCCCCAGTCATCTTTGATGAGCTCCGGGTCATACATGAGGGGCAGGTCGGTCTCCATGCCAGAGGACTGGATCACGCGCAGGGCCAGCCGGGCCTCTTCCCGGGCCTCCTCCTCGCTGAGGGCTTGGGAAAAAACATAGGTCCCGACCTTGAGGCCGGCGGCTTTTGCCCGCTGCAGGTTGTCAACGGCGGCCCGGTCCTCGTAGAGGATGCCGTCTGCCCCGTATCCCCGGTAGCCGACACGGATGAAGGCGAAGCTGTATCCCGCCTCCGCAACCGCCTCCCAGTCGATATAGCCCTGGTGCTCGGAGACATCGAGGCCGCGCAGGACCTCATAGCGGTCGTCCGCATAGGTCATCCGGCCGTCTTCTTCTATAAAAAGGTCCGGGTCGTAGGCGCAGCTGTCGACCGAGGGGTCTACCTCCATGGTGTGCCACTCCTGCCAGGCATCGATATATTTGAGAAGGCGGGGACCGGAGTCGTCGGGGCTGGCAGCGGCGGCAGTGGTCGCGGGCGCCGCCGTTTCGGCGGCGGAGGCAGTCCCTCCGGCTGCTGAGGTGGTGACAGTCTCTCCGGCTGCTGAGGTGGTGACAGTGGAGGCTATGCCGGAGGCAGTCTCTCGGGCAGTAGTCTCTTCGGCAGTGGCTGCAGCAGTGGCAGCGGTCTCTTCGGCTTTGGCGGCAGCGGCTGTTTTGCCGCCGGCAGTCTCTCCGGTTGTGGCAGCAGCGGCTGTTTTGCCGGCAGCGGTCTCTTCGGTTTTGGCGGCAGCAGCTGTCATTGAGGCCGGACCGGCATCGGAGGAGGCTGCGGCCGCGGAGGATTTCTGAGCGGGGGAGGACCCGGCGGACAGACCAGTACAGCCTGTCAGGCAGAGGAGGAGAAAGAGCATCGCCGCAGGGAAGAAGGGGCAAAACTGTCGATGGGAGGAGAATGAATTCATAATACAAATCCTTTCTGATTCTGAACAGGCAGGCGCTGAACGGCTTTCCGTTTTTTCTATCTTAACATGGGAGCCGGCGGGTGGGAAATCAGAAGGAAAAATGAGCCTTGCTGTTTTGTCCACGGTGATTCATGGGATCCGGCAGGACGCAGGAGAGCGGCCGGGGGCGTGGACAGCAGGCCGGGTTATAGTATACGCTCACCTGAAACCCGAGTTGAACAGCGTTCAAGCGTCAAAGTGTAAGCGTATGGAATTGTTACATGTTCACGCCCGTCGAGAAGGCGAAAGCCACATGTTTCAGGAAGGCCAAGCGACAGAGGTGCTATAAAATAGAAAGGTCACGCATAATTCCGGAAGGCCAAGCGACGGAAGAGGCAAAAAAGAGAAAGGTCACGCATATTTCCGAAAGGCCAAGCGACGGAGGAGGCAAAAAAGAGAAAGGTCACGCATATTTTCGAAAGGCGAAGCGACAGAGGAAGCAAAAAAGAGAAAGGTCACGCATAATTCCGGAAGGCCAGGCGACAGAGGGAGCAAAAAATAGAAAGGTCACGCATGTGCCGGAGATGGCAGCCGCGCGCCGTTTAACTCGGGTTTTGCCCGAAGAAAACAATGCTTCGCATTGTCCAAAGCTTCGAATTGTCGCGCAAAACACCACGAATTTTACTTGAATTTTCAGGTGGGCCTGGATTAGCACGTGACAGGCATGGATCAAAGAAAAGGAACGCTTGTTCTATGCACGGCCTCGTGGTATACTGAAAGGACTGTGTTAAGCGGCCAGAAGCGGCCAGAGAGCGGCCAGAGTTAAGCGGCCAGTGCATCTGCGGAGTGCATCTGCGGGCGCGGCAGCCGGAGAGGGGAGAGAGATGAAGCTGATCCATTGTGCGGACCTGCATCTGGATTCGGGGATGCGGACCCATCTGAGCAGGGAGCGGGCCAGGAGCCGGCGGGACGAGCTGCTCAGGAATTTCAGCCGCCTGGCGGAGTATGCCGCGGATCATGGCGTAAAAGCTGTTCTGATCGCGGGGGATCTCTTTGAGCGGGACGTGGTATCGGAACTGGCGGGAAATACGGTGATGGAGGTGGTCCGGGCTCATCCGGACATTCATTTTTATTATCTGAGGGGGAATCATGACCGGGCCGATGTTCTGGGCCGCGGAAGCGCGGTTCCGGGATCGCCGGCCGGAAGTCTCCCCGGCAATCTGTTTCTCTTCGGGCCGCGATGGAGGACCTATACGGAAGGGGAACACGGGGGGATCGCGATCGCCGGAGTTGAGCTGACCGGGGAAAATAATGCGGCGGCCCACGCCTCCCTGCGGCTGGATCCGGCCTGCTTCAATATCGTCATGCTGCACGGGGACCTGGAATACAGCAGGCCTGAGGCCGCCGGTGCGGGAAGGCCCGGGGAAGGCGCCCGGCGGACCGGCTATGCGGAGAGGATCAGCCTGCAGGCCCTGCGGGGCAGGGGGATCGATTATCTGGCCCTGGGCCATATCCACAGCGCAAAGACGGGGCGGCTGGACGAGCGGGGCATATACTGCTATCCGGGCTGTCTGGAGGGCCGGGGCTTTGATGAGTGCGGCCGGCACGGCTTTTATCTGCTGGAGGTCGATGAAAGACGGCGGCTCAGGGACCACCGCTTTGTCCCTTTTGCAAAAAGGACCCTGTACTCGGTGGAGGCGGATGTAACCGGCTGTCAGTCGACGGCACAGATGGAGGCCGTGGTCCGGGACCGGATCCGGGAGAGCGGATGCGGCGCCGGAGACATGGTGGACCTGGTCCTGCGCGGAGAGCTGGATGTAGACTGTGAAAAGGACACCGGATACCTGGAGACCAGCCTGGCCGGGGACTATTTTTTTGCCAGGGTCAGTGACAGGACCCTGCTCAGGATCGACCTGGAGGACTATCTGTATGACGAGTCCCTCCGGGGGGAGTTTGTCCGGCAGGTGATGGCGGACGGGACGATCCCGCAGGAGGAGAAAAATCAGGTGATCCGCCGCGGCTTTGCGGCCATGGACGGGGGAGACCTGCTATGAGGAGGGGATAGGTCATTGAGGGCGAGTCAGTGGGGACGTAACAGATTGACTCGTTTTGCCTCTGACAAAATGAGTCAATCTGTTACGTCCCCACTGACTCACCCGCTGACTCACCCACTGACTCACCCGCTGATTCACTGACTTGCGCTGATTCGCCGCCGGAGGGCTTATCTGATGAGACTGATCGAATGTTATATTGAAAATTTCGGCCGCATCCGGGCCCTGGACCATCGCTTCGAAGAGGGAGTCAATGTGATCTGCCGGGAAAACGGCTGGGGCAAGACCACCTTCGCGGCTTTCCTCCTGGCGATGCTCTACGGCTTTCCCTCCACCCGCCGGAAAAAGGTGGAGGACAACGACAGAGACCGCTTCAGGCCCTGGCAGGGCGGGATCTACGGCGGGCGTCTCAGCTTTGAGGCCGGAGGGAAGATCTATGAGATCACCCGCAGCTTCGGGAAACGGGAGTCCGAGGACGAATTTGAACTGCGGGACCTGGAGACCAACCTTGTGAGCCATGATTTTTCGCAGAAGACCGGGGAGGACCTCTTCCATCTGGACCGGGAGTCCTTTGCCAGGACGGTCTTTACAGGGCAGCAGGACTGCGCCTGTTCGATGACGGACAAGATCACCGCCCTGATCGCGGGCCTGACGGACCAGGCGGGCGACATGGGGAGCTATGAGGCCGCCATGAAACGGCTGGCGGAGGCCGCCAACCGCCTGACCCCCTCGCGGGCCTCCGGGAGCCTGTCCCGGCGGGCGCAGGAGATCCGGACTCTGGAGCGGGAGGCCGCGGGAAGAGAAGAGCTGACCGCGAGAATCCTGGCATGCAGCCGGAAGGAGGAGACCGCCGCCGCCCGGGAACGGCGCCTGCAGAGGGAAGTGGAGGAACTGGAGGCCGGCGCCGCCTCCGCGAGAGCCCGGGAGGAGGAGCAGGAGCGGTCGAGGGACCGGGAGAGGGCCTGGGAGGGCGCGCGCAGGGTCCGCCGTCAGCTCCTTGCCTCGAGGGACTTGAGGCAGGGAGAGTTGGAGACGGCCTCCGCCTTCTTTCCGGGGCGGACCCCCTCCTGCGGGGAGGTCGACCGGTACCTGAAAACATGCCGGGAACTGGACCGGATGGAGGCGAAAATCCAGGCCGGAGCCCTCACGGAAGAGGAGCAGATCCGGCTGAATATGCTGGAGGAGACCATCGGGGCCCGCGGGAAAGCCGGCCGTTCGAAAACCGGCGGCGCGCCTGATGGCGCCGCGGGGACCAAAGGCCCGGTATGCATTCTGGCCGGAATCGTCCTTTTCGCAGACGGCCTGGCGGGCTTTTTCCCGGCCCGCTCAGTCCTTTTTGCGTGCCTTTCTGCCGCGGGTCTGGCAGTGGCAGCCGGCGGAGCCATCCTGCTGAGCCGGGAAAAACGGGAACGGCTTCGGGAAAGTGCGAAAAAAGCCCGGAGAGAAAGCGGGACAGGAAAAAACAGTCCGGCCCCCGGGAATCTGACAGCCTCGGGACGAGGACAGGCAGAAGCAGAAGCGGGAGGCCGGACAGGGGAATATGAATATCTCCTGCAAAAGGAGGCCCGCCTGGAGGCCCTTTATGCGGAGTGGTCACAGACGAGGAGGCCGGTGATCCGCTTCCTCAGGGAACTTGGCTTTGCGCCGCAGGAGGACCTGGCCGACCAGCTGCAGACGATCCGGGCCGCCGCGGATGCCTGTGAGGATGCCGGAAAGCTCCTGCGGGCTGCGGAACGGGATCTGATCGCCTGCGAACGGGAAATGCAGAGACTGGGCATAAGCCTGGAATCTGCGGACGAAGCAGAAATGCATCGGGCGGACGCAGGCTTAGAACCCGCGAATAAAACGGGAGAACAGAGGACCGGCCCTGACCCTGCAGGGAAAATACAGCGGATGGCTGCCGGCTTTGATTCCGCCGAAAAAACGGAAACATATCGAACAGGTTCCGGCTCTGATCCCGCCGGGGCAAAGGGCACCGGAGAGAATTCCCGGCCGGCACCGGAAGGCAGCGGGGCATCCCTGGCCCGGCTGGCGGAGGCCAAAAGTGAAGAACTGGACAGGTGCAGGGAATTCAGAAGGAGCCTTATGGAGGAACTGGAGGAGATTCGGGCTGAACTGGAGGACCGGGAGAAGGCATGGAGCCGGCTTGAGCTGCTCAAGGAAGAGCAGGCCGCCGACCAGACCCGCTTCCGTCAGATCCAGGCGGCCGCAGAAAACCTGCGCAGGGCCAGGGAGGCCCTGACGGCCAGGTACAGGGATCCGCTCACCGATCATTTTCACAGATACTGGGAGACGATCACCGGATATTCCGCCGCGGGCACCAGCGTCGACGCGGATGCGGGGGTCACGGTGGAGGAACGGGGAAAGCAGAGGGATTCGGCCCTGCTCAGCAGAGGCTACAGGGACCTGGCGGGCATCTGCCTGCGGGCGGCCCTGGCCGATGCCATGTATCCCGCGGACCGCAGCGAGCGTCCGCCCCTGATCCTGGACGACCCCTTCAGCAATCTGGACGACGAAAAAATGGAAGGCGCCCTGCATTTTCTCGAGGAGATGGGGAAAACCTGCCAGGTCATCTATTTCACCTGCAGCAGGGCCCGCTGCTGATAAATGGAATATCAGATGAAAAACTGCTGATGAATGGAATGCCAGACGAATAACTGCTGGTAAATGGAACGTCAGGCAAATGCTGTTGACGAATGAAATATCAGGCAAAACAAAAAAGAGGGAAACGGCACCGATGACGGAACCGTTTCCCTTTTCAGATCTTACTTAATTCAAATCCTTAAAAAATCTCAAATTCTTAAGGAAGCAGCCTGTATTGTCCCGGATGACCGGAACCATACTGCCCGAAGAAGATTACTGGATCTGGATATAACCTACGTGCTCGACGCCTTCGCCGGAGAGATAGTAGGAAACCTTGTACCAGTAGTTGTCAAGACGCTCGACGATGTTGAGGTAATCGCCGGGATTTGCGTAGTACATGACGTTGGCGGGATTCTCCTCAGGTGTGGAGTAGATGTTTCCGCCGAAACGAACGGTGTAGGTGGTGCCGGGATCAACGATCAGATCCTCAGCGGCAGCGGCAGCAGCGGTCTCGCCCTCAGCGGCGACAGCGGCCTCTTCCTCATCATCCACATACTCAGCGGGCTCTTCAGCGGCAACAGCCTCAGTGGCAGCCTCAGCCGCGACCTCTGCGCCGGTAGCAGCGACAGCGGCAGCTTCCTCTGCAGCGGGAGCTGCGGTGACGGCCTCAACGGGAGCCTCGGTCACATCCTCGAGAGCATCCGTCTCTTCAACAGCCTCTTCGACAACTGCAGCATCGCCGGTGTCTGCAGCTGCGGCAGCATCGCCGCCGGCACTCTTGCCGCAGCCGGCAAGGACGGTCACTGCGAGAGCGGAAACCAACAGATATGCAACAAGTCTTCTTTTCATAAACATAACCTCCAGAATCAGAATTTCGTGAAACTCCTGAAAGCGGCGGCCGTCCCTCCTCCGGTCCGGATCGTCCGGCAGCACCGGCAGCCTGGAAGGATCTGAAACAGTCGTCCGCGATCAACACAACTATTGTACCATTGTTGCAATAATAATGTGTGTTTTTTTCATATTATTTATATCGAATTCGGAAGAAGAATGCAAGAGTTAACGTAACACCCCTTTGTCGCGAGTGTAAACAGAAGGCTGGGTCCACCGATAACAAAGCTTTGCATTGTTTAAAGCTTTGCATTGTTTAAAGCTTTGCATTGTTTAAAGCTTCGCATTGTTTAAAGTTCCGCATTGTTAAAGCTTCGCATTGTTCAAAGCTCCGCATTGTTCAAAGCTCCGCATTGTTTAAGGCTTTGCATTATTGCGAAAAACGTCTTGAGCTTTCTGGCGGGGCAGAACTGTAACGAACTACCATAAAGTGGCTGGCCGCGAGAAAAAAGCTGTTGACAAAACCGGAGCGCCTTGTTATATTAATTTATGCCCTTTGAAAACAGGAGGGGCAAAACAATAGAAGATATCAGAATTTAGCTTAAAGATCGTTTAACAGAAGTTCAGACAAACTTGGAGAAATACTCAAGAGGCTGAAGAGGCGCCCCTGCTAAGGGTGTAGGTCGGGAAACCGGCGCGCGGGTTCAAATCCCGCTTTCTCCGCTCAAAAAGATGAAATGAACCGACTGCGACTATCCGAATGGTTCGTTTCATTTTTTTGTCCCTTAAAACTTTGATCCGGCGGGCCTGATAAAAACTTTTAAAAAATAATTAAAAAAGTTGTTGACAGGAACATGAAGCTGTGATAAAGTTAAGAAGTTGTCGCGCAAGACAAAAGCACGACAGCGAAGCAAAACGAAGACCTGCCCTGCAGGCTTCGGAACACATTTCCAACCTTATATGAGAA
>CAMNFJ010000085.1:0-12918 GCA_946536955.1 uncultured Lachnospiraceae bacterium
TTCTCTTTTTCCTCGCCTCTGTCGCTTCGCTTCCAGGGAAGATGCGTGACCTTTCCCTTTTTCCTCGCCTCTGTCGCTTTGCTTCCAGGGAAGATGCGTGACCTTTCCCTTTTTCCTCGCTTCTATCGCTTCGACTTCCGGAAATAGTTCAATAGGACGCCAGAGCAGAAATGACAAGGGGTGTGACAAAGGGACAGGCACTCTGTCACAGTACTGTGACAGAGTGCCTGTCCCTTTGTCACACAGAGTGCCTGTCCCTTTGTCACACAGAGTGCCTGTCCCCTGACTCATGTGAACTGGTACGTCCCCCCAACTCATGGAAGGCCAAACGACTCACAGAAGACTAATCGGCTCACCCGGTTTTACCGGGTGAGGTAGAGGCGCATCATGTAGTAGACGCAGAGGCAGGACAGGAGGCAGAAGGCGCGGATGAATGAGCGGTCTGTCTGTCTGCGGGCGGTCTGGTCCGAGTCCTGTCGGCCGGCGGTCTTCCCGTACGGGGAGGGTTTGGTGCAGGCCAGGAGGATGAGGGGCAGGACCGGGAGGTAGTACCGGCCCTGGAGGCCCATGATCATGTCGGAGCCCTCGCTGGTCCAGCTCAGGAGCATGGCGGGCATGGTCAGGACCAGGGCGGCGATGATGATCTGGAAGATGGTTTTGTCCCTCCGCGTGAGGCTGAGGCGGTCTTTTTCGGCCAGGGCCATGGCTCCCGTGCAGAGGAGGAGTCCCGCGATCACGAGGTCGGGGATGGTGGGTTCGGCGAAGGCAAGTCTGCTGCCCGCGATGCCGAACACGAGGGAGTCGGCATTGGTGATATAGGCCTTCATCATCATGGCCAGGTAGGCGGCGGGGTGGGTCAGGGCATAGGAAAATGCCATTTTTCCATTGATGTCCCCGCCAAACTGGAAGAGGAAGCCCGCCGGCAGGATGACGTCAAAGATCAGGGCGGAGATGGCGCCGGCCAGGAGGATGGGGAGAATTCTTTTCAGTGTGTCCCCTGTCCGCATTGCCGGGTGTGCCGTTCTGCCGGGCCTCACGGGGTCTGCAGGGTCGCCCTGCAGGCTTTCCGCCAGGCTGCCGGAGAGTTTGCCGGATCTCGCTCCGGGGCCGTAGGGATCGTCGGAAATCATTTCCCGGGATCCGGTCTTCTGGAATCCGTTTTCACGGGATCCTGCTCCCTGATATGCAGTTTCTTTTCCTGCCCGGGGCAGGAGAAGGAGAACCAGGGGAAGGAGCAGGAGGTAGCCGCCGCCCTTGACGCTGCCGATGACTGCAGCCCAGACGGCGCTCTCGATGATGGCCATGCCGGTCCTGTGTCTGTCTCCGATGTTGTCACGGGAGGCCGCCGCGTTTTTGCGGACGGACGAGGCCTGGTTCCGTGTGATGCCGCCCCCCTCTTCTGTCGCGCGCAGGACGCTGGCCGTAAAGCAGAGGGTGGAAATGAGGACCATCATATCATAGCTGATGGAGCTGCCGATCATCAGGGATACCGGCAGGAGGCCGATGGCCGCAAAAATGCTCCTGCCGACGGGGGTTGTCCTGACGGCATGGGCGCAGGCGGCAATGTAGACGATCAGGGTCAGGATCCTGGCCAGGAAGAACATGGGCACAGTGCCCAGGCCCAGAAGTCTGGCCAGGGTGAAGCCAAGGATCTGGGGGAGGTAATTGACCGGCGAGTAAAAGACCATTTTTTCGTCGCTGCCGATCTGTGTCAGGGTGAGGTCCTGCGCGCCGGTCCTGCCGCCCAGGTAGGTCTCGGCGTAGTCCTTCATCTGGGGATTGCGTTCGAGCCGGCGCTCTTCCTCTGTCGGAAAAAGAACGGCGTCGTCGGCGCGGGCGTCCCACTCGTGGTCCTGGCCCGCCCCTGTAAGGATATTCGTGAACCGGTTGACCGCCATGATATGGGAGCCGGAATCCGGTGCGCTCCAGGGCAGGAGCAGGATCAGGTAGATGATTGACAGGGGGATGACGGAAATCATAAAAAATCGAAGGGCGGACGAGCCGGCAGGGCTCTCGGACCGGGATGCACCGGTCCTTTCGAACCCATTGCTATTGCCCGCAGACCGGGATGCACCGGTCCTTCCGAGGATTCCCGCACCCCCCCGGTCCGCGAGCCCGGAAAAGACGGCGATCAGGTAGAGGCCGGCGAGGAGCAGGACGACTGAGGCGATCCTGTATCCCAGTCCGGAATCCAGAACAGCCTGGTAATTGATCGTCTGCTCTCCTCTTCCGTCGTCCTGGACGCTGATCCGGAGGCTGTCTGAATCATCCGCGTTGCGGATCAGGAGGCGGTAGGTTCCGCAGGGAAATACATTCTTTCCCGATTTCTGCGTAGCTGAAGGGTCCCCGTTTTCTGACCCTTCACCGCCGGAATTTTCCAGGGCGCTGATCCGGATCGCTTTTCCGGTGGGACCGCCGCCGGTCATATCCGCGTCACTGATCTCTCTGTCAAAATAAACCTGTCCGGATTCCTCATTCGTCAGCTGAACATAGATGGAGGAGGACTGGCCCTCTCCCTTGCTTACCGGGATGCGGAGGGTCGAAAAATCCGTGCGCCTGAGCGAAAGCAGCTCCTCCCATTCCTCTCCGGGCCCGATCTTTTCCGTCGCGCCCTTCCAGGTGTAGGCCCGGACAGGGATCTCGGTGACCATCCTGCTCATCAGGTCCGTAGTGAATACTTCCAGAAAGAGGAACAGGGCAAAAGCGGTCAGGACCAGCTTCAGGACGCCCGCGCGGCGGAAATCGATCAGGGCTGCCGCCGCTACGCTCAAAATGACCAGAATGATCACAATGAGGGGCAGGCAGCGGGCCCGCATGGAACCGTCGACAAGAGTCAGACGGAAGCTGACAGTCCTGTCCTCAGGCAGGCTTTGACCGGCATCTTTTTCATCTTCGGCGCCTTCGGATCCCTCCTCCTCCATATAGTTCTCTTCAGATCCGTCCTCTTCGTAGCCGCTCTCTTCGGACCCATCTTCTCCGTAGTCGCTCTCTTCGGATCCATCCTCTCCGCTTTCACCGGCAGCATTTTCAGCAAGCCGGACAGAGACTGCATTCTCCCCCTCAAAGGCCTGGGATACAGTGAAGGCGCAGTGGTCATCCGCCTTGATACTCAGCGGCCTGTCAAAGACGAATTTCCGGTATTCCTGGTCTGTCACCAGGTCCGAATCCAGCTTCCACTGCCTGACTTCCTCACCGTTTTTCAAAAAAGCAACGGTGACAAGACCCTCATTGACACGGCCGGAGGTCCCGAACTTGACCTGGAGGTCCCGGATCGTCTTTTTGCCGTCCGGCAGGGTCTGGCTGACGACCTCTCCGGCAGCAGGCGTATACTCCTCCGCTTCCACGAGAGGGTCCGTCGTGCGCGTAAAGCCCCGGTCCGAGCGCAGGGCAAAGACCAGGATCAGGACCAGACAGCAGAGAAAAAAGGCAGCCGCCCCGGGCGAGGGCATTCCCCGGCCCGGACGACGGTTCTTTTTTCCGTATACAGCGCTCTGACGGGCAAAGCCCGGCAGTGTCTTTTTATCTGACATAATGAATCTTTCCTCTCATTGATTGATTTCAGGGGACTGTGAGCCGCGGGGCGGCGAGTCGGGGGACGAATGAGCCAGGGGGCTGGTGCGTCCGGGGACGTACCCACTGACGCGTTCAACGGAATGAGCCGGAGGACGAATGAGCCAGGGGGCGTTCCGGCTGACACGTTCAATGGAATGAGCCGGGGGACGTCCCGGCTGACTCACTCCACCTGCTCACTCTCCCCTGCGCAAAAACTTTTTCAGATATTCATTCCCGAGGGCCAGCAGGACAAGGCCGTAGGCCGCCATGCTGGTCAGGATGCAGGCGATCATGCGGACCGGCAGGGAGCTGAAACGGGGGGCGGCCAGCAGGCGGATGGCGACGAGGACGGCGGTGCCGGCCCCGGTCTGCAGGGCCTGGCGGCCCAGCCTGCCCAGGTCCAGCATCTGCGCCCAGCCGGGAAGGCGCCAAAGGCAGATGACCAGAACCAGGACCTCTGCCGCGATGGTCGAGACAGCGGCTCCGTTCTGCTGCAGGGCTGGAATCAGGACCAGATTGAGCAGGACATTGGCGATGGCGGCGCAGATCGTGGCCTTCATGCTGATCCGCTCCTGGCCAAGGGGGGCGTTCACGCAGTTGACCGCGATGCCGTTGCCGATCGCGAAAAACAGGGCCAGAGCCAGCAGCTGCAGGGAGAGGGTCCCCGGCAGGTAGGAGGCTCCGAACACGAGCTCCATGATATCCCCCGCATAGAGGAAGAGCCCCGCAATGACCGGTATGATCAGGAGCATGATGGTCGCACAGACATCCGTCAGGACCTGGCGGAAGTCCTCCTTTTCCCCCCGCGCGGCATGCATGGACAGGCGAGGGATGGTCACGGTATAGATGGCCGTCATCAGGGTCTTCATGCACTGGTAGATCCGCATGGACGAGCCGTAGATCCCGGCGTGATACTCGCCGCAGAAGAGGCCCAGCATAAACATATCCGCGTTCACGTAGACCGTGATGGCCATATTGTTGGCAAAAAAGACGCTCATGGGGACCAGGTGGCGGCGGATGCCCTCCAGCACCGGCCTGAGCCTGACATAGCGCCTGCAATAGAACCAGTTGATGATCGACGCCCCGCCCGTCACCATGACCGTCAGAAAGGTAAAGAGCAGATAATCCTCCCTGCGGCGGATCAGCACAAAGACCGATACTGTATACAGGACCTGGATCACGATGGTCCTGACCGCAATGAAGAAATAATCCTCATAGACGGCATTGACCCACTCAATGCCCATGGTCGTAAACAGGATAAAGAGACTCTGCACCCCGACGACCGCCGCATAAGGCCGGATCCCCGGCACAAGGAGAACGATCAGGGCCAGCCCCGCATAGGCCACCGCGGTCATCAGCATATTGACGGTAAAGACCTCAGAGGCAAACCGGTCAAACCGGTCCCTGGACTGCCTCCGCCTGGCCCCCTCCCGGACGCCATAGACAGAGACCCCCAGATCAGCCAGCAGGGCAAAAAAATTGACCAGGGACACAGCAAAGTTGACCTTCCCCATGTTCTCCACCTGCAGGATACGGGAACAATAGGGGAGGGTCATCATCGGAAGCACGATCTGACAGGCGACACGCACCACATTCAGCGCGGCATTGCGCCCCATCGACCTCTGCACGGGGTCTTTTTCCCTTTCATCGTTCAATCAGTACACCTCTTAATGAGTCATTGGGTGAGTCACGGGGACGGTTCTCTCTGGCTCACTTTTCTTCGGTGAGTCACGGGGACGGTTTTCTCCGACTCCCTTTTCTTTGGTGAGTCACCCCGACTGTTTTCTCTGGATCACCACACATGAAAATAGGCGCAGAGAATCTCAAAGAAGGTCAGGAGCTCCAGGAAAAATCCCGCGCGCAGGATCATTGTATCGGTAAGGTCCTTTCTCTCCAGCCTGCGGGTCCGCAGGATCAGGAAAACAAGGGGGGCATAAGGCAGGAAGTAGCGGCCCTGAAGGCCGTCCACATAGCCCAGGCCCTTCTCGGTAAAGCCCAGCAGCATGGACAAAAAGATCAGGAAGGTCCCGGCACAGATCAGCAGAAAGATCCACACTCTTAAGACCAGGTCCCTGGTTTCCTCCGCGGATCCAGTTTTCTCCCGGCCTTTTCTTCTCGCCGGAGTTCTTTTTTCCGCCAGGATCCCCAGCCAGGCCAGGAAGAGGAAGGCATAGACAAAGACCCAGCGCTGGCAGAGGTTTTTTCCGACCAGCTCTCCCAGCAGGCCGTCGCCGCGCAGGCGCAGAGTATTGACCATCACCCGGACCAGTCCGGCCGGTGAGTGGAGAAAGTCCGCGATGGAGTAGAGGGTCCTGGTCCCTGAGACCAGGGTCTCCGATCCGGAGGACCGGGACAGCATGCCGAAGACCCTCACCAGGGATTTGGCCGCAAACACGCTGCAAAAGCCCGCCATAATCAGGACACACTGTAAAACCAGAGGATTTTTCCGCTTCCGGCCAGTGCCCTTTGCAGTACCCGCGGACACGCCCCCTGCTGTACCCGCGGACACGGCCCCTGCTGTCCACTGCCGGCCATATAGGGGTAGCAGCAGGATCAGTCCCGTGACCGGCAGATAGGTTCCGGCCTTGTTGGCCGCCACAAAGCAGCCTGCGTAGAGAAGGAGCAGGACTTCGAGGGCGCTGATGTCTCTCTGCTTCTGCAGACCGTCTCTGACAGCCAGAAAACAGGCGATAAAAAAGCAGGTGCCGGCGATCAGCATGCCGTCATAGGAGCAGGAGGCTGTCTGCTGAAGGGTCTTGGGAAAAAGACCGATCATGGCCAGACAGGCCTTCCCGCGGGGCATGATCCGGACCGCGGCGTACATGACGGCCGCGCAGGCCAGAAGGTTCATCCAGCGGGCCAGCATGACCATGGTGATCAGGTTCCTGCCCGTCAGCCTGCCCAGCGTAAAGCCCAGGGCGGCCGGGAGATAATTGAAAACAGTCACGTTTTCCAGGGCCGTCCGGGCATAGCCGACGGCATACGCCCTGCCTGAATCCGTGCCTGCGCCGGCTCCGCCATTCGCGGAATTCTGACCGGCATCTGATCCGCTTTTCGCGGATTCTGATTCCGTGCCCGTACCAGCTCCGCTGTTCGCGGAAGCTGCGCCGGCATATGATCCGCCATTCGCGGAAGCCGCGCCGGCATCTGACGGGATTCCCCGCAGAAGCCCTTCTTCGACCGCCCGGTACCTGGCAGCGGTCAGAGGCATGGTATTGGTGATCGAGGAGTCGATATCCGCGGCCCGCTTGTAGAGTTTGTCCGGCCCCGGGAGCTCATCCATGCCCAGCAGCTGGTTGGACATCATATAGATGGAGTCAATGTGGGTCCTCTCATCGGAGACGGTGTAGGCCGGTGTCACAAAGCTGTAGACCAGGCCCAGACTCAGGGCACAGGCCAGATAGAGAGCCTGCACGGAGGGTTTTTTCCAGGCGCAGAAGACCTGTATGGCCGCGAAAAGGACCAGGACCACCGCGCACAGACGCAGGAAAAATCCGTTTATGAAGCCATTGCTTCGATAGCCGGCCATGAGGCAGATCTCTTTCTCAAGAACTTCTCCGCCGGCCAAGTCCCGGCCATCCGCAGTATCAGCCTCTGCCTCTGCAATCATCGTGGCTGTGCCGTTTGTCTGGCCGGTCGCCGTGATCGTGACGGGGCCCGGCCCCATGTTGGTCAGTTCCAGAAGGAAAGTCCTGCCTGCCGCCGCGCGGACCGGTGCGTCAAGGGGCAGCCAGACCGCTTTTTCAGAGTCATCCAGGATCTCTGTCCCCTGGGCATCATGTCCCAGGAGGCTCCGCACGCTGCGCAGAGAGTCGACGGATTCCTCTCCGGACGCCAGTACAGGGTTCTCGACTCCGGTCTCTTCTCCCGCAGCCGGTGCAAGTCCGCCGGCTGCGGACCCCTCTCCGGACGCCAGCACAGGGTTCTCGACTCCGGTCTCTTCTTCCGACGCCGGTGCAAGTCCGCCGGCCGCGGATCCCTCTCCGGACGCCAGCACAGGGCTGCCGCTATCAGACAGATTTCCGCCCGCAGCGGCTGCCTGCCCGTCATACAGCTTCCAGGCAATCCGCGCAGGGCCTGTTGAACCTGCGGAAGCTCCTGATTCTGCCGATTCCGCCGGATCTCCTGAATCCTCCGGATTCACTTCGTCAGCATCTGTCTTCGTTCCCTTTTCCAGAAAGATCCCGAAGCCGCTCAGCCGGTCCTGACCGCAGCGGACGGTCTGGCGCAGGGTATCTCCCGACTCAAGCGTTATGGAATCTGAAGCATCCTCCCTGCTGCAGAGGATCTCGGCGGAGCAGGTCCCGGCCAGGGGACGGATCGCGTAGATGTAAGTGAAACCCATAAAGACCAGCAGGGTGAGAAGCCCCGCCGCGCTGGCAGCCGCCTTCCCTGCGGCCGGGCCGGACGCAGGGTTTTTCACCGGTTTTTTCGCTGAAATACCCTCCTGCCTCTTCGCCGGTTTTTTCGGCGAAATACCCTCCGGCTTCTTCGACGGATTTTTCACCAAAATACCCGCCGTTTTTTTCGCCTGAGTATCCAGCGGTTTTTCCACAGAATCTTTCGCCGGGAAAAGGGGCATTCCTCCCGCGTTGACCATCCGCAGGCAAAAGAGCCCCGCAAGGATCTCCAGGATAAAATAAAAAATGCTGAGGAAGGGGCTGAAGGTCTTTGTGCGGTAATAGATCCGTACGGCGGGATCTGCTTCGGTGCCCTCTTTGCCCTCAGGCCTGTCGGTCCCGAAAAAGACGCCGTTCCTGGTCAGGCCCTCGGACCGGACCACAAGCTCCAGCGTCTCGTCCCTCCCGATCTGTGCGGTCTCGTCCGTGTCAAAGGAAAAGTACAGGAGGGTCTCGTCGTAGACCGAGGGTGTCTGCCGGATCAGGGGCAGGCGCGAGGCGGCCCTCTCCCTGCCGGACTCATCCCGCAGGACGGCGGTCATGGCCTCGGTGGAAAATCTGAGGTGGTTCCTGTTTTCATAATTCAGAAGGGCGGCCCCGCAGAGCTCTGCCCCCTCCCTGACCTCCTGCGGTCCCGGGGCCTCGAAGCGCAGGGTCAGCTCTTTGCCGTCCCGGAACTCGAACCTGCCCTCTTCATCCGGAGAGATCCCGCAGCCTTCCTGCAAAGGCAGCTGCCGGATGTCCCAGGACCAGGACGAGCAGTGAAACAGGTTCCAGACCAGCACCAGGCACAGAATGCCGGCATAGGCCGCAAATACTCTGTTTGACCGCTTTGTATTTTTATCAAAAAAATTTTTCATCCGCTTTTGCTCCGCAGATCTTTCATCAGGGTCACTTTGCCGCTGCAGTCTTCCTTTCCCGCCGGAAGGCAGCGGGACAGTTATTTTGCCGGGCATAACAAACACAAGAGGCGTAACAGCCGTATCAGCCGCAGTCGCTATCCCCGCCGCAACAGGCATCCCGGCCGCAACAATACTCAAGAGGATCCGGAAATCCCATGGAAAATCATGTCAAGGGTTTTCCCTCCGGCACCGGATAGCGGCGGTCCGAAAAGAATCCGGGGACCAGGATCCGGAGCTGCCCGGGGCAGATCTCCAGGAAGACCTTTTTGTGGGCGCCCGCATACTCCCCGTCCCGGGTCCAGGCTATGGTCTCGTCACAGGACAGGCTGATCTTTGACGTCTTGAAGGTGACGATCATGCTGCTCTCCATTTCGGGATTGCCGAGCGCCATCAGGATCTCGCTGAGTTCCAGAGGATTGGTCGGCATGCGGACCAGGGTCACCTCAAACAGGCCGTCCTGGAGGTCCACCTCCTTGCCGGTCAGATTCTGGAAGCCGCCGATGGACCTGGAATTTGTGACCATCCCGTAGGCGAAATCGCCCTCCAGGTCGACCTTTTCCTTTTTGCCGTTGTTCTCGGCGACAGCCTCTACATGGACCCGGTAGGCCTTCATCTGGCCCAGCTCGGAGACTCCCTGCAGAATGTAGGCAAGGTGGCCCAGCTGGTTCTTGAGCTCCTGGGGCGTCTGATAGGAGGTCCCGGTAAAGATCCCGAAGGCCGCGACATAAGTAAAATAATCATTTTTGTTGAAGCGCCCCAGGTCACAGCGATAGACAGAGCCGCTGGCGATGATCTTCGCAGCGTCCTTCATATTGGAAGGGATGTGGAGGCTGGATGCAAAATCGTTGGTCGTACCCGCCGGGATATAGCCGATCGGCACGAAGGGCTTGTCCCGGTTTTCCATCATGCCGGAGACGACCTCGTCCAGGGTCCCGTCCCCGCCGGCACAGACTATATAGAGATAGTCGCCGGCCCGCTCCCTCGCGACCCTTCGCGCGTCGCCCGGGCCCTTTGTCGTATAGCAGACCACCTGAAAGCCGGCGCCCGAAAAGATCTCAATGATCTCAAGCAGGTGATTCTTGATCTGGGAGCGCCCCGAGACCGGATTGATAATAAACAGCATTTTTTTCCAAACCATGTAATTCCGCCTCCTGTGGCATTTCCTTTCAGCCACAATCTTATGATGAAAAGGTCAGAAGATCCGCAAAAGTACTTCGACGGGACGGATTTCCCGTAACTGCCTTCCGGCCTCGACATCATCTGTTCTGATTCTGTAAATAATTTCCGCTGACAGTGGAAGCAGGCTTTTCCGCCGGGATATGGTCAGGCGGCGAGATTCGGCCCGGCTCATTCTCAGCAATCTATCAATTATATCCCATAGAGATTCGTTTCGCAACGAGCCCGCCCGTCTGCTCTCCCGCGCTCTCTCCGGCTTTTCCGGCTTCCCGCGTTTTTAAAGGCCTTCCCCGCAGGTTCTCCGGCTTCCGCAGCCAGCTCTCCCCTGCTCCGGGACCGCCATTTTTATGTTCTTGGGAATTATGTGTGTTTTTTGTGTCTTTCCTGTTATGATTCCATGAATAGTCACAATATACAAATCCTGTGGAAAGTGCTAAAATATTATGGATAGTATCATTTACTTTAATTTTTCCACACAGGAGTAAGGAGGGAAATTTGGATAATAAGAAAAAAAGATCCTCAATCAGAACTTCCCTGGCCGGCCGTCTGACTGCTCTGGTCCTGGCCGCGGCGATCACGCTCATCGGGATCGTCCCCGGGACCGCTGCTCCCGCGGAGGCAGCAACCATTTATAAATGGGGTGTCTTCATCGGCACCAAGGTGACCAGCACGGCAAAGGTCAAGAACTACCAGAAGATCGTCATCGATGCGCAGAACTATTCCGCCGCCGAGATCAAGAGGCTCAAATCCGGCGGCCGCAAGGTCTATTCCTATCTGAGCATCGGCTCCATCGCCACCTACCGTTCCTACTACAACCGCTTTAAAAAGTATTCTCTGGGCAAGTACACCAACTGGTCCGCGGAGAGATGGATCGACACCTCCAAGGTGGCCTGGCAGGACTTCTGCGTCAACGAGCTGGCCAAGAGCTTCAAGAGAAAGGGTGTCGACGGCCTCTGGGTGGACAACACGGATGTCTGGTATGAATACCACCGCGCTCCCATCTTCAACGGCCTTGTCTACATCCTCAGAAGATGCAAGAAGCTGGGCTTTGCCATCATCATCAACGGCGGCGACGTATTCGTCTCCCACCTGCTCAAGAGCGGCAAGGGCGCCTGCATCAACGGTGTCATGCAGGAGGAGGTCATCACCCGCATTTCGGACTACAACGGAAACCACTTCGCCATGCAGACAAGCGCCGACCGCAAGTACTATGAGGCCTATCTCAAGGTGGTCAAGCGCTATAACAAGTCCATCGCCCTGCTCGAGTACTGCAAGACCACAAAGACCCGCAACAACATCATTGCCTACTGCAAAAAACACGGTTATTCCTACTACATTTCCAACAACGTAGCATTGAAATAACCGGCAGCACGTTCCGGAATACCAGGAAGCCCGGACTTCTGATACAGAGTGTCCAGAATTCTGATGTAAAGTATCCGGAAAGGGATTTTCTAATCTGAAACAAAGATTCCCTGAAAAGCGTTTCTGAAAAAAATTTCCGAAAAAAAACCGGGCAGACGGTATAAAAGCCGTCTGCCCGGTTTTTCTATATCTTTCTATTTCTTTCTATTTCTTTCTATTTCTTTCTGTATTTTCTCCGGTGAGCGCCGGCTGCCGTATGCATTTTTAAAAATTTGCAGGCGGGACGTCGGATCCGCCCTCATGGGAGCCCTTTTCCATCCGCAGGAGGCCGGCCAGGGTCTGGGTGACGCGGGCGGTCATGCCCCAGAGCACCGGTTCTGTCCCCATATAGAAGGGCACGGGGTAAAACTGGCTTCTCCACTTGTAATCGCGTCCTCCCGGAACCGAATCATAGGGAAAGTCCTCCGGGAGCTTTTGTTCCATCCTGACCTTGTAGACATCGGGCTCATGGCTGAGGATCCAGTCCAGGGGCAGGGTAAAGACGTGGTCGACCTCGGCCCGGGACCAGGTATCTTCATATCCGTGGATAACACCGATAAAGGAATAGAGCCTGATACCGCCGGGGCCTGCGGTCTCCTCCAGTTCACCCACAACCTCGATCTGGTCGCTGCTGATGCAGAGTTCCTCCACCGCCTCGCGGACGGCCGCCTCCACAGGGGTCTCCCCCCGCTCGATCCGCCCTCCCGGGAAGCAGACCTCCCCGGGCTGGGTGTGGAGCCTGGAGGACCGGACCTCATAGAGGATATGAAATGCCCCGTCCCGGATCAGAACCGGGATCAGGATGGCGGAGCTTCCCTTAGGATAAATCCTCCGCTTCCTCTCCTGTGCCTTCTCGATCCATCCCCGCAGTCCTGCCGCGGAGAGCTCCGTTTTTTCCTGTCTGGTCATCTGTTTTCTCTTTTCTGCAGAAATGCGAAGGGGTCCTCATCGGCCAGAAAATGCATGAGCTGGTAGGCGCACATGAGGGCGACGCGCTCCTCGCGAAGGATGCGGCGCACTTCCTCCCTGTCCGCCAGGACGATCTGGATATCCTCGCCCTCCTCCAGGTATTTTTTGCTGGGCTCGCCGGTGGCATAGCCGTAGACCATGTGGCAGGATTCGTCCGTCAGGCCGGCCGTCGTGAAGCGGGCGGCCTCATACATGGGATCCGCCTCGATGGGCGTCAGGGTCAGGCCGGTCTCCTCGTGCATCTCCCGGACCGCGCATTCCCGGTAGTCCTCTCCCTTTTCCACCAGTCCGGCAGGGAATTCATAAAGATAGGATCCGATCGGGATGCGGAACTGTCTGATCAGGACGACCCGGTCCTTCTGCTCCCCGTACAGGGCATAACAGATCACACCGTCCGCGTGGTCCTGCTCGCTGACTGCCGTGAGGTCCTGGTCCTCTTTTGCCCGGGACGCGACAAAGTAGCGGAAATCGTGGCCGACCTTGTTGGTTCCCCTGAATTCGAACATATTGAGAAACTT
>CAMNFJ010000086.1:0-12884 GCA_946536955.1 uncultured Lachnospiraceae bacterium
CCGTACGTCCGGTGCAATGGGAGGGCGGAGCCGCTTGGCTCCCCTCTACCCTATTTACAGCCCTCCTGAAGGTGTGAACTCCTGATATTTTCTTTGTATGTTGCACTCTTAATCGTTCAAAAAGGGGCTGCATCGTTAACGATACAGCTCCCGAATATCTCATAATCCCTGAATCTTGTCTATCGAAGACTCTATGGAAGATTTGTGGCAGGAAAACTCATGTAGTCACCAGACCAACCAGTTCTTCCAGCTTCTCTACACTAATATGCAGAATGCGAGCAACCCTCTCAGGCTCCAGGCCATCATCCAGCATAGCCTTTGCGTCCTCAATCAATCTATCCTTGCCGCCCTGCTTATATATCCTGCTTGCTTCCGTTTCGATTACTTTTCCGCCCATAATCTTTTCCACTCCTTCCTTCACTCTCCTATATCTTTCTGTAAGGGCATCTGATACGAGCTTGGCCATATCAAGAATGATGCGCCTCTGGTATGCTGAAAGAAGATCGTCTTCCATTGCTTCATCAAGTCTGTGGACCAGCTGAGATACTTCTTCCAGCAATTCTTTCAGCTTTGCCTCATCTGTCTCACATTCGCTGAAAATTTTTTCTCTGTTGAAAAGGAAAAACGGTATCAGGAAATACAACTTCTTATCAAAAATAGCACCCATGTCGTAACTGGCAAGCTTTATTGTCGGGATGTCAAAAGAAACCGTCCCGCCAGGTGTGATCATCTTTATTTCCAGCTTGTCCGCCGTATTCTTACAAATATTTACTGCTTGTATTCCCTGCACGCTCAACGATCTTAAAGGAACTATCAGTGACTCTCTTTTCCAGGTCACCGTCCATTTCATTGATAAAGTGCTCATTCTGGCCAAATACAACCTTTGCATCAGCCGGATAGTTCCTGCCAAAAATCTCGTTGATAACAGGAATAAGCAAATCTGAGCAGTCATTTGTCATCGTGCGAAACGCATCGTCATACGGTGTTCCCGTCGTAAAGCTGCCATCCTGCTTTTCTGCAGGTGTGTTTTCTGTTTTCATTCCTTCCATCGCTGTCAAATCACCTCCCGATTGTCTCTATACTATTATTATACATCCGGCGGTATGTAATTCAAGAAGACTCGACGGCTACAGTCTCGTCAACTGTAACGTGGTTACAGTACAGACCCACCTGAAACGCGAGGCGTTTTTCGCGGTTTTTTCGCGAAAAACCCGAGTTGAACGGCGCGCGGCATACGCATAGCGTATTGGAATCGCCGCGCGCAACGTTACGTGTTCACGCCCTTCGAGAGGGCGTGAACACGTAACGTGCTTTTATCCCCTTTTCCTTCTGTCCCACGCTTCTCTTGTCACCCGTCCCTTATTTGCGATACAATGGATAAGTGCAGCAAGACCGGCATGAATCAATACAGGATGCGCGGCAGGAAGCTGCCGGATCCTACAGAATAAAGCCCACACAGGATAAAGCCCTCACAAAATAAAACGAAAAGGAAACCGCCTATGAGGCCCACAGGAAGAGAAAATACCGGAAAATGGAGAGCCATAATCACCGCAGCCGCCATGACTGCGCTTTTACTGTGCCTTCTTATCTTTTTTTATTTAAGATATGAAAAGACCCGGACCCTCCACTTAGCCCTGCAGGACCTCCAGGACCCGCCCGTCTTCTTCAGCCGGGAGAGCGGCTTTTTTGAAAAAGGCTTCATCCTGAAGCTGGGCAGAAACCCTGACCTCCCCGAAAATGTCGAGATCCGCTACACCCTAAACGGAGACGACCCCACAGCGGACAGCCTCCTCTACAAGGACGGGATCGACCTGACCGAGGCCGTCCGCGAAATGAAAGCCCTGGCGAAAGAAAAAGAAGAAAAAAAAGCAGAGGTCATCCGCCAGGCCGAGGAAGAAGCCGAAGCCGCCCGTCTGGCCGCGGAGGCCGCTGCCGCCGCCGCGCCCGCAGAAACACCGGAATCTGCCGCTGCCGCGCCCGCAGAAACACCGGAATCTGCCGCCGCCGAGGCTGCGGATAAGGCAGAAGAAAAAGAAACATTTGCCGCGTCCGGAGAAACTTCCACCCCCACCCTGGAGGAAGGCCGCGAGAGCTGGCAGAAGGAACTCTGGACCGCCGCGTCCGACGCCGGCGTCCGCCCCGTCCGCACCGACGACGGCATCGTCGTCCTCCCGGTCCGCGCCTGCCTGATCCAGGGCGAGGACAAGAGCCCCGTCGTCACCCGGACCTACGTTATCGGCGAAGACGTCATGGACCGCTACGGTGACGTCTATGTGGCCAGCGTCGTGACCGACTCCTACAACCTCTTTGACTACGACAAGGGCATTATGGTGCCCGGCAGCCACTATGAAAAAGACGTGGCGGACGGCGTCCGCCCCGACCGCGCCGGCAACTTCTACCAGCGCGGTGACGAATGGGTCAAAGACGGCCATGTGACCCTCTTTGCCCCCGACGGACAGGTCCTCCTGGAAGAGGACGCAGGCCTGGCAGTGGCCGGCTACAGCTCCCGCATCATGCCCACCAGGACCTTCCGCATCGAGGCCTCAAAAGCCCGCGGGACCTCTGACGACTACTTCCACCTGGATATTTTTTCTGATAAAAAAGATCAGCCCCGGACGGAGCCCGAGGATGCCACGCCCGCCTCGGAAGGCATGACCGCCGCGGCCCTGCGGTTCAATGCTGAATCCTCCGCAGAAGGTACAAACGCTGCGGCCCTGCAGTTCGATAACACACCTGCCTCAGAAGGCGCGGCTGCGGAACAGCCCGCCACAGCCCTGCAGTTTTCCGCCTACGATCAGCGGTCCGCGGACACCGCCACCGCCTACACCAACCCGGCGCTTAATGCCGCCGCGGACACCTTCGACACCTTCACCAAGATCAAATTCCGGTCCCACGGCATCCCCGGTTTCCACATCCGCAGCGTCCGCAATCAGTACGCCAAAGTGCTCACCGACGAATGCGGCTTCCCGGGCCTGACCGAAAACCGCCTGGGCGTCATGTTCCTCAACGGCGAATTCTACACCATCTGCGACATCACCCCCAGCACCCCCAACGACTACGTCGCCCGCACCTTCGGCCTCAAGGTCCCCGACGCCATCGAAAAATACAGCGGCAGCGACGTCGACGTCTATACCCGAACCAAGATTATCAAGCTCCTGACCGCCGACCTCAAGGACCCCGCCAACCAGCGGGCCCTCGAAGCCGCCGTCGATATGGACAACTACCTCTTTTACTTCGCTCTCGAAGTCCTCTTCAACAACGCCGACTGGCCCTACAACAACGTGACCGTCTGGCGCTACCTGGGCGAACAGGACCCCGCCAACCCCTACTCCGACGGCCGCATCCGCTTCCTCATCGAAGACATGGACCAGATCCTGACCAACGGCCTCCACGGAGACCCCGCCCGCTGGTCCAGCGAGCTCATCGACTACCTCATGAAGGACAAGGGCAACACCTTCCACCACGTCATGGAGTGCACCCGCTACAGAGATACCTTCCTCACCTACGTCGACGACCTCCTCCGGACAGCCTTTGAGCCCGACCACGCCTGCGCCGTCCTCGACCGCCTCTACGTGGAAATGAAAAGAGAATACATCCTCGACTACGGCCGCCCCTTCTGGGACGAGATGGAGCAGACCGCGCAGACCACCGCGCAGAACATCCGCGAAAAAGAAGCCCTCTACCGCGCCAACATCACCAAATACATGGGCCTGACCGACCGCTACACCGTCCGCATCGAAGCCGGCAGCCACACCTCCGTCACCTGGAACAACATGCTCGTCGCCTCCGGCAGGACCTGGACCAGCCAGTACTACCGCGGCACATCCTTCACCGTCACCGCCCACCCCGCCGACGGCTACACAATCACCGGCTGGGAAGTCAACGGCCGGCCCTTACAGACCGACACCCCGGCCCTCACCATCAGCGACGACCTCCTCCGGGACTACCCCGGGACAGAACTCACCATCCGCCCCATGACGGAATGAGCCGCATGAGTCAACGGGTGGGCCAGGTCAGTGCCCGGCCCTCACGATGGCTTTCATGATTTCCTTGTATGCAACATAGAGGACTCCGGCGATGGGCCAGACGATCCAGGTGAGTTCCCAGCGCCCGGTCAGGAAGCTCCATCCGAGATAGATCGCAGTCGCAATCGCCCAATAGATCCCGTCGTATTTTCCGGCCTTCTTGTTGAGCCTGGTATAATCGCCCTCCTCCAGAAGCCTGTCGAAACCGCCCTGCCGGATGCTGGTCAGTACGATCAGCCTGACCCCGACCGCACAGGTCGCCAGCATGGCAGCTACGCCGATGACAGGAAGAGCATCTGTGTTATTGGAGTAGCGGACCAGGTTCATGATCATGAGCGGCACAGCCGAAATGATGCACAGCATGATCCCGAGGATCAGCAGCCGGCTGCGCTGCTCCGCGCCGGCGTCGCGGCGCTCCTTGACCATACCGCTGACTCCATACTCCGTATCAATGTCCAGCTTCTCGAGATACTCGTATTTGCTGCCCTGCAGTCCATCGCGGACAAAGCTGCCCACCGCCCCTGCTATAATGAAAAGAAGTACAACGGTTCCCGTCAGAGAAGCGGCCGTTTCGCTCAGGGGGATCAGTTCCGCCTCCGCCAGCCCTTCGAGGAGGACCAGAAGGACCGGCGAGGCGATGCACATCATCACACCTGTCGAGATCCTCCGGGACGATTTTTCGTTATATGCAAGAAAGGCGTTTGCCTCCTCCATGGAGACCTGCCTGACAGTTTCCTCGAGGCCGTTGTCCACGGTCACAGCCGCATCGGAAGGGATGGCTTCTATCTCATCCTTCATCAGGTAGTCCGTGGTCACCCCGAAAACCTCCGAGAGCTGGAGGATTTTCTTCAGATCCGGCATGGCCTGCGCGCTCTCCCACTTGGATACCGACTGCCTGGACACGCCCAGTTTTCCGGCAAGTTCCTCCTGGGACCAACCGTTCTTTTTTCTGTTCTCGATGATTTTATCTGCTAAGATCATTGCCTTCCCCCTTATATTCAGGACATTTCAGATTATTTCAGGACATCCGGTAAACCGGAGTCTGGCTTCTGGTGTTTTTTCTGCCCTTAATATACCGCTTCGGCCGGGTGCATGCCACCAACCAGGCTTTTCAATGTGTCAACTGCCGGTTGCAGAGGCTTACTCCTCCAGCAGCCGCCGCAGCATCTCTTCCCTGTGGTTTACAAACATGGCCGTCACCTGATAGCTGTCCGTTTCCTCATAACTGCACGGGTGGATCCGGCCCTCGTCAAAGCTCAGGATCCGCGCATCCGGCAGTCCCAGCAGAATGGGGGAGTGGGTGGCGATGATAAACTGCGCGCCCTGCCGGGCCAATCGATGGATCTCCATCAAAAGAGTCAGCTGGCGCTGCGGTGAAAGCGCCGCCTCCGGTTCGTCCAGCAGATAAAACCCGTTGGCCCGGAAGCTGTTCTGCGCCAGCGCCAGGAAGCTTTCCCCGTGGGATTTCTCGTGAAAGTGCTGCGGGACTCCCCCGGGGCCCCGGCTGTATTCGTCCTCTTTGGTCGCGACATTGTAAAAGCTTTCCGCCCGCAGAAAATACCCGCCCGCTGCCCTGCGCGGACCTCTGGAGAGGCGGACCGCCTGATGCAGGACTGAGTGTGAGTCGTACGTGGAAAAGCTGTAGTTCCTGGTCCCGCCCTCCGGATTGAAGCCGTAGGCGACCGCAATGGCTTCCAAAAGGGTGGATTTGCCGCTTCCATTTTCCCCGACAAAAAAGGTGACTGCCTTGTCGAAGGAGAGCTCCTCCACCTGCTGGATCGCCGCGATGCCCCGCAGATAGCTGCCCTGGTCGATCCGGCTCCAGTCTATGTAAATTCCCCTGAGCAGGAGAGAATGGCTCAACTGATTCATCTTAGTGCGCTCCTTATTTCACAGCGGTCCGCAGAAATGACTGTTTTGCTTTACAAAACCCGGTTAATCCCTGCCGGATATCAATGTGATTCTTTCGCTATTATACACCAGATTAAAAACCTGCGGCCTGAGGAGTCACCGGGGACGTGACAAAGGGTGGACGGTCCTTACTGGCATATATCATCTCTCAATTGGAACTCCTCTTTTTCCGGGCATTATGATATAATTCTGGAACATAATCCAAGTATGTCGACAGAAGTATCGGGATGGAAGACACTAAACCATGACGGCGGACGTGCCTGCGAATTGAAATCAGAAAAGTAAGTACAGGTTCTATAGGATTCTGTAGGTCAGGAAACTCCCGTAAGTCTGCATACATATTTATACTGCGCTCATATATGACTTTGCGGGGGAAATCCACATGCAGAAACTGAATATAATGCCGGAGCTGGATAAATCCGGTCTGAAAAAACTGTTTTTTATTAACTGCACGATCATGTTCGCGGTTCTGTACTTCATTTCCTATCAGGTGCCGGTGCTCTCTGATGATTACAGCTATTACTCAATGGGGCTGTCATTCAGAAGTCATCTCGATCACTATCTGGGCTGGAACGGAAGGGTCATCGCGGATTGGACTTCCTCCATATTGCTCCGTCTGTTCAGCCGGCCTGTTAATATGGCACTCAACACCCTTGTTTTTGTGATCGTAATGGTGCTGATCACGCTCCTTCCCGCTGTCATCCGTCAAAGACCTCTGATCGGCAGGGGATCTTCGATTATGCTCTGGATCGTGCTCCTGGCATACTGGATTGCCAACCCTAATCTGGGCCAGACCAGCTTCTGGCTGGTGGGCTCCGTCAATTATTTATGGACTCTGATGTGGGCAGGCTTCTATTTTACTTTCTTCTTGTATCTGCTGCTCGATCAGAGAGCGATGGGACGGAGGCAGGCTGTTCTTCTGGGCCTGCTGGGAATTTTTGCCGGCCTGTCGAATGAGGCCCTGGGCATTACTGTGATCCTGTTTACGCTGAGCATGTTTATTCTGTTCTGGAAGGACAAAAAAAGGACTCTGCTCACCGGCTTGATTTCTGCTGCCGCTGGCTACAGTGTCCTGTTTTTTGCTCCGGGTGTCCGGATCCGGTCGCAAAGCGACGTGTTTTTGTCCTGGTATGAACTGCCTGCTTTCGACAAGCTTCTGACCCATCTGTTTACCAGGATGGCGGGCACTTTTAACCGCTTTCACCTCTTGTACATGGTCATCATCGTAGTAATGATCGCTGCCTTATGGGGGCAGAGCGGGAAAAAGACCGATGGCCGGAGCCTGTTTTTTCTCCTGCTTTTTTTCGCCTTGTCTTATCTGGCTGTGCTGGCTTTTATTGCTTCCCCGACCATGCCGCCGCGAAGCGGAAATGTCTCCCTGTTTTATTCCCTGCTGATGCTGTCTGTCGCCATGCACATCCTGATGGATTCAGAGGCCAGGGGAAGATATGCGGCTTTAGGGATCATACTCTGCTGCTGTGCCGTTTATTTTATCCCGGAATATCTGTTTATACACCATGCCTACAAACAGACTAAGGTACAGGCAGAGATCCGCGAAGATATTATCAATGAGGAAAAAGAAAGAGGCGAAATCATCGGCACAGCCTACGACCTTTACTTTACGCGGCTGCTGAAAAATTCGGATAAACTGGATACACACAGGTCAAACAACGCCTATTTATACTATGGTATGGAGGAGATCAGATGGCGGGCTGCCCGCTTCAATTACGCAGTGATCCGGACAACCAGGCCTGTTCCGGTGGACATGAAACTCGACAATGGTCTGACGCTGAACAATTTATACGTAAATTTTGCGCTTCCCTTTGAGCAGACTCTTGTGTTCGAATTTGATAAAGAACTATTGGATCATGTTAAGGAAGGTGACAAACGTTTATACGTACACCTGTTTGTCGATGGCCGCGATGAATACATCAATGCCAGTATCAGCCTAAATGATTTCATTCAGATCGGCGGTAAATATTACTATGGGAAATCTATTCCCACACCTGATCTGAGAAAACTTCACACCATTGAATTCGGCTTTTTCAATCCTGATACAAAAGAAAATTCAGGTGAATACAGGCTGGATTACAGGCAATATTCCAGGAACAGATGAGTCGAAGCGTGACAAAGGGGACGGTCCTTTGTGGCGCGTTTTGAAATTCAATGACAAAGGGGACGGTCCTTTGTGGCGCATTTTGGATTGATATAATGTGCCGGAAAGGACCGTCCCCTTTGTCATGCCAGCGTGTGATCAGTTCCATTTGAAGGTCTTTACGTCTCCGAACGCATAATTATAATCATTGGCATAGCGGAGCTGATTTCTGACCAGAATGTAATAGGTCCCCTTCGGCTGTGCCGCTTTCGTGCAGTATTTTACGTCCGATCCATTTTTGACTGTTTCGAGCCTCCGCATCCTGGAGTCAAAGACCTGGATATCATATGCGTAAGATGCTGTATTTGCCCAGTAGACGATTTTCTTCTTCTTAGGAGTGCTGATCCTGTACCACCTGCAATAGTTGGTCCGGGGGGTAAACACGTTGTAGGCTGCCGTGTTGGCCTTCAGGGCCTTGGCCCTGGCAACACAATAATTTGTGGGGGCGCCGGAAGCCGCAAAGGAGTACCTGACTTTGCCGGACGAGACGTTCATATAATAAGTGCCTTTATCCACAGCGACCATTTTGCAGTCTGATCTGTAAGACTTGGAAATGTAACTGCCATTTCGCTTGCTGTTTACGATGTCTCCCAGGCTTGTGTTCAGAGTCATGAATCCGTCACTGGAAAATGTGAAATTCAGACGCCCGGGCCTGGATACGGTGATCTTATAATAGGTATAGTGAATTCCTGTATCATAATTGTACTTGTAGCTCTTTGCCGCCCATTTGCCTGCCCCCAGGGCCTTTACGCGGTAATTTTTAGACGCGGCAGAGACCGACATGGGAACCAGAAGCATGACCAGCATGGCAAGGATCAGTGCTGCGGACAGAGTTCTCTTTTTAAAACTGGTTTTCATTTTTCCTCCTTATTGATATGGAAATGGTTTTTGAGTTACCGGAGACGTAATAAATTGGCTCATTATTGCTCATTCAGCCTTCGGAACTATCTTCCTCCAGGCCTTAGCGCCGCTTATTTTAAATATTTCTTTCTGTTCGCAGCGGTGTTGCTGCGGAGGTGGATCCTTGACATGGATTTTCCGCCGGTATATTTTCTGAGTTTTTTATAAAATGTCGAGCGGGAAACTTCTTGTTCACTGTTATTGATCCAGAGGTAGTAGTCTAAGACCTCCTCTTTATCAGGCCCGTCATTGCATTCGGCAAACTGCAGATCCTGCTCAAACTTCCCTGTCTGGAGTTTGTAATATTCCATGTAAAAAATGGTGCCCTCGGAGTAGCCGTTCTCCCGGAAGATGCCTTTTTTTCTGTAATAACCAATGGGCCGCTCAAACGAATCATTCCAATACAGGCACCGGAAAGCTCCATTCTTGTAAGACCATATGCCGTAGCCGTATTGGGAATCGCTCAGAACCAGTTCGGGCACATCGTCCCCGTCTATATAACCCAGGAAAAACCTGACCCTGGACCTGCTGCTGGACCAGTAACGCACATACCTTGAATTGTAGTCAAAGACCATTTTACCCTGAGGCAGGACACTGATCCTGCTTCTGGACAGCAGCTTTCTGTACTGCGAAATGGCGGTCGACCTGGCTGAAGCCTCGCCGGGCACCGCGGGGATCAGCAGTATCACCATGGCCATGATCAGAAGACCGCTGATCCACCGGCGCAGGCATCCCTGCTTCATCAGTTTTTCTCTCATACTCCACTCCTTTCATTGCTGCATATTGACGACTGCTGTGGCTTACAAATGCCTATACTCTTATCCCTTGCTTCCCGAAGGAGCAATGGGAGAGATTCGAGAGGAAATGAATACCATCCTTCCATGCAGGGACGATTGAAAAAGGACTTGATCCGAAATAACAAAAGCGCACACAGCCCCCCGGAATCTGCTGATTCCGGAAGTGTCCGCGTACGCCTTCTTTACTGATCAATCATCTGTCATTCCGTAACTCATGTCCCTCGTCCCGGCTTACTATCAGTCTGTCAAACAGGTCTTTGTATGATCTGCTTATAATTATAAAATTGTGAACATTTTGTGTCAAACAAAACAACAGTCCCCTTAGTCACGCCAAGCCCTTAGTCATTTTTGCCCCGCGACTCATTGTTGCCCGTCTGAACATGGTCGGCTATAATAAAATTATCAGAAAACATTCTTTCAAAAACAGTCACACGCTGCGTACCTTAATTCTCCTGCATGGAAAAAATAAACAATAGAGAAAAAGAAAAGGAAAAGAGAAGATGAAGAATAATAAAAACGCAAATGGACTCAGCCCGGAGCTCCTGAAGGCTGTGACCGGGGGCGCGGAAGTGCTCCCCCCTGATTCCGGGCCGGGGGATCCGAAAAACCCGGAGGATCCCCATTGGACACAGATCGACTATCCCTGTCCCAAGTGCGGAGAGAAGCTGTTCCGGTGGATCTGCCCCGGAACGGCGTCAGAACTCCTGTGCCGTAAATGCGGCTGGCAGACCTGGTTTTGAGTCACCGGGTACGTAACAGATTGACTCACGCCTTCCTTTCTCCCTTATTGACAGAATGCCGTGAAAAAGTGATAATAAACGAGTCTGTTTGTACGAAAAGGCTTGCCTGCCCTGCAGGCAGGCCTTTTTGCACGAATGGGGTTAGCCGCTTCTAACAGAAGAATCTTTCACTATCAGGAGAAGGACGGTATGAGTCTTGCCCCTCATCAAAGTGCTTCCCCGCAAGAAAGTCAGCTCTGGTTTGTGTGCAATTGGAAGATTTTTCTGCCAGAAGGATCCACGGACACATAGGTACTATCCCGCTCCGCCACCCGGCAGCGGCTCCGGGCGGAGACCCTGTGTGCATGCAGGCTTTGTCCCCGCTCCGCCACCCGGCACAGGCCTTCGAGTGGAGCCCCTGCGGACACGCAGTTTTCTACCCTGTCCTTGCGAAGCTGGCAAAGACAGAAGTGGAGCGCTTGCGGACACGACCAGATCCGCATCATTGAGCCGACGGACTTTTCAGACCTGACGATCATCGATGGAGTAGATTACTGCACTCTTTTTACCTGTACTCCCTATGGTATCAATACCCATCGACTGCTCGTGCGCGGGAAACGGACGAAAAACTCCGGCGGCTCCGCCTCCGTCCCATCCGACGCCATGCGGTACGAACCTGTCCTGATCGCGCCCTTCTTCGCGGCGCCGATCCTGCTGCTGGCGCTCGGCTGGCTGATGATGACGACGTCGAGCCGCAATGCGCTCCGGCGCAGCCGGGAGCGGGCCCTAAGCGAGATCCTGAACGGAACCGGAACGGTTGTTTCGGAAACCGGAAGTGACACTGGAAGTGATGTTCGAAGTACGAGTGAAGCGAAGGCAAAGAGCGGTACAAAAGGCAGGAAGCGCAGACGCAGAACTGGGAAGTAGAGCGCAGAATATTTTTCCGGCGGGCGTTTGTGGTATACTCATATCAGGTTCCAGATCATTAAGTCGTTCCGGACTATTCAGTCGAGACGAAAGGAGTACTGATATCATGCGGGGATCTGATCATAAGGCTCGTTCGGTTTTTCCTGTTCTTTTGATCCTGATCGTCTGCCTGGCGACAGCCGGCATCGGGACATCGTGTCACAAATTATCAGAGGATACGGCTCCGGAGAATACGCAGGAAACCACGCAGGAAAGCTCTATTGAGAGCACGCAGGAGAATCTCCAGGAGAGTCCCCGTGAGAACACGCAGGATCAGGCAGAGACAGTGCCGCCTGAGTTTACCACACTGGAGGATTATCAGGAGTGGGCCCGGAGTGTGGGGTATCCGCAAAATATGCTGGTTCCCATGGGGCTTGACGGGATCAATCAGGATTATTTTCATACTCTGCCCGATGCGTCGGGATACAGGTCAGGCAGGATCGTGGTCGGGGACAGCCGCTGTTGTCAGCTCGGGATCTATGAGCAGAGAAGCGGCGGGGCAGGATTTGCGGACTACGCCGTGTGGGGCGGGCACTTTGTCCCGGATACAGATCCGCCCGCGGTGACCGAAACGTTTTTATCGGAAGTGGAGCAGTGCTTCCGGGACCAGGTTCGGACCACCGGCAGGTGCACCATCTATTTTTTCGCCACTGTAAATGATTATGACTATATGGAAAAAGACAATGAGGGCAGTGTCGACGCTGCTGTCAGTGTGGCTGAAAGGCTGGCCGCTATGTCCTGTGAGGATGAAAACACGGTCGTTCAGCCGGAGGTCATCGTGATCGGCTTTGACGGCGGCCGGGGAGATGTCCTGCACAGGATTTCGGCGGAGGACTTCAACCGCTATGTCGATGATTATAACGAAAAACTCCGTGCCGCGGTGAACAGCAGTGCTCTGCTGCAAAAAAACGCCGCGCAGTTTACCACTGTCCCCGAGATTACGGGAGGACAGACCGGGTTTAATGAAGACGGCCTGCATTACAGTGACGATACCCTGCGGGAGATCATTGATCATATAGCGGAGCACTGAGATTTTCAGAAAAAGAGTAAAGGCCCCAAAAAGCGGAGCACTGAGATTTTTCAGAAAAAGAGTAAAGGTCCCAAAATGGAAAAGACGGCCGCACAACCTTATTTCAGAGGCGATGGATTCATGAAAAGATCCGCTCGCTCTGCGGATTGTATTTATATAAGTGCTAAAACTGAGCCAAAACGGAGTTTGATGCATCAAACAGCACCGCCTGGGATGTACATTGCTGCTTAATCGTACAAGCCCGACACAGAAAATCGGACAAAGGACAATTTATACACCGTCATTGACGCTATCTTTGACGCTGGATATGGTTTAATAATGGTGATATAGATAATATGAAGTGACCTCCAAGTTTGCAGCATCGTGGATTTACCTTTACAA
>CAMNFJ010000087.1:0-12717 GCA_946536955.1 uncultured Lachnospiraceae bacterium
GCATGGCCCTCAAGACCGCCATCTCCCAGGGCGCCAAGCGCGGCCTCTTCTCCAATGAGGCCGGCATGGGCTCCACCCCGCACGCCCACGCCCAGGCCATTGTACCGACCCCTCATGACCAGGGGATCGTCGCCATGGTCGGCGTCTTCATCGATACCTTTGTCGTCCTCACCCTCAACGCCCTGGTCATCATCTCAACGCTCTATACCTCCGGCGGGATCCTGGCTGACGGTTACACGGGGAATGAGGTCAACAGCGCGGGCGAAGTCATTGCCAAGGCCAACCTGGCCCAGACGGCCTTCGGCACCGTATTCGGCACCCGCTTCGGCAACATCTTCGTCGCCGTCTGCCTGCTCTTCTTCGCCTTTTCCACAGTCCTGAGCTGGAACATGTTCGGCAAGATCAATGTGATCTACCTCTTCGGCAAAAAGGCCGTGATCGTCTACCAGATCATCTCCCTGGCCTTTGTCTTCCTCGGCACGCTCGCCTCCAACGACCTGGTCTGGGAGCTCTCCGACATGTTCAACCAGCTCATGGTCATCCCCAACTCGATCGCCCTCTTCGCCCTGACCGGCATGGTCCTGCGCGGGGCCAGAAAGGCGACCGGCTATCTCTGATCCGCCCATCCTTCCGGCCGGTTCCAGGCAATTAGATAAAATTGATTAAAAAAAATCCGGAGACTCATCATCAAAAGTCTCCGGATTTTTTCTTATATCGCCTGTATTCTATAGCCGCCTGACATAATCATGCTCCCTGATCAGGTTCTTTCATCCGACTTCCTGCTCAGACTATTTATCAGAATCTTGATCATACAGAATCTCGATCATAATCGTTTACTTTGCGCTGTCGTATTCCTCCAGTCTGGTATTCATGATCTCGTCCAGCTCCTCCGCGGTCCGGATCTCTCCCTCATATTCGATTCCCTTCACTTCCGGATGCTCTGTCATATACTCCTGCAGGTCAAACAGGACCAGGATCCTGTTGGCATCGATATTCTCCTGCAGCTCATCAGCAGGCATGCCGACCTTCTTGTACATGGCTTCTACAGAGGGCAGAAGCCTGTCTCCTTCCTCTGCAAACTGAGCATCCCTGATCGGATAGGTGCCCTTCTCTTTCCCCTGTTCATGGGTGAAAAGAACTACATCCTCGGAGCTGCTGACAAAAAGCAGCTGGCCGCTGTCATTCATTTTGTAATTATACTGAAACATATGCCGGATAAACCTGATCTCCTTCTGATCCAGGCTGTCTCCCTCATACAGGGTATTGTTGGACATGATCTGGACCTCACCGCAGTCCATAAGGCCGGCATTGCGCTCCTTGATATATTCATTCTCCAGATCAGTGATCCCGAACCAGAGTTTGGTGTCATCATCCCCGACGGCATCCGCTTCCGTCTCCTGCACCGCAGTATCTTCCGGCGGGGAGTCCTTTTTTCCGGCGGGCGCGCAGGATGTGCACACAGCCATGGTCAGGATCCCCGCAAACAGCAGATTTTTAAATACTCTTTCCTTCTTCATTTTTTTCACCTCCAGGCACCGGAGTGCCTCTGCGAATCTTTTAGCTCCGGGCAATCGCGAGTCAATTGTCACGTCCCCACGGACTCCAAAAATGCGTCAGTCTGTCACGTCCTCACGGACTCCAAAAATGCGCCAGTCTGTTATGTCCCCTCTGACTCACCCGCCTCACATGAGGGGCGCGGTCCACTTGAGCAGGTCTCCTGTCACCCTGTAGGAGAGCTTTTCCTTTTTGATGTCCTCCTCAGTCACTTCCCTGCATTTTTCCAGGGTCTTCCGGAAATCCTCCTCGATCTGCGGGATGCAGTCTGTCCTGTACATGTAGGTCGCACACTCGAAGTGGTGGTAGAGGCTCCTGTAGTCCAGGTTGATGGTACCGACGACCGCCTTTTCATCGTCGCTGACAAAGACCTTGGCATGCACAAATCCGGGCGTGTACTCATAGATCCTGACACCGGCCTTGTGAAGGGCCCTGTAGTGGGTCTTGGCCAGAGAATAGGCAGCCTTCTTGTCCGGGATCCCTGGCAGGATCAGCCGGACGTCGACGCCGCGCAGGGCCGCGAAGCGGAGGGCCGCCTCGAGTTCCCCGTCCAGGATCAGGTAGGGGGTCATGATATGGACATAATCGGTGGCCCGGTTGAGGATATCCGTGTAGACGGCCTCTCCCGCCTTGTAATTGTCAAGGGGGCTGTCCGCGTAGGGCATGACATATCCCTTCGCGTCAGGGACCTCACTGACCGGGGCGGAAAGGAAGTTCTCATAATCCGGGTCCGCCTCGTGCAGATTCCACATCTGCAGGAACATGAGGGTAAAGCTCCTGACGGCCGGGCCCTTGAGCATGACCGCCGTATCCTTCCAGTGGCCGAAGCGCTCGATGCGGTTGATGTACTCATCGGCCAGGTTGATGCCGCCGTTGAAGGCGGTCCTGCCGTCGATGACCAGGATCTTGCGGTGGTCCCGGTAATTGTAATGGGAGGACACAATGGGCATGATCGGAGAAAAAGCCCTGGCCCGGATCCCCTGTTTTTCCAGCAGCTTCCAGTAATCGGCCGGCAGGGAGGAGGTCTCGCACATGCCGTCGTACATGACCCGGACATCGACGCCTTCCTTTACCTTCCGGATCAGGATATCCAGGATGCGGCCCCACATATAGCCCTCGGTGATGATAAAGTATTCCATGAAGATGAACTTTTCAGCTTTTTCAAGTTCCTCCAGCATGGCCTCAAACATGTTTTCCCCGAGCGGAAAATAGGTCACCTGCGTCTTCTCATAGATCGGAAAGCACCCGCTGCGGTTGAGGTATCTTCTCAGGTCATCCGTCCCCTCGCCGTCCGTACTCAGGTCTGTGACCAGCTCAGGGTCCTGGACCAGGGCATTTTTTGTGCCGTCGATCTGCTTTTTGACCATTCGCGACAGCCTGCGGTGGCCGGCATTGGACTGGGTAAAGAGCAGGAGCAGGGCCCCGGTCGTCGGCACGAGTGACATGATCAGCATCCAGGACAGCTTGGCGGATGCATCCATCTCATTGTTAAAGAGGTAGACGATCATGACAAAGGAAAAGATCCAGTGCAGGGAAAGTATGGCGGAGTGCTTGCTCGCGGCCCATAAATAGAGGCCTGCCAGCATAAGGACCTGAAGCAGGAGCAGGGCTATGATCAGAAACAACCTGCTGAAGAGAAAACGCCCCAGTCCCTTCTTTACCGGCTTTGCAAGTCTGACAACATTTTCATCCATATCCACAGTCAAGTCCCTCCGTTTATTTTTTATCCGACCGGTCGGACCGGTCCCGCCCCTTATTCTTTGAGAGATCATGCCTTTTCAGCAGCATCTCATTGACAGCGCAGTATTTATCCGCCAGACAGACCAGGACTGCCTCTTTGCTCCCGGGCGGATGCAGCAGGGTCATGGGCCACATATGGCTGCGGATGATGTTTGCCTCCTTGCCGGTCAGGTCATAATGCCTGGAGGCATTTTTGAGAGCTGTCTCGGGATGGCCGATCCCGTGTCTGTAAAAATTGAGTTTGGTATCCTTAAAAGTATAGAGGTAATAATCATGGAGCATGGCGCCGCGCGCCAGGGCCCTCTCATCTATATCGATCCCCAGCCTCTGGGCCAGGCGGAAGCTGACATCCGCCACGTTTTCGACATGCTGCAGGGTATTGTTTCCGCTGTGCATGCCAAAGGAAGCCATCTTCCGGATCTCCGGGTCCTCCTTCAGGAGGCGGATCTCCTCCTCAAACCTTTTTCTGTCATTGCGGTCCCTGCGCTTCTTATCATTTTCTGTTCGCTTTTTTCTGTTCATGGCACACCCCGCTCACTCTGCCCCGGCCGGGGCTGATAGCTTATTTCTAGAAAAACTATACTGTTTAGACGATAAAAGTGTCAAGTACAAAGGGGGGTGAGGCACAGGGGCACGGGGACGGGAGACAATGAGTCAATCTGTTACGTCCCCTGTGACTCCTGGAACTGTTGCCAGGCTGCCATGCCGGTCTATATTTTATCGTATCAAATAACAGACAGGGCAGCGATACCGTCTTTCCGGCAGCGCCGCCCTGCCTCAGGAAACCGCAGAGCTTGTTTGAATGTTCGAGTCTGAATGGCAGGTCACCATTTGCGGACCCCTGGCGGGAGATCAGCGGCCGCCGCGCACGGCAGCTCCTGGCAGAGTATCACCAGGCATGCCATGCCTTTTGAGGATCACCGGGCACGGACCGCATCTTTTGAGGATCACTTGGCACGGGCTATGGCTGCGCGCAGGATCTGCGCCATCTCATCGATGTGCTGCTTTTCCGTGACCAGGGCCGGGACAAAGCGGATGATATTGGCGCCGGCATTGATCATGATCAGGCCGTGGTCCATGGCATCCGCGATGATGGGGCCGACGGGGCGGTCAAAGACCAGGCCCTGCATGAAGCCCACGCCGCGGTGCTCCGTGATGCAGTCGAAATCTGCCAGCATTTCGTCGAGGACCTTTGTCAGATAGGGGGCTGTCTCCGTGACATGGTTGACCAGGTCCAGGGCCTCGTACTGGTCCAGGACGGCATTAATGGCCGCACAGGCAAAGGGATTGCCGCCGTAGGTCGTACCGTGGTCGCCGGCGGTCAGTGAGCTCTGGCCGACCTCCTCGGTCATGAGGAAGGCGCCGACCGGCACGCCGCAGCCCAGGGCCTTGGCGCAGGTCATGATGTCGGGCCGGACTCCGAAGCGGTGCCAGGCGAACATGGATCCCGTCCGGCCCATGCCGCACTGGATCTCATCAAAGATTAGAAGGATCCCCTTCTCGTCGCAGAAGGCACGCAGCCCTTTGAGAAAGTCCTCCGTCGCGGGCATCAGGCCGCCCTCGCCCTGGACGGGCTCGACGATGACCGCGCAGGTCTCGTCGGTATAGAGGGCCTTGACGCTGTCCAGGTCATTGAGACGCGCGAACTGAACGTCGCAGGGCATCTGGCCGAAGGCCTCGCGGTAATGGGGATTGCCCGTGACAGACAGGGCCCCGTAGGTCCGGCCGTGGAAGGAATTCTCCATGGCGATGACCTGGTGGCTCCTGCGCCCGTCCTTGAGGAAGGCGTGCTTCATGGCGGACTTGAGAGCTCCCTCGACCGCCTCCGCGCCGCTGTTGGTAAAGAAAATCCGGTCCATGCCGGAGGCCTTCTTCATCCGGGCCGCCGCCCGGATCGCGGGCTCATTGTAGAAATAGTTGGACGTGTGCAAAATCTTGTCGATCTGGGCCTTGAGGGCATCATTGTAGGCCCTGTTGCCGTAGCCCAGGGCAAAGACGGCGATCCCGGACATGAAGTCCAGGTATTTTTTGCCGTTCACATCATAGAGATACATGCCCTCGCCCCGGTCCAGGACGATCTGGTAGCGGTTATAGGTGTGGAGCAGGTCCTGCTCGGCCTGCTCGATCATTGACTGCATCTTGTTCTCTTCCATGGTTTTTTCCTCTTCTTGTGATCCGTGGATGGCGGGAGTCAGGTGTGACAGGTGTGACAGGGGGATGTGTGACAGGGGGACAGGCACTCTGTCACAGCAGTGTGACAGAGTGCCTGTCCCCCTGTCACACCTGTCCCCCTGTCCCCCTGTCACACCCTGTCACGTCTAATTCAATAGCCTCTGTCGGCGTTGTAATCTCCCTTGTAGAATACGGTCCCGATGCCCTTGTCGGTAAAGATCTCCAGCAGGATGCAGTGGGGGATGCGGCCGTCCAGGATATGGACGCGGTGGACGCCTCCGCGGACCGCGTCGGTGCAGTTGGCGAGCTTGGGCAGCATGCCGCCTCCGACAATTCCCTCCTTGACCAGGTCGTCCGCCTCGGCGATGTTGATGCGGCTGATGAGGGAGTCGGGCTCGTCCAGGCTCCGGAGGACGCCGGTGATATCGGTCAGGTAGACCAGCTTGTCGGCGCAGACCGCGCGGGCGATGGCGCTGGCGGCCTCGTCCGCATTGATATTGTAGGTGTTGAATTCATCGTCCATGCCCAGGGGGGCGACGATCGGCAGGTAGTCCTTTTCCAGAAGGTCAAAGAGGACGGTGGGGTCAACGTCGGTGACCTCTCCGACAAAGCCGATGTCCTGGCCGTCTGCGTATTTTTTCTTGACAGTCAGGAGGTTTCCGTCCTTGCCGCTGATGCCGACGGCGCGGATGCCCAGCTCGGCGACCATGGAGACCAGCTTTTTGCTGACACTGCCGAGGACCATCTCGGCGATCTCACAGGTCTCGGCGTCGGTGACGCGCAGGCCGTTGATAAACTTTGCCTCCTTGCCGCTCTTGGCGACCCAGCTGCTGATGGCCTTGCCGCCGCCGTGCACGATGATGGGCTTGAAGCCGACCAGCTTGAGGAGGGTGACGTCCTGGATGACGCTGCGCTGCAGGGCCTCGTCGCTCATGGCGCTGCCGCCGTACTTGACGACGATGATCTTGCGGTTGAATTTCTGTATATAGGGAAGGGCTTCGATCAGGACCTGGGCCTTCTGCTGGGCCTCGGTCTGTTCCCGGTTCAGATAAGGTTCCATATTTATTCCTCTCTATGATCCGGAGAGCTTTCCCGGTCCGGAAATCGCTCTCCTGCTGTCCTGCCGCAGGGATGACCTGTCAGCTGCGGTAGTCCGCGTTGATGGTGACATAATCGTGGGTCAGATCACATCCCCAGGCTGTGGCAGACTGGTCTCCCATGTGGAACTGAGCCAGGATGGTGACCTTTTCCTTTTTGAGCAGGGCGGTCGCCTCCTCCTCGCTGTAGTCGGCGGCGGCTCCGTCCGTAAAAATCAGCATGCGCTTTTCCTCACCGGTCCCCTCTTCATCGACAAAATAGAGCTGGAGGTCGGAGGGGTCAAAGTCCACGCCGGCATAGCCCAGGGCGCAGAGGATGCGGCCCCAGTTGGCATCGCTCCCGTAGACCGCCGCCTTGGTCAGGCTGGAGGTGATCACGGATTTGGCCAGGGTCCTGGCGTTTTCCAACGTGTCGGCCCCCTGGACGGTGCACTCGATGAGTTTGGTCGCCCCTTCGCCGTCGCCGGCCATCTGCATGGCCAGGTCCTTGCAGATCATGTGCAGAGCCTGGTAAAGGGCCTCGTAGGCGGGTCCCTCGGCCCGGTCGATCAGTTTATTTCCCGCCTCCGCGTTGGCGAGGACCAGGAGGGTGTCATTGGTCGATGTGTCGCCGTCGACCGAGATCATGTTGAAGGTCTCGTCCACGATGGCGCTGACGGCTGTCTGCAGGACATCGGCGTCCACGGCCGCGTCCGTCGTCACATAGCCCAGCATGGTGCACATGTTGGGGTGGATCATGCCGGAGCCCTTGGACATGCCGCCGACCGTGACGGTCTTTCCGTCGAGCTCAAAGCTGCAGGCACATTCCTTTTTGTGGGTGTCCGTCGTCATAATGGCTTTGGCCGCTGCCGTTCCGTGGTCCGCGTCCTGTCCCAGCTCCGGGACCAGGGCAGCCACACCTGCCCGGATGCGGTCCATGGGCAGCTGAAAGCCGATGACACCGGTGGAACCGACCAGGACTGAATCGGCGGGAATTCCCAGAAGCGATGCCGCCGCCTCCGCGGTCTGCTGGCAGTAATCCAGGCCCTCCTGACCGGTGCAGGCATTGGCAATGCCGGAGTTGACGACCACGGCGTGCATGGGCTTTTTGCTGCGCACCAGGTCCCGGTCCCAGATGACCGGCGCCGCCTTCACGACGTTTCTCGTGAAGGTACCCGCGGCCGCGCAGGGGGAGGCACTGTAGATCATGGCCATGTCCGTGCGCCCCTTGTACTTGATCTGAGCGGCTGTCGAAGCAGCCGCAAAGCCCTTGGCGGCCGTCACGCCGCCCTCAAACTTATGAATTGCAATATCCATAAACTGTATCTCCTCTATACTCTATTCTGTTTATTTTTTATTAACAGTAGTATTTCAGTTCTCCCGAATGCTGTGCCCCTTCTTCCGTGATCCAGTCTGCATTTGCTCCCGTCATTCCTCCTGATATTCCACGAAACGCGTGATATTCTCCTCGTTGAGCACGAACTGGTAGTAGTTGCAGTCCTGTCTGCAGGTCCAGCCGATCTGTCTCCAGAATGCGTTCCCGACATCATTTTTGGTAAAGGCGATCAGGGTCACCCGGTTGATGCGCTCCCTGCGCAGGGCATTCATACAGTAGCCGACCATCTGCCGGCCGATCCCCATGCGGCGGAATTTCTTTGCCACGCAGACATGATAGAGGCAGCCCTGACGGCCGTCGCTCCCGCACAGGATGGCTCCGATGATCTTCTCACCATAGACGGCGACGACGCTGGTCGTCGGGTTTCTTTTTATAAAGCGCTCGACCTCCTCGCGGGAGTCATCGATGCTGCGGATGCCGAAGCCGTGGATGGTCATCCAGAGGCGGTGGACCTGTTCATAATCCTCAATGATCATGGCGCGGATCCTGATCTGCGCCGGGGTGATAGCTTCTGTTGTTTTTTTCAAAATCCTGTGTACTTTCTAAAATTCTTTCTTCTATATTATGTACCTTTTCAATGCGCCAGGAAACCTGTGTCTTTCACAGGAGTCCCCCCTGAGGGCAGATCCTCCCGGCGGGGTCAGGCCTTCCTCACAGAGGCCGGGTCTGCGGCGTCTCTTCATTATAATACTTTCCAATGCAGTTGCAAGAAAAGGATTCCTTTATAGCGTATACTTTTTAGTGGATAAAAAGGTACAGTCCACGCCCTTTCGAGGGGGCATAAACGCAGCGTCAAACGCCTTCCGGCGGGGCCGGGCCGTCTTCCGCTTGCCAAAGCTCTGATTAATATACACCCGCTTTGCATAAATGTCCAGTATAAATGCATATTTCTCCATGTTATGCATTGAATATTCTATTTTTCTTAAAAATATACATGTTTTAGGGCTTGCATTTGTATATTGTTTGTTGTATAGTGGTAAACGTTCCGGCGAAAGGAAGACAGGAGCCGGACATCAAAGATAAAAAATATTTTTTTATAGATCGGGCCCGGGGCTTTTGAGACCGGATGCCCATGCAGGAGGTTTTTTCATGGAAAGCAAAAAGGAAAAGGTAATTCTGGCATACAGCGGCGGTCTTGATACGACCGCGATCATTCCCTGGCTCAAGGAGAACTACGGCTATGATGTCGTCTGTGTCTGCATCGACTGCGGTCAGGAGGAGGAGCTGGATCATCTGGAAGAGCGCGCCAAATACTGCGGCGCCGAGAAGCTCTATATCCTGGATGTCTGCGACGAGTTCGCCGATGAGTACGTCGTCCCCTGTGTCCAGGCCCACGCTGTCTATGAGAACAAGTACCTCCTCGGCACCTCCATGGCCCGTCCTCTGATCGCCAAGAAGCTGGTCGAGATCGCCCGCAAGGAGGGCGCGACCACGATCTGCCACGGCGCGACCGGCAAGGGCAATGACCAGATCCGTTTCGAGATGGGCATCAAGGCCCTGGCTCCCGACCTCAAGATCATCGCCGCCTGGAGAAGCCCCAAGTGGAATATGGATTCCCGTGAGTCCGAGATCGCATACTGCAAGGCCCACGGCATCGAACTGCCCTTCTCCGCTGACAGCAGCTACAGCCGCGACCGCAACCTCTGGCACATCAGCCACGAGGGTCTGGAGCTGGAGGATCCCGCCAACGCCCCCAACTATGACCACCTGCTGGTCCTGAGCCAGACTCCCATGAAGGCCCCCGATAAGATCACCTACATCACCCTGACCTTCGAGGCGGGCGTTCCCAAGACCCTCAACGGCGAAGCCATGAAGGTCTCCGATATCATCCGCAAGCTCAACAAGATCGGCGGCGAGAACGGCATCGGCATCATCGATATCGTCGAGAACCGTGTCGTCGGCATGAAGTCCCGCGGCATCTATGAAACTCCCGGCGGAACCATCCTCATGGAGGCCCACCAACAGCTCGAGGAGCTGATCCTGGACCGCGACACCTATGCCGTCAAGGATGAGATCGGCCACAAGTTCGCCAGCCTGGTCTACGAAGGCAAGTGGTTCACCCCTCTGCGCGAGGCGGAGCAGGCCTTCATCGAGTCCACCCAGAAATATGTCACCGGCGAAGTCAAGCTCGGCCTCTACAAGGGCAACATCATCAAGGCCGGCACCACCTCTCCCTACTCCCTCTACAGCGAGAGCTTGGCCTCCTTCACCACCGGCGACCTCTATGACCACCACGACGCCGAGGGCTTCATCACCCTCTTCGGCCTCTCCACCAAGGTCCGCGCCATGAAGATGCAGGAGATGGGACTGCTCTGATCCCCCTCTTCTCTTCCGGGATCTGAACTTATATGATCTGATCCCTTATGGTCTGATCTTTATAGTCTGATCTTGATGGTCTGACCTCTTATGATCTGGTCCTCAATGATCCGAAAAACAGGGCCGCCGCACGGATACATTTTCCGCGCGGCGGTCTTTCTTTCTGTCTTTTTCCTGCTCTTTTCCTGATCGCGTAAGCCCTTTTGTAACAGTTCAGGCCCACCTGAAACGCGAGGTGTTTTGCGCACGCTTTTTGCGCAAAACCCGAGTTTAAAGGCGTTCAGCGGCGCGTAGCGCGTTGGAATCGCTGAACGCAACGTTACATGTTCACGCCCTTCGAGGGGGCGTGAACATGTAACGCCTTTTTCCATCCGCATCCGCGCCTGGCTTTTTTCTCTTGCCACCCGCCCTCTTCCCTATTAAAATAGGGGATGCGCCGCAGGCCCTGTCCCGGTCTGCCCCGGGCCCCGTCCGGGTCCGCCGTGGCTTTTTTTAACAGGAAAGCCGGCCGGCCCCCGCTGCGGCAGTCTGTGCAGCAACCTTTTCAAGGGAGGAAATCACCCATGCTCGCAAGAGTCATCCTGATCATATATTTTATTTTCATCAATTTTCTGGGCATCGCCGCCATGGCTTCCGACAAGATCCGGGCCATGGAGCACCGCTTCCGGATCCCGGAGTCCGTCCTGTTTACGATCGCCGTCATAGGAGGCAGCATCGGAGCCATCGGAGGCATGCTGCTCTTCCACCACAAGATCCGCAAGGCCTCCTTCCGCTTCGGCCTGCCCCTGATCCTGCTGACCCAGATCGGCCTGATCGTCCTGCTGCGGTCCGTGATGGTCTCTATTGTGTTCATGTGAGTCTGTGGGAGTCAGTGAGTCAGTGGGGACGTTGCGTGAGTCAAACTGATACGTCCCCAATGACTCACGGTATTCAACCTTTTTACAGGAGTTATCCTTATGATCGCACTCAAAGTCACCGGCCTTGGCAGCTTTATGTCAGGGCTCTTTTCACGGGATACCTTTGATTCCTTCCTGCTGGCGGAGGGCATCCTGCAGACAGCTGTCAGCTGGCAGGTCAAGGGTCAGATCAACAAAGACTTTTTTGAAAAAGAGGTCCGGGAGGACCCCGACCAGCTCCCCTATGACTACGCGGCCTGGAGCGAGGTCCGGCCCCTGCTGCGGGACCTGATCCGGGGCAAACGGGCTCCGGTCTCCTTTCAGTTCATCCTGCATCTGAAGCCCGAATACATGCGGGCCATGCTGGAGAAGGAGGGCGACAGGGAGCTGGAGGAATGTGTTGGGGCCTTTGTGCTCACGATCCGCTACAAAAACGGGGAGGCCACGATCCTGACCGGCATTTCCATGAAGAGCTTCACGATGAACAAAAATGGTGATCGCCTCTGGGACCGGACCGTGCGCCGCTTCCTGGAGGCCAGAAAGATCGGCTACGAGCCGCTGGCATGAGGGCCGCACGGGACTGCCTTCGGGGGGTGCGGGCAGCAAGGCTGAGCCTGTCCGGAGCTGAAATATTTTTTATATAAGTCTTTACTCCCGAATAAAATGCTGTTATATTGTACGACAAGAAATTTCGGTCTTCACAATTTAAGTATTTTTAAGAAAGGATCGTATATGCGCCATATTCTGACACCACAGGACTTTTCCGTAAGTGAACTTGACAGACTCTTCGATCTTGCGGCGGATATTGAAGCGAATCCCAAAAAGTACGCCGAAGCCTGCCGGGGCAAAAAGCTGGCCACCCTCTTTTATGAGCCCTCGACCCGAACCCGTCTCTCCACGGAGACCGCCATGCTGAATCTGGGCGGCAGTACCATGGGCTTCTCAGACGCCAACAGCTCCTCTGTCTCCAAGGGCGAGAGTGTTTCGGATACCATCCGCACCATCTCCTGCTTCGCGGACATCGCCGCCATCCGTCATCCCAAGGAGGGCGCGGCCATGGTCGCGGCCCAGTCGGCCGGGATCCCTGTCATCAACTGCGGCGACGGCGGCCACCAGCATCCCACACAGACCCTTACAGATATGCTCACGATCCGGTCCCTCAAGGGCAGGCTCAACAACATGACCATCGGCCTCTGCGGCGACCTCAAATTCGGCCGCACGGTCCACTCTCTGATCTCAGCCATGTCCCGCTACAAGGGGATCCGCTTTATCTTCATTTCTCCCAACGAACTCAAGGTTCCCGACTATGTCATTGAAATGCTCGATGAAAAGGGCATTCCCTATGAGGAATATATCCGCCTGGACGACGTCATCGCCCGCCTGGACATCCTCTATATGACCCGCGTCCAGCGCGAGCGCTTCTTTAACGAAGAGGACTACATCCGCCTCAAGGATTTCTATATCCTGACCAGGAAAATCATGCGCAAGGCCAAGAACGACATGTTTGTCCTCCACCCCCTGCCCCGCGTCAACGAGATCTCCGTCGAGGTCGACAGCGACCCCCGCG
>CAMNFJ010000088.1:0-12703 GCA_946536955.1 uncultured Lachnospiraceae bacterium
AAACAACGCTTTCTTCTATTGCAATGTCAGTGTTTGTCACAAATCTGTTTTCTACAGCTACCACTACAAGTGCGCCATTTTTTATACTCTATTTTGCAGATGGCGCTTTTGGTGAATACAACGACCAATTTATCGTGATTGAAGATACAATTTAGCGTTTTAGCTGAAGCGGGGTGGCGGCTGTTATTTTTAAAAGTACCCTTTATGAGCAGTCACTAAGTAATGAATTATTAAAAAAGAGAAGGAGTTAAGATGGAAAATAATGAATATGGATTGGCGGAGGGTTTTTTAAAAAGTATCGAACCAGCGAAACAAATAATAGTTGATTATGGTGAATTATTATTAGATTCAAAGATGGACGATGGTTTTCTTAAACAAGTGCCCATACTCTCAACAGCAGTTAAAATGTATGATTTTTCAACAGGATTGAAAAGACATATTGAAATAATGAAACTGCTCGCTTTTGTTAAAAGCACCGCTGATGGCGTTGATAATGATGAGGAAAGATTAAAGATACTTGAAAAAGTTCAAAAGAATAAAAAGGAGTATAATAAATCCTTAGAATATATGCTATATATTCTCTCTCATTATAGTGATACTGAAAAAGCAGTAATTTTGGGTAGATTCTATTTAGCTTTTTTAAGGGGGATCATAAAGTTTGAAAGACTGCAGATGTATGCGGAAATAGTACATCAATTACTACCTTATGAATTAAAATACATGAAAAATGAACTGGATGGGTCCAAATACAGTGCAGAAATCAAATTTGCATATTCAGCGCCCTCGGTACGTAGGTTGGTTGCATTGGGGCTATGTTTCGAGGAGATAAAAGCTCATTCATCTCCACTTATGGCTTCTGGGGTCGAGATATCCATCACTAGGCATCTGAAGTTAACAAGGTTTGGAGCTGATTTTTTTAAAATTGCGTGGAAGGAATATAAAAAGTAATTTGTGAAAAGTTGCTTGTCGACATGTCCCTCGCGAACCGATAAATCGTGGATATGTTCCTGAACCCATTTCCGCGTACGGACAAGAAATATGTGTATCAATTCATTGTCTCGGGCGGGATCGAGACAGTCTGTTTACTGGTTCGGAGCAACGATTAGAATCCCCGGATTTCGGGGCTCCCGGAGGGCTCCCCGGAGATCTTTTCCATCTCCTTCTCTATCTCCTGCTCAAGGAAGGTCTGAAGTCTTTTCATGGTGGACGTGCGCGCCGCCTCGGCGCAGGAAAAGGAGAGACGGGCCGTACAGCCATCCCGGGTGATGCTGTGGATCCCCTCAAGTTTGAGGCTTCCGCAGAGCTCCGGCATTTCCTCCGACGCATCTTCCGCCGCCTTCCTGAGGATCTCCTCGAGTTCAGCCATGTGCACGCGGCGGTCCAGCGTGAGCTCCAGAAGGCAGGCGGTCTTTTTCCTGCTCATATTGACGACATCGCTGATATTGCTGTTGTTGAGGATCTTGACATTCTGGTTTTCATCCGTGATCGCTATGGTCCGGATGCCCATATCTGTGACACGGCCCGTCCAGGAGTCGATCATCACCACATCCCCCATGTGGATCGAGTCCTCTATGGCGAGAAACAATCCGGCGACGATATCCGAGACCAGGCTCTGGGAGCCCATGCCGACAGCGATGGAAACGATGCCGGCCGATGCCAGGAGCGCATTGGTATTTACACCAAACATGTACAGGATCCCCACCGCGATCAGAATGCCCGTGGCATAGGCAATCGAACTGTCAGCCAGCTTGAACATTGTCCTGGCGCGCAGCTGGGTTCTCTTTTCCGCCCCCTGGAGAGCCGTTCGGACAAGGATACTGGCGCATAGGGTGGCAGACAGGAAAAACAGGGCGGCCCACAGAGAAAACAGATGTACTCCCCGCGACCACAGGCCGCCGTACACAAAGGTAAAGGCAGGCCAGATCAGGGTATAGGCAGCCAGCAGGGCGATCCCTGCCAGCACGGTGAAGAAAAGGGCGTAGCCTGAGGCAAAAACCGCCAGAGGGTGTTCGCTTCCGGCCTTGATATCCTCCTCCGAAAGATCCTGGTTTTTGATCGCTTCGTTCATGGCCCTTGAGCACAGCCTGGCGGCCTTGGGGCAGTACAGGAATCCTGTGATGAGGAGCAGGGCCGCGATCATCAGCAGGGTACCCAGGCTCAATGTATCGCCCTGGCGGTTGGGGACCATGAACAGGAGGTTCTTTCCTTCGTTCGAAACACCAGAGACATACATACTCGTCCCTTCGTATTCCGTGAAGCCCTCAAAATCTTCGCCATAGGGAACCGCCGTCAGATAATCCTCTGCTTTAAGTCCCTTCTTCTTTGCGTCGGTGTGGGCGAGAAAAACGCCCGTCTCATTGTCGATGACTGCAGCCTTGTAGCCCTTCGCCACGGCAAAGGTGCTGACGGTATATTCAAGACTTTCTTTTTTCAGTTCCGAATTCATGGCGCCGGCATCAAATACGGCCAGCACAAAGCCGTCCGGCTCTCCGTTTTCCTTCGTCAGCAGAATCGCCGCGCCCATCTGCTGTTTTTTTGTATAGGGATCCTCTTCGGGTCCCACCACCGCGGAGGGATATCCCAGCAGCACCGCCCGGTATTTTTCGCTCAGGTTGGCGTCAGGTCCGCCGATGGAAAAGCCGGTATAGGTGTTGCTTGAGGTGATCTCGCGCCCGGTCTCATCAAAGAGCATCAGATACTCCGCCTGCAGGGTATCGCTGAGCGCCTGCAGGTCCGTGTGTGTCCGGTACTCCCTGTGGTCTGTCAGGAGCGCGGCCAGTGCCTGGGCCCGGGTCCTGTAGATGTCCGTATAGGAGCTGCGGATCGTCTTTCTCTGGTCTTCATGCCAGTTGACTTCATATTCGAGCGATTCCCGCTTGGTCCTGCCGATATAGGCGAGTGTCGCGTTATTCTCCAGCATCAGGAGCATGACCGAAAAGACGCCGACGACGAGGAGCAGCAGGATCCGTCCCGGCTGTGTCTCCCTGTCAATGTTCCCGATAAAGGTCTCCTCATCCACCGTGTTGTGTTTTTTGGCGCTGAGCATTAAGACGTAAAGCGAGAACAGAATCAGGCTGAAGACGATGAAGGCGGAGAGGGTCAGGGCACAGTAAAAGCCTGTGCTGATAAATTCCAGGAGAGGCAGGGCTATAAGAACCTGGGCATCCAGCTCCGGATAAGGGCACAGGATCGCAAGAGAGAGGCGGCCGCGGAAGGGGACCAGCTTATAAGTGCTTTTGCTCCCGGCGCCGATGGGGTCGCCGTTCATTGAAAAAATACCTGCGGCTTCCTGCCTGAGCTGCTCCTGCTCATCACTCCCTGAGACTTTAAGGGGGCTGCTGTAGATGTCTCCCTCTCCTGTCAGGACAAAGGCCTCGGCCTCCAGCCCGGAGAGCATACGCTCGAGGACGCTGGACCAGTTGCCGATCGTATTCACTATATCCAGCAGCGGATCACAGGAAAATTCAAAGACCAGCCTGCGGCCGGCCTCTCCCCCGACCGGTACCATTATAAAAGCGGTCCCGTCCTGTTTCTCCGTCTCCCGGCCGTCGTCCGCGGAGGCGGGATAGAGCTCGAAAACAGGCTTGCGAGCCTCAAGTGTCCGGATTCGTGTTTCGAACAGGTCAGCCGGAATTACGGGTCCGGTGGTATTTAAAAGGGCTCCATTTTTGTCTGTCAGGGAAACGCTCCTGGCTGAAACTGTACTGCAGACCTTGTCCAGCCTTTCCTCTATCGAAAGAGCGCTCTCTTCCCCGTAGATCCTCGTGCCCAGCTCTCCCCGGGCCAGGATATCCTCTTCGAATACATGAGCGCGTGTCTCCAGTTCCTGCTCGCGGTCCCGCACAATGACCGGTACTTCGCGGATGTATTGATCCAGGAGTCTCAGCTTGTTGTTGCCGTTTAACAGGAGTACGGAGGAAAAGACAATGCATGCGACGAGCAGTGTTGTCAATATGGTAAAAGCCCGGAGTTTTTTTCCGCTCTCTTCCTTTGCAGGGGTTCTGATCTGTTGTAAACGAGTCATGCTGTACCTCCTGTTACTATGAAGTTACGGTCACAGCCTCTTTTCGAACTGTGACCGAAATCTGTGCCTGCTCATCCGGCGTCCGGACCGGGGAGCGCTCCGGGAAAGGCCTTCCGGTCAATGGTTTTTGTCTTTTCTGTATCTCGCGCGTTCCGCGGCCGACCGGACTTCGTCTCCGGTGATGAGGACGATCTGCGGATTTTTGCCCTGCACCTGGTCCATCGCTTTCTCAAAGCTGTCGATGAAATAGTCGATGCCGTCCCTCATCCAGACCAGAGCGGAGCTCTCGTCGCTGTCTGCCGTCATCAGGCGTGTCCCGGAGATCGCCTGCGTTTCGGCGTGGCTGATCTTGTTGCGGACATTGCCGATGTGGTAATAGGCGTAGAGGAGATTTTCCAGGGTTTCCATGCTGTCGCAGTCGGTGTAGCCTGTGATGAGCGAGGGATCCGTGTTTCTGACGGACTCTGTCCTCAGGGCGGCGTACACGCGCTGCGGATCCTCGTTCCGGTCTCCCCGGCCCCTGGCCCCGATGCGGTTATAGGTCTTGATGAAATAGTGGTCGATCTGATCCATCTTGTAGTATTCATAGGGCTTCAGATTCTGCCGCTGCTCCACGAGCAGGTCTATGATCCGGCCTTTCTGCTGCTCGTCGTTACAGTAATAGAATATACCGGATCTCACCAGATTCTCGGGCGCCCTGGCCTCGATCAGGGTCAGGGTCTGCTGGTAGAACTGGTGGCGGTAGGCCCATTTCACCAGCTCGATAAAGGAAATGCCGCCGTCGCCATCAAGGAGCGGGCCGTAGTCCTCGCGGATGCTCTCCGCGATCACGGAAAAGATCAGGCCGTAGGAACCGGATTCCCTCCAGAACTTTTCATCCCTGAACAGCTCGCGCAGGCGGACGATGCCGTCCTCCACCTCCGGGATGTTGCACATGGACAGTCCCACGTCCACATGGCGCATGGCATAGACCATTCCGGCGACGCTGTCATTGTGCTCACCGCTGTCTTCCCATATTTTCGCGATCAGGTCCGCCTTGCCGTAATTCAGGAAGGAATGGATCGCATGGAAGAGCTCAGCGACCCCGAAGCCCCGGGTATCATCGCGTATAATACCGGTCATACTCCTCTGGAGACTGGTCAGTGTGTAGAGCTTTTTCAGGCGGACCCCGCTCTCCGGCATGGCGATCAGGAGGTCCAGCAGGTTGATGACTAGGAAGTTGTCCGCGGCGTCCTTGCCGTTCAGTGAAACATAGAGGTTGATGTCCTGGTCGTCCCTGATGATGGAGTCTTTCATCGCCATCAGGTTCCTGGCCCACAGGCTGCCGTCCTCCACGTTGTCCTCCGGAATGAGGCAGATGGACGTTTTGCCATTGGCGGGCAGGAGCTCCATCCAGGCGGAGGGCTTGAGCTCTGTGTAGAGATAGTTCCTGACCCATCGGAGACAGGGCTCCTGACATTCCCGCAGGTCGGGAAAGGCATCAAAGAGCGCGTCCCGGAAATCCTCATAGGCCTGGTCGCTCTGCGAGAGCACGTCAAACAGCCGGTTGAATTTCCGGTCCCTGAGTTCCCTGCTGCCCTCCTGGTAATCCCTGATAAAACGGACCAGCTTTTCACGCACATCCGCTGGCAGGAGCTCGTCCTCCTTCCTGCGGTCCGGGGGCAGTTCATCCGCGTACCGGGCGATCCGGTACTTGAGCAGACGATAGGTGGAAAAAGATGTCAGGTCCTCGGAATACAGACGGCTGCCATCCCGGATGGGGACAGGATCCAGCTCATCCTTTTCATCATATGTGTTGTCTCTGCCGATGACGATGATCTCATCGATCTCATGCCTGGCCAGCAGGGTTTTTATGCCGGCCTCCGCATCCAGAAGGGAATCGCAGTAATTAAAGCCGGTTTCATTCTGAACGGAAAAATACTGCAGCGGCAGATCATTCTCCGCAGCACTCAGAGAGGTCAGAAGAATATTACGGGCCATGGTTTTACCTCCTTATGGTACAATGTTGAAGCCGGAAAGCGCAGTCCCGACCTGTCATATTGTAACACATATGTTCCTGAATATAGGTTTTTCCCGCCTAAAAAAGCGAAAAACGCAAAAAACCACTCCTGTTTTTTACGTGGATGCCGCTGCGGTCAACGCGAAGATCACCCCCTCTACGCAGACCTCAAAGAGATCGTGTCCGTCCCGAATGCCTGTGTCTTCCGGATCAGGCCGGACGGAAACCAGTACATAGGAGAAGCGATAAAGCAGGCGGGCAGGATAAAATACATAGATGTGGATATTTTGCGGGAGCACCGGTTGCCGCTTGTGGTTGACACAGGCTGCCATCCGGTGCTATTGTATTGGACAAAGCAGTGGAAATACCTGCTTTTCAAGTGATTACATTCTGAATTCTGTCCGTGTCGGACAAAAACATCATTATTCATAAAACTGAACAATGGAGAGCCGGGATAAGTGTGCGTGCCTGCGCGGGAGGCAGCTGACGGCGGCAAACAGGATCTGTTTTTGGAATAGGTCTGTTTTTTTGTCCCGTTTTTGTGCCGTTCAGATCGGGCCGGCTTTGCGCTGAAAACAAGGCTGGTCTTTGCGCTGAGAACAAGACTGCGCTTTGTGCTGAGAACAAGGCTGCGCCTTGACGCAAAACGCCGCGGATCTGCCGGATGTGACGGATGTGAATATCAACTTTGATCAGTAAAGTGATTTCATGATTCCGGCAGCCGGCTCCCCTTTATGAACGATGGAAATGGAAGATCTTTCCGGCGCCGTGCCGCGCGGCGGCGCGGGCCGGTTCAGACGACAGCTGCGCGTCTGAAAGGAGGATATTTTGAAAAAGAATGTAATGACAGGAAAGAGGAGACACAGGCTGTCCGCGCTGCTGGCGGCAGTCGTTTTGATCACAGCCCTGACGGTCCAGGCGGTTTCCGCCAGTCCGGGAGTCTGCCTGGAAGAGGTCCGGGCAGCCCGGATAGACCGGGGCAGCGTCCAGACGGAGTCCGCTTCAGGAGAGAGCGGCAGCAGTCCCGCAAGCGGGAAGACGGCCAGACCCTCCTCCACAGAGGAGGATCCCCCGGCCGGAGAGACCGGGAGCGGGGATCGGGACAAGCCCTCCGCCGGAGGGGAGACGGCCGGGCCGTCCTCCGGGGAGGAGGATCCTTCGGCCGGAGAGAGCGGCAGCGGGTCCGCCAGAGGGGAGGCAGCCGGACCTTCTTCCGGAGAGGAAGATCCCTCGACAAGCGGGACCGGGAGCGGGCCTGCCGCAGGGGATACCGACAAAGAGACGGACCCGGAAGAGAGCGGCGGGGACAGCCCTGCCGGCCGGGAGGGTGACAGACCATCTGATACCGGCGGGGACCAGGCCGGGACCGGGAAAAGCGGCGGTCCTGACACGGAAGAGGAACATACGCCCTCTCCCTCTGTAAAAGAGCCATCGGACCAGGAACCTTCTGACAAAGAAGCTGCCGAAAAAAAACCTTCTGAAAAAGAGCCTTCTGAAAAAGAGCCTTCTGAAAAGGAGCCTGCTGAAAAGGAGCCTTCCGGGGGAGAACCCTCTGAGAAAGGCCCCTCAAAAGAAGAGGCGGAGCCGGCCCCGGAGTCCGGAGCAAAAACCCGGGAGACAGAGGAAGGGACTGGCTCCACAGAAGACAAAGAGCCTGAAAAGACCGGGGAGGGACCTGTCCCGAAGAAAGCAGCCGCATCAAAGGAGGGCGCTGCTGCCGCGGACGATACCGCGTCCGCCGCGGAAAAGGCAGGTTCCGCTGCCGCGGCCAATACCGCAAATACAGCAGCTGCTGCGGAACCGGTTCAGGAGGAATGGATGACGATCGAGGAGTTCAACCAGGCCTATGAGAGCGTGACCAGCGGGGCGCGCAGGGCGGCAGCCTCCACCCTGGAGGGGGCCCAGATCATCAGCAAGTCCTCCGAGATCGACTACGAGGCCCTGGGGATCGGGACCGACCAGAGCGGCTACCCCGGACACACGACGCCCATCAATGTCCGCGACCGGGACGGAAATGAATATGTGGGAATCTGCGCGGTGCCCAATGACCGGGGCTGGGCCAGGTGGACGGTCCTTCCCAATGTCACCAGGGTCACCGACGCGGTCATGATCAAGCTGTATTATTACACGATGCTGGACAATTACGGCAAGGACCTGGCCTCCTCCAGGGGCTTTGGAAATGCTGGCAAGGTCGCCATCGCAGCCTGCCACGAGGCCATGTCCATGCGCTATGCGGAGCTTGCCGGGATCGAATATGACAGGCCCAACCTCAGCAGCGGCATGCGGTCCCTGGTCTCCGCCTACCGGTCCGGCGCGGCAGCCAAAGCCCTCCCGGACCAGAACAAGGTCTTTGTCTATATCAGCGCCCGCACCCAGAGCGACGGGCACTGGATGCAGGCCTATGTGCTGGGCCGGGTCCAGGAGGATGAGCCGGCCAGCATGGTCCTGACCAAGGCCTGCTCGGATCCGGATATGATGTACGAATACAGCTCCTACTCCCTCTACGAGACGGCGCAGGGCGACAAGGTCCGTTTCCGCGTCTACACGGACAAGGCCTGTACAAAGCCCGCCAGGGTCTATTCGGATGCCAACAAGACCAACGAGATCAGCTCGATCCCCGTCGGCAACAGCGGGATGAGCGGCAACTGGAACAGGGCGGTCTTTTACCTGGATCCCGGGACCTACTATCTGAAGGAGGCCAATGTGCCCAAGGGCTACATGCCTCAGGAGGAGCCCTTCGGCCCCTTCACGCTGGCGGAGGGAAAGGGGAAGAATATCCGGGTGGAAAACACTCCCCGTTATGTCCAGATCGGTGTCTATAAAAAGGACGGAAAGACGGGGAAGGGCCTCAAGGGGGCGAAATTCGGGTTCTACTCCACGATCGAGGACGCCAGGAACAATGCAAAGCCGGAGGGGATCTTTACGACCGGGGAGGACGGCAGGTCCAACCACCTGAGCGCCCTGGCCGACAAGATCTATTATGTCCGGGAGATCCAGGCGCCGGACGGCTACCAGCCCATCAGCGGGGTCCGGGCCCTGGACCCCGCAAAGTCCTTTACCTCCGTGAACTGGACCGAGATCCTCAACGAAGTGGTGGACAAGGGCAGGATCCGCATTAAAAAGACCTCCGCCGATCCCGGGGCGGACCAGGCCCCCTACAGCCTGGCCGGAGCCGAGTACACCCTCTACGACAGCGAGGGAAAGGCGGCCGGGACTCTGAAGACAGGGAGTGACGGGATCTCCAACGAGCTGACGGTCCTGTGCGGAAAATATACCCTGAAAGAGACCAAGGCCTCGCCCGGCTTCGAGCTTGACGGGAAGACCCATACTGTCACGGTGACGGCGGACAGGCTGGTCACCGTGGACTCCGTGGAGCCTCCGAAAAAAGGCAGGGTGATGGTCCGGAAGGCGTCCGTGGACCCGAAGGCCAGTGAGTCCCCCTACAGCCTGGCGGGGGCGGAATATACCCTCTACGACAGCAGCGGGAAGGCGGCCGGGACCCTGAAGACAGGGAGCGACGGCAGGTCCAGCGAGCTGACGGTCCTGTGCGGGAAATATACCCTCAGGGAGACCAAAGCCTCCCCGGGCTTCGAGCTCGACGGGAAGACCCATGCCGTCACGGTGCCGGAGGACAAGCTGGTCACCGTGGACTCCGTGGAGCCCCCCAAAAAGGGCAGGGTGATGGTTCAGAAGATGTCCGCGGACCCGGAGGCCAGTGAGTCCCCCTACAGCCTGGCCGGGGCGGAATATACCCTCTACGACAGCAGCGGAAAGGCGGCCGGAACCCTGAAGACAGGGAGCGACGGCAGGTCCAACGAGCTGACGGTCCTGTGCGGAAAATATACCCTGAAAGAGACCAAGGCCTCTCCCGGCTTTGAACTGGATGTCCGCACTCACAGCCTAACCGTGACTGCCGACCAGGTGACCCGGCAGGAATCCGTGGAGCCTCCCAAAAAGGGAAAGATCACACTGAAAAAGCATTCCTCCATGGAAAAGGACAAAAAGGAGCCCGATACCATGCCGATCGAAGGGGCTGTCTACAGCCTCTATAAGACGGAGGAGGACGCCAGAGAGGGCCGGTCCGCGGCGGGAACCTTTGTCGTCGGGGCGGACGGGACCGCCAATGTGATCGAGGTCCTGGCCGGGAAGACCTATTATGTGCGGGAGACCCGGACCCCGGAGGGCTACCTGCCGGACGAGACCATCCACAGGGCGGAGGTGGATTCCTTTACAGAGGTCGTGACCGTCGTCAGCGAAGACCCCCTGATCTTCGGCGGCGTCAGGGTCTGCAAGCTGGACCTGGAGACAGGCGGAGCAAGTCCCCTGGGAGGGGCCAGCCTGGCCGGGGCCGTCTTCAGGATCTACAATGACGGGGAGAGATCCATTTACGCCCGGGACAAAAAGGTCCTGCCCGGGGCGGAGGCCCTGACTCTGGAGACGGATGAAAACGGGCTTGCCCGGACCGGTGTCCGGGATCTGTCCTACGGGACATACAGGATCGCGGAGATCACGCCGCCCGAGGGCTATACCATGAATGGGGCCAGGGAGGTCCGCTTTTCCATCCGGGAGGACGGGACAGTCGTGGACCTGACCGGCAATGAAGATACCTCCATAAAGGACCAGGTCATGCGGGGGGATTTTTCCATCCGCAAGCTGGATGCCTACACCCAGAAAAAGATGGCCGGCGTGACCTTTGAGGTGACGGCCCTGGATGCCGCGGGCAGGGAAATCGAAAAGCACTCCTTTACGACCGACCGCAACGGCTTTTTTGACAGCACGGCCGCCTGGGCCTATGCGCAGAAAAACAGGAGCGGGGAAGACCCTGCCGGGCAGGAGAGCGGCAGGAAGGAACCGGCGGACGCAACAGGAGAGGAAACCGGGCAGACGGAGCCGGCGGATGCTTCCACAGAGCAGGCCGGACAGGCCCAGACCGGCGCCGGGCCGGACACAAAGGAGAGGTCCCGCCTCTGGTTCGGAACAGGAACGGAGCCCGTGGATTCCCTGGGTGCCCTGCCCTACGGAGACTACCGCATTGAGGAGATCGAGGGTCCGGGCAACCGCGGCAGAAAGATGTATTCAGACCATTTCTCGGTCTGGTCCGACCGCCAGGTGATCACCCTGGGCAACATCGAAAACACGCAGAAGCCGGTCCTGGAGACCGAGCTGGCGGACGAGGACGGCGACCATTTCGCGGACCGGAGCGGCATGGTGACCCTGACCGACACGGTCACCTACGGAGGCATGGAGGAGTACATCGGCAGAGAGGTCCTCTTCAGAGGCGTCATTTATGTCAAAGAGACCGGGCAGCCCCTGACCATAGACGGCAGGAGGGTGGAGACCTCCAGGACCAAAAAGATCCTGTCGCCCGCCGGCACAGTGGCCCTGCGCTTTCACTTTGACGGGACAAAGGCGGAGGGCATGACCCTGGTCTGCTATGAGTACGCCTCGGACCCGGCAGCGGAGAAGCCGGGTCAGGAAGGAGGCCCGGGAGCAGCCGCGGGAGACCCCGGGCAGGGACCTGAAGCAGGGCCGGGCGGCCAGGAGCCTCCGCAGGAGCCGGGCGCAGGTTCGACTGACAGGGATCCGCAGGGGGAGGGCACCGGCGGGGCCGGCGCTGAACCCGCTCAAGAGGAGGCGGTGATCGCCTCTCATACGGATATCAATGATGAGGCCCAGACCGTTCGTCTGGTCCTTGTCGAGACCGAGGCCGAAGACTCCCTGACCGGGATGCGGATCGGCCCGGCCTCGGAGGGGGCCGTCACGGTGGACCATGTCACCTGCAGGGGCCTGATCCCGGGCTGCCATTATCTGGTGACGGGCCGTCTGGTTGACAAAAAGGACGGCAGGACCCTCAAAGACGCCGCGGGAGAGGAGGTCACGGCCAAGGCCTCCTTTAAGGCGGAGGCGGCAGAGCAGACCGTCGACCTGACCTTTACCTACGACGCCTCCCTCCTGGAGGGGACCACCGTCGTCGCCTTTGAACAACTCTATTACAAGGGGGACAGGGAGCCGGAGAAGCCGGAGGATCCCGGCGGGGATCCTCCCGTCGCTGTCCACGAGGACCCGGAGGACGAGGACCAGAGCATCCATTATCCGAAGATCCGCACCTTTGCGTCAGCCGGGGACGGAGAGACCAGGAGCCTTACCGCAGGAGGAACTCTGACCGTCTGCGACCGGGTGACCTGGTCCAACCTCCTGCCGGGCCTGCCCTGCCTGCTCCGGGGCTGCCTCATGCGCAAGGACACAGGAGAGGCCTTTGAGGTGGACGGCAAAGCAGTGACGGCGGAGGCGTCCTTTGTCCCGAAGACGGCCGACGGAGAGGAGGTCCTGCGTTTTCGCTTTGATTCCTCCTCTCTGGCCAAAGAAATGGAAACAGACCAGGCCCGGGCCGGCGCGACCGGAGCGGCTGAGAAATGGAGCCTGCGGATCGTCGCCTTCGAGGAACTCTATCTGACCGGAAAACCGGAAGAGGAGACGGGAGAAAATAAGGACGGCCAGCCCGGAAATGATCCTGAAAAAACTCCTGAAAAAAATCCTGAAGAAGAGAGGATCCTGCTCGCGGTCCACAAGGACCTGGAGGATCCCGACCAGACGGTCCTGGTCCGGGAGCCGGAGAGACCGGAGGAGCCCGAAAAACCGGACCAGCCGGAGAAGCCTGATCAGCCGGAGAAGCCTGAAGA